>DATNAW010000001.1:0-29429 GCA_035572335.1 Rhodanobacteraceae bacterium
TCGCGGCCGACTTCGTACAGCGCCTGCGTGTCTTCGGCGACGCCCGAGAAATCCCACTTCGGATCGAAGTTGTCGTACGGCGTGTGGTAGCGGTGCGCGGTGTAGTCGTCGAGCGCCTTGCGGCCCGCGGCGGTGCCGCCATCCACCATGTCGTCGCCGGTTTGCGTCATCAAAGCGGGCACGCCGGCCTTGGCGAAGCTGAAGTGGTCGGAGCGATAGTAGAAGCCGTTCTCCGGCGTCTGGTCGGGGATTGCGAAGCGGCCCTGTTTCTTCAACGCGGCCTTCAACATGTCTTCCAGTTGCGACTGGCCGCTGCCGATGATCTGCAGGTTCTTGGTCGGACCGATCACGTCCATGGCATCCATGTTGATGTCGGCGACGGTCTTGTCCATCGGGAACACCGGATGCTTGGTGTAGTAGAGCGAACCGAGCAGGCCCGATTCCTCCAGCGTCACGGCCGCGAACAGCACGCTGCGCTTCGGTGCGGGTTTCTGCGCCTTGAACGCCTTGGCGATTTCAAGCAGCGCCGAAATGCCGGTGCCGTTGTCGATCGCGCCGTTGTAGATCTTGTCGCCCTTCAGCGCATCGTTTTCGCCGAGGTGATCCCAGTGTGCGGAAAAGACCACGACCTGGTCGGGATGTTCGCTGCCCTTGATCATGCCGAGCACGTTGTTGGCCGAGCCATGCGCGATCTTGCTGGCGAGCGTGATCGACGCGGTCGCCTTCAGCGGCACCGGGTTGAAGCCACGGTGGTCGGCCGCGGCGGCGAGTTTGTCGAAATCGAGGCCGGCCTTCGCGAACAAGCGTTGCGCGGCAGCGCGGGTGAGCCAGCCCGCCACCGGCAGGTGCGGCGCGGGATCTTCCGACGGCGGCAGCGCGAGTTGCGGGCCGCCCCAGCTGTTCATCACCACCGACCACGGATAACCCGCGGCCGCATCGGATGTGTGCACGATCAAGCACATCGCGGCGCCCTGGCGCGCGGCTTCCTCGTACTTGTAGGTCCAGCGGCCGTAGTAGGTCATCGCCTTGCCCTTGAACAGGCTCGCGTCGTTGTCGCCGAAGCCGGGGTCGTTGACCAGCACCACCACCGTCTTGCCCTTGACGTCGAGGTTCTTGTAGTCGTTCCAGTTCCACTCGGGCGCGTCGACGCCGTAGCCGACGAACACGATGTCGGAATCCTTGATCGCGACGTGCGGCTTGGCCTGCAGGGTCGATGCGACAAGGTCCTTGCCGAAGTCGAATGTTTGCGAACCGCCGCCTTCGCCGACGGTCAGCTTGACGTTGCCCGGGTTCTCCAGCGCGGTCGAAACCGTGGGCACCTTCTGGAACCACGAGCCGTGGTTGCCGGGTTGCAGCCCGAGCGCCTTGAACTGTTCGACGATCCACGCGCTCGCGCGCTCGCCGCCGGGCGTGCCGGGTTTGCGTCCATCCATGGTGTCCGAGGAAATTGCCTTGTCGTAAGCACGGAACCCTTGCGCGGTGATCGCGCTGGAAAACGGTTGCGCGTTGGCGGCCGTATTGCCGGCGGGTGCGGCCTGCGCGGTGGTGGCGATACCCAGGGCTGCGGTGACGGCAAACAGAACGGTGCGGCGCATGATCAAACCCCTCTCGCGAACGAACAACCTGCGAGTGTACGCCCGACGGCGTGACGGTGCATGCGCCACAGGTCCTTGCATGCCTGCGTGCGGATGACGAGTGTCACCCGGATTTTCGTTACCAGATGCACATGCGCGCATCGATGTGCATGCGGAGAATGATGGCCGTCTGATCCATCGCTCCGGTCGGTACGTGAAGCGTTGCGAGGATCGGCGCGTGATCGTCCGGCGAGGGCGGACGGCGCGCGCCGGTCCTCACACCGCGGGACCTCCGCGCCAACCTGGCTCGCGATCCGCTGCGTGCTCTCAATCGGGATGACCGTCATGCGCCAAGCCGCTGCTGCCGTTGCCGGGATTGCACTCGTGTTTTCGGTCGGTGTGGCATGGGCCGCCACCGATCCATCCGCCGTCCTGAATGCCTATCGCGCCGCCAGTGGAGGTGATGCGTGGAACGGCAAGGCCGTGATGAAGGCCGCCGCGAAGATTGCCGGCCAGGGCATGACCGGGAGCGGCACCACCGTCATCGACCTGCGCAGCGGCGCCTCCGTGCAGCACTACACGCTGGGACCCGCCAGTGGCGCGCAGGGCTTCGACGGAACGACTCCCTGGCAGCAGGGGCCGAACGGCGACGTCAACCTGGAAAAGGGTGGCGATGCGTTGCCGCTCGCGATCAACCAGGCGTATCGCGATACCCACGCATGGTGGCGGCCGGGTTTCGGCGGCGCCTCGGTGGTGTCCGACGGCGCGAAGCCGTGCGGAAGCTCGCGCTGTGACGTGCTGACGATCACCCCGCGTGGCGGCAAACCGTTCGATGCATGGTTCGACGCCAGCACGCACCTGCTGGTGCGCACCGTCGAAAGACAGGGCGCGCAAACCGTCACGACGGACTTCAGCGATTACCGCGCCAGCGACGGCGTGCGCTTGCCGTGGAAGGATGTGATCGACAATGGGGCGGGCGCGCAATACCTGTTGACGGTCACCACCACGTCGGTGGACTTCATGCCGGCGCAACCGATGGCCACCTATGCGCCGCCGAAAGGCACGGCAGGCGATTTCATGATCGCCGGCGGCGCCGCGCAGACGACGTTCCCGTTCCACCTCTACAACAACCACATCTACGCCAACGCGTGGGTCAACGGCCACGGTCCACTCACCTTCATCTTCGACACCGGTGGGCAGAACATCCTGGTGCCATCGACCGCCAAGGTGCTGGGCATCGACGTGCACGGCGCGATGCCGGGCGGCGGTGTCGGCAACAAGACGGCGGATTACGGCCTGGCGAAGGTCGCGACGCTCAGGATCGGCGAGGTCACTTTCAGGAACCAGGTCGTCGGGGTGCTGGACTTCGCGATCGACGACGTCGAGGGCGTGAACATCCAGGGCATGGCCGGATTCGAGCTGTTCAAGCGTTTCGTGACCCGCATCGACTACGGCAAGCACACGATCACCTTGATCGAACCCAAGCATTTCGATCCGAAGGATGCCGGCACGCCGATCCCGTTCGAGTTCAACGACGACAATCCGGAAGTGGAAGGATCGTTCGAAGGCATTCCCGCGAAGTTCGACATCGACACCGGCGCGCGCGACGCGCTGACGCTCACCGCGCCGTTCGCGCAGGCGCATGATTTGCGCGCGACGCATCCGAAAGGCGTGGAGGCGGTGGGTGGCTGGGGCGTCGGCGGCGCTTCGCGCGGCTACGTGACGCGCGGCAAGGACGTGGCGATCGGGCCCGTGAAAATCCCGGACGTCGTCACGTCCTTCTCGACACAGAAAAAAGGCGCGTTCTCTTCCGCCGCGTTCCAGGGCAACGTCGGTGCGGGCCTGTTGAAGCGCTTCGTGGTGACGTTCGACTACCCGCACCACATGATGTACCTGAAGCCGCTGCCGGGGCCGGTCGCAGACCTCGACACCTACGACCGCTCGGGCATGTGGATCAATGTCGCCAAAGGCGGCATGCAGGTGATGGACGTGACCGCGAACGGTCCCGCTGCGCAGGCCGGCATCGAGGCGGGCGAAGTGATCACGGAGGTGAACGGCAAGCCCGCGACGTCGATCCACGTCTATGACCTGCGCCGCGAGTTGCGTAACGAAACACCCGGCACCGTGGTGCATTTCACGATCACGCGGGATGCGCAAACGCGCAACGTGGACGTGAAGCTGCGCGACCAGATCTGATCGCGCAGCTTCGGTTCGTTACACGCCGATCGGGTTCGGCTTGGCCGGATCGAGCTTCCACAGCTTGATCGCGCGCTCGACGTCCTGCGCCTTCATCACGCCCTCCTCGGCCAGCGACGCGATCGCTGCGTGCGCGATCCAGTGCGCATTGACTTCGAAGAAGTCGAGCAGGTGGGTGCGGGTGTCGCTGCGGCCGTAACCGTCGGTGCCAAGCACGGTGAAGCGGCGGCCGTGCGGAACGAACGCGCGGATCTGGTCGGACAGGGCGCGCACGTAGTCGGTGGCGGCGACGACCGGACCTTCGTGCTTTTCGAGGCATTCGGTGACGTAGGCCTTGCGCTGTTCCTTCGGGTTCGGATGCAGCCGATTCCAGCGCTCGGCATCAAAGCCGTCGCGCGACAACTCGGTGAAGCTCGGGCACGACCACACGTCGGCCTTCACGCCGAATTCCTTGTCCAGCAGCTCCGCAGCCTTCAGCGCTTCGCGCAGCACCACGCCGCACGACATCAGTTGCACCCGCGGCGCCTTGGCCTTGCTCTTGCTCTTTCCCGAGTCCCCGAGTCCCGAGTCCTGCACCAGGTACATCCCCTTGATGATCCCTTCCTCGCAGCCTTTCGGCATGTCCGGGTGAGTGTAGTTCTCGTTCATCGCGGTGACGTAATAGAAAACGTCTTCCTGTTCGTGCAGCATGCGGCGGATGCCGTCCTGCATGATCACCGCGACCTCGTACGAGAAGGTCGGGTCGTAGGATTTGCAGTTCGGCACGGTGGCGGCCACCAGCATCGAATCGCCGTCGGCGTGCTGCAGGCCTTCGCCCGCGAAGCTGCGGCCCGCGGTGGCGCCGAGCAGGAAACCGCGCGCGCGCTGGTCGCCGGCGGCCCAGATCAAATCGCCGATGCGGCGGAAGCCGAAGCACGAATAGAAGATGTAGAACGGCAGCATTGGCTGGTCGGAGACCGAATAGCTGGTGGCCGCCGCGATCCACGCGGACACGCCGCCAGCTTCGCTGATGCCTTCCTGCAGCACCTGGCCGTCTTCCGCTTCGCGGTAATACAAAAGTTGGTTGGAATCCTGCGGCTTGTACTTCTGGCCGCCCGGCGCGTAGATGCCGATCTGCCGGAACATGCCCTCCATGCCGAAAGTGCGCGCTTCGTCGACCACGATCGGCACGATCCGCGGCGCAAGTTCCTTGTCGCGCAGCAGCAGGTTCATGCCGCGCACGATCGCCATCGTGGTCGAGATTTCGCGCTCGCCGGTGCCCTTGGTGATCGCGTCGAACGCGTCGAGGCCAGGCACCGCCAGCGACTTGCTGGCCTTCGCGCGGCGATGCGGCAGGAAGCCGCCGAGCTGCTTGCGGCGCTCCAGCATGTATTGCACTTCCGGCGAATCCTTGCCGGGGTGGTAGTACGGCACCGATTCCAGTTCCTCGCCTTCCAGTTGCTTGTCGCTGATCGGAATCTGGAAGCGGTCGCGGAACAGGCGGATCGCGTCGCCATGCATCTTCTTGGCCTGGTGCGCGATGTTCATCGACTCGCCGGCCGCGCCCATGCCGTAACCCTTGACCGTCTTGGCGAGGATCACCGTCGGCATGCCTTCGGTGTGCACCGCCGCGTGGTACGCCGCGTACACCTTGTGCGGATCATGGCCGCCGCGGTTCAAGCGCCAGATGTCGTCGTCGGACAGGTTGGCCACCATCGCCGCGGTTTCGGGGTATTTTCCGAAGAAATGTTCGCGCGTGTAGGCGCCGCCCAGCGCCTTGCAGGCCTGGTATTCGCCGTCCACGGTTTCCATCATCAGCTTGCGCAGCATGCCGTCCTTGTCGCGCGCGAGCAGCGGGTCCCAGTAGCTGCCCCAGACCAGCTTGATCACGTTCCAGTCTGCACCGCGGAACACGCCTTCGAGTTCCTGGATGATCTTGCCGTTGCCGCGCACCGGGCCGTCGAGGCGCTGCAGGTTGCAGTTGATCACGAAAACGAGATTGTCGAGACGTTCCCGGCCGGCGACCGAGATCGCGCCCAGCGACTCGGGTTCGTCGCATTCGCCGTCGCCGAGGAAACACCACACCTTGCGATCGGACTTCGGCACCAGGCCGCGCGCTTCCAGGTACTTCATGAATTGCGCCTGGTAGATCGCCTGGATCGGGCCGAGGCCCATCGACACGGTCGGCACCTGCCAGTAGTGCGGCATCAGCCAAGGGTGCGGATACGACGACAGCGCGGTGCCGGGCGGATTGACCGCCTCCATGCGGTAGTTGTCCATCTGCTCGGCGCTGATGCCGCCTTCGAGGAACGTGCGCGCGTAGATGCCGGGGCTCGCGTGGCCCTGGTAGCAGATCAGGTCGCCCGGATGGTCTTCCGATGGTGTGCGCCAGAAGTGGTTGAAGCCGACGTCGTACAGCGTGGCCGACGACGCGAAGCTCGCGATGTGGCCGCCCAGCGAACCCGGCTTCCGGTTGGCGCGCACCACCATTGCCATCGCGTTCCAGCGGATCAGGCAGCGGATGCGCCATTCCATCGCGGCGTCACCGGGTGACTTCGCCTCCAGTTGTGGCGGGATCGTGTTGATGTATTCGGTGGTCGGCGCGAAGGGCAGGTGGCCGCCGGCGCGGCGGGTTTCGTCGACCAGCCGTTCGAGGATCTGGTGCGCGCGCTCGGTGCCCTCGGCGCCGATCACCGCCTCGATCGATTCGATCCACTCGCGGGTTTCGCGCGGATCGGGGTCCTGGTCGAGGAAGGATTGGGCGAGTGCGTTCATGGTTTGCTCCTGTGCGCGTTCGTTCGCGCGACTTGCTTGACGTTCTTGCGGGATTTGCTTGCGGGCGCCCGGCGCTGCGCCTTGACGCGCGCTTTGCGCTTGGCGAATTCGGGCGCCGCGCGGATCTGGGCTTCCACGCACGCGATCGCGCTCATGTTGACGACCCGCCGCACGGTGGCCTGCGGCGTCAGCACATGCGCGGGCTTGGCCACGCCCATCAATATGGGGCCCAGCACAACCCCGTCGGACATCGAGCGGGTGATGTTGAAGGCGGCGTTGGCCGAGGCGAGGTTGGGGAACACGAACACGTTGGCGCGTCCGGTGAGGCGGGAATTGGGGAACAGCCGTTCGCGCAACGCGGGATCGAGCGCGACGTCGGCCTGCATTTCACCTTCGACCTCGAGATCGGGCTGGCGTTCACGCAGCAGCCTCAGCACCTCCTGCATCTTGCGCGCGGTCGGCGTGTTGCGGCTGCCGAAGTTGGAGCCGGCGATCAGCGCGACGCGCGGTTCCACGCCCAGCATCTTGAGGCGCAGCGTGGCCTGCAGGGTGGATTCGGCGATCTGTTCCGCCGAAGGATCGTGTTGCGTATGCGTGTCGAGGAAAAACGTCAGGCCCTTGTCGTTCGCCACCGCCGCCATCGACGACAGCGAATGCACGCCGCGATCGAGTCCGATGATGTCGCGGATGTACGCGACCTTGCGCTGGTGGCGGCCGACCACGCCGCAGATCAGCGCGTCGGCTTCAGCGCGTTCCACCATCATGGCCGCGATGGCGGTGGTGCGCGAGCGCATGATGGCCTTGGCCGACGCCGGCGTGACGCCGCGCCGCTGCATCAGCGCGTAGTACTGCTGCCAGTACGCGTCGAAGCGCGGGTCGGAATGCACATTGACCAGTTCGAAGTCTTTTCCTTCCTGGATGCGCAGCCCGATCCGTTCGATGCGCTTCTGGATGATCTCGGGACGGCCGATCAGGATGGGTCTCACCAGCTTTTCGTCGACCAGCGTCTGCACCGCGCGCAACACGACTTCCTCTTCGCCTTCCGCATAGGCGACGCGCATCGGATGCGCGCGTGCGCGTTCGAACACCGGCTTCATCGCGAGGCCGGTACGGAACACGAACTGGGTGAGCTTTTCGGTGTAGGCGTGGAGATCGGTGAGCGGACGCGTGGCCACGCCGGATTCCATCGCGGCTTTCGCGACAGCCGGCGCGACCTGCACCAGCAGGCGCGGATCGAACGGACGCGGGATCAGATAATCCGCGCCGAAGTGCGGCACCTTGCCACCGTAGGCGCGCTGCGCGACGTCGGAGGCCTCGCGGCGCGCGAGCTGGGCGATCGCGTGCACGCAGGCGACCGTCATCGCATCGTTGATGCCGGTGGCGCCGACATCCAGCGCGCCGCGGAAGATGTAAGGGAAGCACAACGCGTTGTTGACCTGGTTCGGATAGTCCGAACGGCCGGTCGCGATCACGGCGTCGGGCTTCGCCGCACGCGCTTCTTCCGGCCTGATCTCCGGCGTGGGGTTGGCAAGTGCGAGGATCACCGGGCGGTCGGACATCGTCGCGACCATCTCGCGCTTCAGCACGCCGCCCGCGGACACGCCGAGGAACACGTCGGCGCCTTTCACGATGTCGGCCAGCGTGCGCGCCTTCGTCTTGCGCGCGTAGCGTTCGAGACTGGGATCGAGGCCGGGGCGTCCTTGGTAGAGGACGCCATCCCTGTCGCTGACCAGGATGTTCTGCGGCTTGACGCCGAGGCGAACGAGCATGTCGAGGCAGGCGATGCCGGCCGCGCCCGCGCCCGATGCCGCGACCTTCACCTCGCCGATCTTCTTGCCCACCACGATCAGCGCGTTGGTCAGTGCGGCGCCCACGATGATCGCGGTGCCGTGCTGGTCGTCGTGGAACACCGGGATGTTCATGCGCTCGCGCAGCTTGCGCTCGACGTAGAAGCATTCCGGCGCCTTGATGTCCTCGAGGTTGATGCCGCCGAAGGTCGGTTCCAGCGAAGCAATGATCTCGACCAGCTTGTCCGGGTCGTGCTCATCGATCTCGATGTCGAACACGTCGATGCCGGCGAACTTGCGGAACAGCACCCCCTTGCCTTCCATCACGGGCTTGCCCGCAAGCGGTCCGATGCTGCCGAGACCGAGCACCGCGGTGCCATTGGTGACCACGCCGACGAGGTTGCCGCGCGCGGTGAGCGAATACGATTCCACCGGGTCGTCCACGATCGCTTCGCACGCGGCGGCGACGCCGGGCGAGTAGGCCAGCGACAAGTCGCGCGCCGTCAGCAGGGATTTGGTGGGGGTGATGCGGATCTTTCCGGCGGGTGGATGCCGGTGGTATTCCAGCGCGGCTTGTTTGAGTTCTTCGGGTAGGCAGGACATGGCGACCAGGCGCGCAGGTTGCTGAATTCGGACCTTTCATCCTAACACTTCGCCTGCCGCCTTTTCGTGGTTTTGGCCGTGCGCCGGGCCCTCGAAAACCGGCTAGAGTCGACTCGAAAGCTGCCGTATCTGGGGTCGTGCGGTCATGGGATGGCGCTGGTTTTGCAGGGGGATGCTCCTTTTGTGCGTGCCGTGCGCCGCGTGGGCGGGAAACGCCGCGGTGCGCGTGACGCCTTTGCCGTCGGCGCCGGTGCTGGCGGCGGGACACGTCGCGGCGAGCGCAAAAGGAACGTCGAGCGTTGCGCCACGCGCGTGGTTGCACGCGCCGCACACCCGTACCGCCTGGTACGAACTGCGCGTCGCGCAAGACTGGCACGGGGCGAGTCCGCCGCTGCTTTCGATCCACGGCAACGTGCGCGCACGCCTGACGGCGTATCTGCCGCCGGATTACCGCCCTCGAAACGACACCGTGTTCGATGCGGCGCTCGACCCCACCTTTTCGCATGATTCGGTGGTGTATGCGCTGCCGGCCAATTTGCGGGCCGACCAGCCGATCTACCTCGAGTTGGGCAATCCCGGCCAGACCCAGCCGATACGCGCGGCCATCACCGATCTCGCGGGTTATCGCGCGGGTGACCTGGGGCACATCCGCATCAGCACGTTCTTCACCAGCGTGCAGATTTCGATGGTGCTGGTGATCCTGTGTTTCTGGGTGGTGTTGCGCGACCGGATGTTCGTGTACTTCGTCGTGTATGTCGGTGCGCAGGTTGTGTACGGCATGACCGCCTCGGGCGAACTGTTCGCGCTGCCGGGCGCGGCCTTGCTCAGTCCGTTCGGCTACCACACCGGCCAGTGCATGGCTGCGCTGGCGGCCGGATTCTCGATCTGGTTCATCCTGGAATTTGCGGACCTTCGCCATTACGCGCCACGTCTCGCGACGGCACTTGCCGCGTTGCGCTGGCCGTTCCTCGCGCTCGCGGCGATCATCTGGATGCCTTTCCTGCGTCCCGATGCGTGGCTGCCGAACACCGTCAACCTGCTTCTGATCGTCAGCACCTTCCTTGCGCTGGCGTCGAGCTGGCTGGCGTGGCGGCGCGGGAACCGGCAGGCGGGATTCTTTCTTCTTTCGTGGGTGCCGTTGCTGGCGCTGACGATGGCGCGGGTGGTGCAGTTGATCGCGGGCTTGCCGCTGCCGGGGTGGCTGGAATACGGATTTCCCGGCAGCATGGCCTATGCTGCGGTGATCATCACCGTCGGTCTTGCCGACCGCACGCTGCAGGTGCGGCGCGAGCGCGACGAAGCGACGCACATGGCGCAGTTCGATCCACTCACCGGCGTATTCAACCGGCGCGCGATCATGGAACGCCTGCGCGAAGCGTGGCAGGCCGCGACGGCCACGGCGGAACCGCTGGCGGTGCTGTTCCTCGACATCGACCACTTCAAGCAGATCAACGACAGCCACGGCCATGCCGCCGGCGACGCGTGCCTGTGCGCGTTGACGGAAGCCGTCCATGAGGAATTGACCCAGAGCGATCGCGCCGGCCGCTACGGCGGCGAGGAATTCCTGGTCGTCCTGCGAGGCAACAGCGCGCGCACGGCGGTGCGCGTCGCCGAACGCATCGTCGCGCGAGCCGCCGCACTGCGCGTACCGGCGGGCGACAACCTGATCGCATTGACGGTGAGCATCGGTGTCGCCGTGCGTGACGCGGGTGTGCCCAGCGTGGATGCGCTGGTGGAACACGCCGACGCCGCGCAATACGGCGCCAAGTCCGAAGGCCGCAATCGCGTGGTGGTGTGGCGCCGCCAAACGCTGGCCCCCGCGCCCGCGCATTGAGCCCGTGGCGACTCCGCACCCATGAAAAACAAACTGGACATCGTGTGCGACTGGCTGCCGCGATACACCGGCCAGCCGCTGGAAGCATTCGGCGATTACATCCTGCTGACCAACTTCATCGGCTACCTGGAAACGTTCTGCGCGCTTACCGGCGCCGCGATCGTCGATCGCGAACGGCCTATGCCATGCGCGACGGCCAACGGCCTCACCATGATCAACTTCGGCATGGGCAGCCCCAATGCCGCGACGGTGATGGATCTGCTGTCGGCAGTTACGCCGAAATCGGTGCTGTTTCTCGGCAAGTGCGGCGGACTGAAGAAGAAAAACCAGCTCGGCGACCTGATCCTGCCGATCGCCGCGATCCGCGGCGAAGGCACCAGCGACGATTACCTGCCGCCCAAGGTGCCGGCGCTGCCGGCGTTCCAGTTGCAGCGCGGCGTGTCCACGATGATCCGCGACCTCGGCCACGACTATTGGACCGGCACGGTGTTCACCACCAACCGCCGCGTGTGGGAATACGACGAGGTGTTCAAGGCTTACCTGCGCACGCTGCGCTGCATGGCCATCGATATGGAAACCGCGACGATCTTCGCGGCGGGGTTCGCCAACCGCATTCCATCTGGCGCGCTGCTGCTGGTGTCCGACCAGCCGATGATTCCCGAAGGCGTGAAGACCGCGGCCAGCGACGCGGATGTCAAAGCGCGCTATGTCGCGGACCACGTCCGCATCGGCATCGAGGCACTGAAGCTGGTACGCCGCAACGGCCGCAGCATGAAACACCTGCGCTTCGAGGACGAGTTGGAGTGAGCGCGTGGTGCACCGCCACCTGAATTCGGCGCAAGACGTGCTGGCTGCTCGGCAGTTGCATTGACCTGCATCAAAGGGTATTCGACGCAGGTGTATAGACTGCGCAATGAATCCGGTACGGGGGATGCGCGTGGCGACGTTCAACATCCTGCTGGCCATCCACGTGTTGAGCGTGGTGTGGTGGATTGGCGGCGTGATCACGGTCACCACTTCGCTGCTGCCGCTGTTCAATCGCTTGCCGGCAAACGAGCGCGTCCAGTGGATCCAGCGGTTCGAAGGGCGCTTCGCCAACCAGGCGCGGATTGCCGTGTTGCTGGCTGGCATCAGCGGGTTCTGGATGTACACGCTGTTGCCGGGCGAAATCACGCACAGCTGGTGGATCGGCCTGATGCTGCTGGTGTGGGTGCTGTTCGCGATCATGCTGTTCGTGGCCGAACCGCTGCGCCTGCCGGCGAAGCTCGGCGTAATCCAGGGTCCGCGCAAGTTCCTGATGATGCATGCGGTGCTGCTGGTGCTGGCGCTCGCGGCGATTGCCGGCGGCGTGATCGGCGCGCGCGGCGGCCTTTAGCCCGCGGACCTCGCAAGGCACCCGTTGGGCTTCGATCCGCGTTCGATTTCGTACGCGGGTAGGCCAGCAAGGGCGCGACCCGCACTCCCGGGAATGCGCGCATCCCAACGATCCGTCGCCTGCACGGAACCAGCGCGCTTCCCTGTAGGATGCGCGCGTGATCGCGATCGAACTCGCATTGGCGCTGTTGCTGGCGGTGCTCGTCAGCGGCTACATCGTCCGTGCGTTGCCGATTCCATTGCCGCTGCCGATCGTGCAGATCGTGCTGGGCTGGATCATTTCCAACCGGTTGCACCAGGGCGTCCAATTGCGGCCGGAAGTTTTCTTCCTGCTGTTCCTGCCGCCGTTGCTGTTCCTCGATGGCTGGCGGATCTCCAAGGACGGCCTGCTGCGCGACAAGGGCGCGATCCTGCAAATGGCGTTCGGGCTGGTGGTGTTCACCGTCATCGGCGCCGGTTATCTGATCCATTGGCTGATTCCGGCGATGCCGCTGGCGGTCGCGTTTGCACTGGCGGCGATCGTGTCGCCGACCGATCCCGTGGCGGTGTCGTCGATCGGCGCGCACGCGCCGGTGCCGAAGCGGATGATGCACATCCTTGAAGGCGAGTCGCTGCTCAACGATGCTTCGGGACTGGTGTGTTTCCAGTTCGCCGTCGCGGCCGTATTGACGGGCTCGTTCTCGCTGGGCGCGGCGACGCTCACCTTCCTGTGGGTGGCGCTGGCGGGACTGCTTTGCGGGGTGGTGTTCACGCTTGCGGTGACGTGGATCCAGCAGCGGCTGACGCGCCGCTTCGGACAGGAAGGCGGTTCGCCGATCCTGATCAACCTGTTGATGCCGTTCGGCGCGTGGCTGCTGGCCGACGCGCTGCACGCATCGGGCATCCTGGCCGCGGTCGCGGCGGGCGTCACCATGAGTTACGTGGAGTTGACCGGACGGGCGATGGCGAAGACCCGCGTCGAACGCGCGGCCGTCTGGAACACCATCGAGTTCGCGTTGAATGGCGTGATGTTCGTGCTGCTCGGCGAGCAACTGCCGCGCATCGTGCACGGCGCCATCGCGACGGTGGAGCAGAGCGGACATCGCAATCCGTGGTGGCTTGCGGTGTACGCGATTGCGATCACGCTCGGGCTGGCCTTGCTGCGTCTGGTGTGGGTGTGGCTGTCGCTGCGTTTTTACGCGGTGAGGCGCCGGCGTGCCGGCGATCCCCTGAAACACACGGGTTGGCGCGTTGTGCTTGCGACGACGCTGGCCGGCGCGCGCGGCGCGATCACGCTGGCGGGCATCCTGACGCTGCCGTTGCTGTTGCCGAACGGCAGTCCGTTTCCCGTCCGCGACCTCGCGATCTTCATTGCCGCCGCGGTGATCGTGTTGTCACTGGTTGGCGCCAGCGTCGGCCTGCCGCCGTTGTTGAAAAAACTGGAACGGCCGCTCGAATCGGGCGCCGGACAGGAAGGGGATCACGCGCGCGCAGTGGCCGCGCACGCTGCAATCACCGCGGTGCGGAATGCGCTCAGCGAGATGCAGCAATCCGCGCCGGCCGACGCGGGCATCTGCGCGGGCGCCGCGAGCCGCGTGATCACGCTTTACCGGCGGCGCATCCACGACGACGTGCTGGAGGACACCGACGCCGAAAAGTTGCGCCGCTCGGATGCGATCGAGCGCGAGCTGCGCCTGGTGGCACTGGAACACGAGCGCAAGGAGATCATGGCCATGACGCTCGGCCATCGCATTTCGGAAGAGACCTCGCGCCGGCTGCTGCGCGACATCGACCTGGTCGAGATGTTGTATCGCTGAGCCTCAGTCGATCGCGAACGTCAGCAGCCGCAGCCTGCCGTCGCGCTCGACCTGCAGCACGGCTTGGTCGCCGGGCTTGAGGTCGCGCAGGACGGCTTCCAGGTCATCCATGTCCGCCACCGGTTTCGCGTTGACCGCGTGGATGATGTCGCCGAACTGCAGGCCGATGTCGTCGGCGCGCTGGTCGGTGGTGGTGGCCGCGATGACCACGCCGGAATCGATGCGCGGCTGCCCGACGAAATCGGCGACGTCGTGGCTCAAATCGACGCCCACGATGCCGAGTTGCGGAATGAGGTTCTTGCCCGGATCGGCGAGGTCCGCGAGGCCGGATGGACCCGGCTTCACTTCCTTCACCGGCACCACGATCGAAAGGGTCTTGTTGCCGCGTGCAACGCCGAGTCGCACCCGGTCGCCGTTGCCGCGCAGGTAGATGTTCATGGCGAAGGCGGGCACGCTGTCGACGTCGGCGCCGTCGATCGACACGATGCGGTCGTAGGGCTGCAGGCCGGCGCCGGCGGCGGGCGAGTCGGGGAAGACATCCGACACGATCACCCCGTGCAGCGACGTTTCCGGAAGCGCGAGCGCCGCCGCGAGTTCGGGCGTGATCGCCTGCACCGTCGCGCCGATGTAACCATTGCGGACGTAGCCGTATTGGCGAATCTGGTCGTACACGAACTGCACGATGCCGCTGGGAATGGCGAAGCCGATGCCCTCGTTGCCGCCGGACTTGGTCAGGATGGAAGAATTGATGCCGACGAGGTTGCCGTCGACGTCTACCAGCGCGCCGCCGCTGTTGCCGGGATTGATCGCGGCGTCGGTCTGGATGTACACCATCGGGCTTTCGGGATCATCCTGCCGCAGCACCGAGCTGACCAGTCCCAGGCTGACGCTGTTCTGCAATCCGATCGGACTGCCGAGCGCGAGCACGAGTTGGCCCTGCTGAAGCTGCGTGTACTTCGCGAAGGCGATCGTCGGCAGGCCGGTCGCATCCACTTTCAACACGGCCAAGTCGGCCTGCTTGCTGTAGCCGACCACCTTCGCCGGCAGGATGCGCGAGCGACGCCGCAGCGCCGCGGGTGCCTGCGGCTCGCGGCCTTCCTGCGGCGTGATCACGACCTTGACGCTCTGCTCGCCGTTGACGACGTGGTAGTTGGTGACGATGTAACCGTTTGGATCCACGATGACGCCGGAGCCCTGGCTGCTCACGGGCCCGATCGGCGAGTCCGGTGACGCCTTCTCGGGATCGTCGGGCCCGTATCCGTTGACGAGGATCTCCACGACCGCCGGCGAAATGCGGCTGGTCAGCGACTCGAACGCGTGGCTCATTGCGTGCAGCGGGGCTGCATCCTGTGTGGCCGCGGTCGCCGGCGTGAAGCCGGCCATCAGCACGAATGCGGCAACCAACACCGTGCAGCCTGCCGCTGCGCCCGATCGATTGTCTTGTCGCGACATGCGCTTTCCCCATCCGTGCATCGGAAACCCGGAATCAACGCGCCCCTGATCGCATCGTCAGAACCCGCTGGTCTTGCGGTAGTTCGAATTGACGGTCGTGACCTCGATGATGTCCTGGCCGCGCGCGTCGAGCGAGGTGCGCGACGGGTGGTTGGTGCCGTCCGGCAACGTCGCGAAATCCACGTGCAGCGTCACCGGATTCTGCGGCGTATCCAGATACGACTTCACGCTGAGCGAGCGGATCTTCTTGCTCGCGGTGTCGAAGTCGACGGTCATCGAATCGCCCGCCAACGCGTAGTCGCGGAACACCAGGTCGACGTTGCCGCCGTTCTTGTCGAACGAAACCTTGTGCGCTTCGAAAGCCTTCTGCATGCGCTCCGGCGAAGGCGGCACGTACAGCTTGATGACGCCGCTCACCTGCTGCATGTAGTCCTTCATCTCGGCGGTTTTCTTTTCCTTGATGCGCTGCATGAGGCGGCCGCCGCCGCGGCGGCCGGCGGACGCGTCTTCGGCATCGCCGACCGGCGTCTTGTGCAGCTTGCCGTCCGGGCCGTAGAAACAGTTCGATACCTTGGGCGGGATCTCGCGGCCGTTGGCAGTGACGGACGCGGTTTCGGTCCACGTGTACTGGTGCAGCTTCCGCTGGTTCTCGGCGGAGGATGTCTTGATGGCTTCCAGCTTCTGCTGGAGCATCGCCTTCATTCCGCCGCCGCCGCCCATCTGCGCGATCGCGGAACCGCTCGCGAGCATCGCGGCGCAGGAAAATCCGAACAGTGCGGAATGGACGAAGCCCCGCGCCAGCACCGGTGTGCGTTTCATGAGATCACCCTCCCGTAAGTCGCTCCGGACGGAGCGGTGGAACAGCGAACACGGCAGCGTTTGAACCCCAAGCGGCTAGCATACAAAGCGAATGTGATCAACCGCAACAGGGCGGTTCGATTGTGAGACGTCGCACATTTCGGTTGACAGCACACCGGGGCGGTGCCATAAACGGAATTCAGGGGTTCCGGTCTGTTGCCAATCTCTGGACAGCCGTGACGCCACGGAATGGCACTGCGATTCGACCTTCGCGCGATGCTGGGGGTGTGGAATGCGTGGATTCGTTCTCGGCGTGTTTCTTGCGATGCTCGGTGTTTCCACCGCGGTCACCGCGGCCGACACGGGCGATGCGATCAACGGCACCTGGCTGACCGCCGACGGCACCTCCAAGGTGCAGATCTCGAACGCCAACGGCGTCGAAGGGCGCGTGGTCTGGCTCAAGGATCCGCAAGGTGCGGACGGGCAGCCGAAAGTCGACCGCTTGAATCCCGATGCGTCATTGCGCAGCCGGACGGTGATGGGGCTGGCGGTGCTGACCGGCTTCCACTACGCCGGCGACAACGTATGGGAAGGTGGCACGGTCTACACGCCGTCGACCGGCAAGTCATATCCGTGCAAGTTGACGCTGGCTCCCGACGGTTCGCTGAAGCTGACGGTCGGCGGCGGCGTTTTCGGACGCACGCTCACCTGGACCAAGACGTAAAACCCGGCTTCGTTGCAACGAGTGGCAAAAGCGCTTGATGGTTTCCCTCGGTCAATCCTGAAGGAGGCTCCAATGCAAGTGTTCACCCGGGTACTCGTGGCAGCCGCGGCCTGTGCGGCCATCGCAGGTTGCGCAACCACCACCGCCGAAATGGTGTCCCGGCCGCAAACCGGCGCCTACGCGCCCACCTCCGGCCGTGATTTCGGTTTGATCCGTTTCCTCGCCGACGGCAGCGCGGCCGATCAGGACGCGCGGCAGCAGGACGCCTATCGCCAGATGCACGACGCCTGCGGCGGACACTACCGCGTACTCGGCAAGGGTTCGCGCAGCCAACTCAACCTGTCGGCGGCTGGGCCATGGGGACGCAGAGGCATGGCCAGCAGCGAAAACTACGTATACATCAAATTCGTTTGCACCCGCGAGTAGCGCACACGCCGGCGGCCGCGCGGCCGCCGGTCACAAGGGGATCGACATGCGCGGTACCAAGGTGAATGTGTGGTCACTGGCTTTCGCGGGAGCGCTCGCGGTGTTGTGCGCGTCGTGCACGACGCCCGAAACGAGACCGGCGCGCGCTCCGGACCAGCCGGCCAATTCCGGATTCCTCGCCGATTACAGCCTGCTGCAGGCTGATCCGAACGACGCCGGTTACCGGCATTACGTCGCGCCCGGCTTCGATCCCGCCAAGTACCGCAAATTCGTCATCGATACGCCCCAGGTCATCGTCAATACCAACGGTGAATATCAGCCGTTGGATCCGGCGCGGCTCGCCGACATCCAGCAGTATTACCAGGCGGTCATGTCGGCCGCCCTCGGCAAGCATTACCAGGTGGTGACCGAGCCGGGACCCGGCGTGGCGCGGCTGCGCGTCGCGGTGGTCGGAGTGGTCGAGGTGAATCCGCCGCTGAAACCGCGGGACCTGATCCCAGTCAGCGCGTTGTTCAAAGTCGCGCGCGCCGCAGCCGGCAAGAATCCGCAGGTGCTGCGCGTGTCCATCGAAAGCGAAGCGCTGGATTCCGAAACCGGCGCGGTGCTGGGCGAAACCGTGGACAGTCGCGAGAGCACCGCCACCGTGACCAAGGGCGATGCACCGGCGTCCGCGCAAGTGCACGAGCTGATCGATTTCTGGGTGAAGCGGTTCGTGGGGAAACTGGACAAGGCAAACGGATTCACCGGGTAGTTCCTGACCAGGCGCCGTACCGGTGGCCGCGCACCGGTACGGCGATGCCTGTCGATCGCCGCGGTTGCTCCATGGGGTGAAAGCATGCGGCGAGCGGGGGTTGCGGCAGCGGCGTTGGCGACGGCGGTGATCCTGTCCGGGTGCGGAAACAAGGCTTCCGGTCCCGGCGACGTCCGACCGGTACAGACGATGGTGGTGGGCCAGTCGCCAACGGCGCTGGGCGCCACCTATTCGGGAGCGGTCACCGCGCGCAACCAGAGTGACCAGGGTTTCCGCGTCGCGGGAACGGTGGTGAAGCGGCTGGTCGAAGTCGGCGATCACGTCGTCCTGAACCAGCCGCTGCTGCAACTCGATCCCGCCAACCTCGACCTGAACCAGCAGGCCGCGAAGGCGCAGCTGGATGCCGCGCGCAGCAAGGCCGAGCAGTCGAAGGTCAATCTTGATCGCGACGCGCAATTGCTGAAGCAGGAATTCATCAGCCAGGCCGAGTACGACCGCGACAAGGTCGACCTCGATACCGCGACCTCGCAATTGCAGATGGCGCAGGCGCAATACGACGAGGCGACCAACCAGGCCGGCTACGGCACGCTGCGTGCGGCGGTGGCCGGCATCGTCACGGCGATCAACGTGGACGTGGGCGACGTCGTCAACACCGGCAAGTCCGCGGTGACGATCGCGAAGGACGGCGATCGCGAAGTGGTGATCGACGTGCCGGAATCGCGCGTCGACCAGGTGCGCGGCGCGAACGACCTGTACGTGACCCTGTGGGCGAATCCCCGCAAGAAGTATCGCGCACACCTGCGCCGCATCGATCCCGACACCGACCCGACCACGCGCACCTACAACGCATACGTGACCGTGCTGCAACCCGATCCCGCGGTGCTGCTCGGCATGACCGCTTACGTGCACGTGCCGGAAGCCTCCGCGGGCAGCACCTTCACGCTGCCGTTGACCGCGATCGTCGAGGAGCCCGATGGCCCGCATGTGTGGCTGGTGGACCGCAGCGCATCGACGGTGTCCCTGCACGCGGTGAAGGTGTTGACCATCAGCGGCAACGCCGCGCTGGTGAGCGACGGCTTGAAGAATGGCGACACCGTCGTCACCGCGGGCGCCAACCTGCTGCACGAAGGCCAGGCGGTGCGGCCGGTCGGGACCTACAGCATGCAGGACCCTTGAGCGATGTCGAACACCAACCTGTCCGCGTGGGCGCTCAAGCACCAGCAGTTCATCCTGTTCTCGATCATCATCCTGCTGATCGGCGGCATCTATTCGTACACGCACCTTGGCCAGGAAGAAGACCCCGGCTTCACTGTCCGCAGCATGGTCGTGCAGGCGTACTGGCCGGGCGCGACGCTGGAGCAGATGCAGGAACAGGTCACCGACAAGCTCGAGAAGAAGCTGCAAAGCGTTGCCGAGATCGATTACGTCAAGAGTTTCGTCGAGGCCGGCCAAACGCAACTCACCGTCACGCTGCGCGACGACACGCCACCCGACGAGGTGCCGGAAGTCTGGTACCAGGTGCGCAAGAAAATCGGCGACATCGCGTACACGCTGCCGCAGGGCGTGCGCGGCCCGTTCTTCAACGACGAGTTCGGTACCACCTTCGGCAACATCTATGCGTTGACGGCGGACGGCTTCAACTACGCGCAGATGAAGGCGTTTGCGGAATCGGCGCGCGACGAATTCCTGCGCGTGCCGAACGTCGACCAAGTCAATCTGGTCGGCACGCAGGACCAGCGCATCTACATCGAGTATTCCAACGCCAAGCTGTCGACGCTCGGCATCAATCCCGACCAGATCGTCGCGACGCTCAAGACCGTCAACGGCGTGGAACCCGCCGGCGTGGTCCAGACCCGCGACGAACAGATCCAGTTGAACGTCAGTGGTGATTTCGATTCGGTGCAAAGCATCCGCAACATCGGCATCTACGCCAACGGCCACATGTTCCGGCTGGGCGATGTGGCGACGGTGAAGCGCGGCTACGTCGATCCGCCGCAGCTCAAGATGTTCTTCAATGGCCAGCCGGCGATCGGCCTCGCGATCAGCATGCGCGCCGGCGGCGACGTGTTGCGGCTCGGCAAGGATCTAAGCGCCACAGCCGCACGCCTCGAAAGCAACTTTCCGGTCGGCGTGAAGCTCAACACCGTGTCCGACCAGCCCAAGGTCGTGAAATCCGCGGTCGGCGAATTTTCCGACAGCCTGTACGAAGCCGTGGGCATCGTGTTGCTGGTGTGCTTCCTGTCGCTCGGCGTGCGCACCGGTTTCGTCGTGGCGCTGTGCATTCCGTTCGTACTGGCGGTGGTGTTCCTGGTCATGTACCTCTTGGGCATCGACCTGCAGCGCATCTCGCTGGGCGCGCTGATCATCGCGCTTGGCCTGCTGGTGGACGACGCGATCATTTCCGTGGAAATGATGGTGCTGAAACTGGAGGAAGGCTGGGACCACGTGCGCGCGGCCACCTTCGCCTACACCGCCACGGCGTTTCCGATGCTGACCGGCACGCTGATCACGGTCGCGGGCTTCCTGCCGGTCGCGGTTTCCAAATCCGGTTCGGCGGAATACACGCGCTCGCTGTTCGAAGTGGTCGGCATCGCGCTGGTCGTCTCGTGGTTCGTGGCGGTGCTGGTCACGCCGTACCTGGGGTTCAAGCTGCTGCCGGACTTCAAGCCGAAGCCCGGCGAGAACACCGACGTGTACCAGCGCCCGTTCTACCGCTGGTTCCGCAAGCGCGTGAGCTGGTGCCTCGATCATCGCCTGCCGGTGATCGGCGTGACGGTGATCCTGTTCGTGTTGTCGCTCGGATTGTTCAAGCTGATCCCGCAGCAATTCTTTCCGTCCTCCGATCGTCCGGAACTGATCGTGGATTTGTGGATGCCACAGGCGGCGAGCTTCGATGACATCCAGAAGCAGGCGACCGCGATGCAGGAGGATCTGCAGGACGATCCCGAGGTGGTTTCGGTGACGAGTTACGTCGGCGGCGGCAGCCCGCGCTTCTACCTGCCGTTGAACGTGCAGACGCAGAACAACCTCGCCGAACTGGTGGTAATGACGAAAGGCTACGAGCAACGCGAAGGCGTGATGGCGAAAATCCAGCAATTGCTGGACAACGGATTCCCGGCCACACGCGGCCGCGTCACGCGCCTCGAAAACGGGCCGCCGGTCGGCTACCCGGTGCAATTCCGCATCAGCGGCGACGACGAGCTGCAGTTGCGCAATCTTGCCGAGAAGGTCATGGCGACGGCACGCGCCAATCCCGACACCACCGACGTCAACATGGATTGGGGCGAGCGCATCAAGGTGCTGAAGATCGACATCGACCAGGACAAGGCGCGTGTGCTGGGCGTGAGTTCGAAGAGCGTTTCGCAGGCGCTGCAGGCGTCGCTGAGCGGTTACGACATCACGCAATACCTCGAAGGCACCGACAGCATCGGCGTGTACGCACGCCTGCAGTCGCCGGAGCGCACCGATCTCAACAACCTCAAGGACCTCAAGATTTACACGCAGGGCGGCCACTTCGTGCCGTTGTCGCAGATCGCGCGGCTGCGGCTGGCGAGCGACGACAGCATCCGCTGGCGTCGCAATCGCATTCCGACCATTACGGTGCAGGCGGACGTGATCAACGGCGCGCAGGGCAACGACGTCGAGCACGCGCTGTGGTCGCAACTCGAACCGATGGTGAAGAAGCTGCCGGCTGGCTACCGCATCGAAATGGGAGGGTCGCTGGAATCGAGCAGCAAATCGCAGAAGGCCATCAAGACGACGATGCCGCTGGTCATCGTGATCGTGCTGTTCCTGCTGATGATCCAGTTGCAGGACATGCGCCGGATGGCGCTGGTGCTGCTGACGGCGCCGCTCGGCATCATCGGCGTCACAGCGATCATGCTGGTGTTCCGCATACCATTCGGCTTCGTGGCGCTGCTCGGGA
This sequence comes from Rhodanobacteraceae bacterium, assembly GCA_035572335.1. Taxonomy (GTDB): domain Bacteria; phylum Pseudomonadota; class Gammaproteobacteria; order Xanthomonadales; family Rhodanobacteraceae; genus 66-474. The sequence continues at coordinate 21,995 of DATNAW010000001.1, forward strand.
CCATCGCGCTGTTCGGCATGATCATCCGCAACTCGGTGATCCTGATCGTGCAGATCGACCACGCGCTCGGCGAGGGCGCGACGATGCGCGACGCGATCATCGAATCCACCGTGCACCGTTTCCGGCCGATCCTGCTGACGGCCGCCGCGGCCGTGCTGGCGATGGTGCCGCTGACGCGCTCGGTGTTCTGGGGGCCGATGGCGTGGGCGATCATGGGCGGGCTGACGGTCGCGACGCTGCTGACGCTGTTGTTCCTGCCGACCGCGTTCGCGGTGTGGTTCAAGGCGGCGAAGTCCGGAGAAGCCCATGCGAACTGAGCATCGCGCGAACGGGTGGGCGCTCCGCGGGTGCATCGCCGCTGCGTTGCTGGTGTGCGCATCGGCTGGCAACGCGATGGACTTCAGCACGGCCGTGCAGAAGGCACAGGCTTTCGATCCCACCACGCAGGCGGCGAACTATGCGTACCTCGCGGGCGTCGAGAAGGGCAAGCAGGGGACGGCGCTGTACTTCCCGCAGATCAACGCCACTGCCAACTACAACCACCTGCACCTTGCTTCGGAATCCATGCTCGACCTGCCGCCGTTCTTTCCGACCGACGTGCTGATCGGCAACTCCAGCGGCTACCTGCATGGGTTCGGCGTGACGCTGGTGCAGCCGATCTACAACGCCGCGGTGTTCGCGGGCGCGGCTGAACTCAAGGATCAAGCGAAACTGGCCGGCCTGCAGAAGCAGGGCGCCAATGCCAATCTGGTGCTGCGTGTGGCGCAGGCCTACTTCGGCGTGTTGATGGCCGAGGACAATCTCGAGCTCACGCGCAAGCAGAAGGCGGCGATCGCGCAGCAGCTGGCGAGCGCGCAGGCGCGCTTCAAGGCCGGCAAGACCAACATCACCGACGTGCGCGACGCGGAAGCGCGCTACCAGGGCGTGCTCGCGCAGGAGATCGCGGCGGTCAACAACCTGGCCGTGCAACAGGACCAGTTCGCCAGCATCGTCGGCGCGGCGCCGCTGAACCTCGCCAAGGTGCCCGACGATTTCAAGCCGGCCGCGCCACAACCGGATGATTTGAACGCCTGGATCGCATGGGGGCGGCAGGACAATCTCAACGTGCAGGGCGCGCGCGTGCAGCTCGACGTCGACAACCACGAGGTCGACAAGTACCGGCTGCGCAGCCGTCCGCAATTGAACCTGGTGGTGAGTTACCAGGACATGCGCCAGAGCGGCACGCTGCCGATCCTCGTTTCGCCCGACCACAGCAAGCAGACCCTCGTCGGCCTTCAGCTTTCGGTGCCGCTGTTCGCCGGCGGAAGTTATCAATCCAAGTATCGCGAAGCCGTCGCGAACGTCGGCCAGGCCAATGCGCAGCTGCAGGCGACAGTCGCGAACACCGATGTTCAGGTCAAGCAGCAATTCCTCAACGTGGAGATTGGCGCGCAGCAGGTCAGCGCGTTGCAGCAGGCCGTCGTCGCGTCGAAGTCGTCGCTGGATGCCACCGCGCTGGGCCTGAAGGTCGGCAAAAAAACCACGCTGGATGTGTTGAACGCCCAGCAGCAGTATTTCTCGGCGCAGCAGAACCTCGATGGTGCCCGCTATCAATACCTGGTCGCGCGGCTCAACCTTGCCGCGTTGGTCAACCGACTCGGTGAAGACGACATTCGCGCGGTCAATGGCTATTTGACCGTGTCGCCATGATGGATGACGAATGCGGATGAAGCGCCAGGCAACAACGATTCGCGCGTTGTTCGCATTCGCGGTTTTGTTCCTTGCGATCGGGATGCCGGCGCATGCCGCGCAGCCGGACCCGTGGGACGGCCACTGGCACTACACCGTCAGTCCGTACGCCTGGCTGCCCGGCATCGATGCGACGCTGCGTTTCCAGGTCGCGAATTCGACCGTGCTGAGCCAGTCGACCGGCAACATCTGGGACAATCTCGGCGGCGCGTTCGAACTGATGGGTTCGGCGCGCAAAGGCCGCCTTGGCGTGTACGCTGATCTCGACTGGGTCGACTTCAGCGACATGGAGGGACGCGCGACCACCCTCGGCCGGGCCGGCCTGCCGATCCGGTTCGGCGATCGCTGGGACATGCAAGGCGCGATGGCCAGTGTGGACGGCCTCTACAACCTTACGCATGGAAGCTCCGGCTACGCCGACCTGCTGTTCGGCGTGCGCTACGTGTGGCTCGAAGGTTCGCTCGACTGGAACTTCGCAGCAGGCGGAAACGGCGGTGCCATCGACTTCGCGCGCAGCGGCAGTCGCAGCCGAAATGCACACTTCTTCAATCCCGTTATCGGCCTGCGCGGGCGCTGGATGCCCTTCCACGGGAAGTTCTTCATTCCGTACCAGGTTGATTACGGCGCCGCCGGTTCGACCTCGTCGGCGCAGGCGAGCGTCGGCGCGGGACTCGCCTTCGGCTGGGGCGACGTGGCGCTGTCGTGGCGCGAGATCTGGCTGGATCAACACGCCGACGCATCAATCCTGAAAAAAGTCACGCTGAGCGGCCCGAGCCTGCGGCTGGCGTGGCATTTCTGAATCCGGGTTCCGTCTGGATCACCCGTTGTCGGCCTCACCCCTGCAACGCGCGCCCGATCAGTGCAAACGCTGGCGCCAGATTGGCATACAACTGCTCCGGCAAGCCATGGCGCTGGATGATGTAGTCCGGCGTGTTGAAGCAGACGGACACTTCGCCGGCGGATTCGAGAACCAGAACTTTGAGCGGAAGGTCGAGCGCCGATTCGGGCTGCGCCCGCATCAACGGCGTGCCGGCCTTCGGGTTGCCGAACACGATCAGGGTGGCGGGCGGCATGTCGAGGCCGACTGCGCGGGCTTCGGCTTGTTGGTCCCACGTGGCGAAAACCTTGATGCCGTGTCCGGACAGTGCATCGAGGATGCGCTGCACGGTTTCCCGGAATGCAAACGGGCTGGTGAAGCATGCAACGCCATTCGACCGCGACGCCGCTTCGCTCGATGCGGGCATGTTGCCCATCCTTGTGCGCCAGTGCGGAGGCGCGCCGCGGATCGCTCCGCGGCGGCCGCACGTTTCAACGAATGCGCGTAATGTTGCCGTTGGGGTCCACTTCCACGATGTCGCCCTTGCGCAGGCTGCTGGCATCCGGTACCTGCACGTTCATGTAGCTGCCGCTGCCCATCTTCACGCGCACCAGCCAACTGTGTTGGCTGCCCTTGCTGCCGATGGCGTGTCCGGCGAGGCCGCCGCCGACTGCACCACCCGCCGTGGCCAGTGCCCTGCCTTTGCCCTTGCCCACCTGGTTGCCCAGCACGCCTCCGGCGATCGCACCGATGACGGCGCCGGCGGTGCCGTGGCCGCCGCCCTTGCTGATGTTCTGTTCAATGCCTTCGACGGTACCGCAGCGGTCGCAGCGCACGTAAATGCCGTCGGAACGGACCAGTACGCCATTGCCGTTTTGCGCATGCGCGATGCCGGCGCCGGTGAGGCCGAGGGCGATCACGAGGGCCGACGAGAAAAGCGGATTGGATTTCATGGCAGTCTCCTGGATGGGTGGAGGCGGTCCATGCCCGACGAGCAAGCCCGGCCAGATTACGCCGAATGGGTGCCGGCCGCGCGGTGGTGCGGTGGATCAGGCCTGCCGCGCGGGCGGCTTCGTGTTTTCCGCGTCGTCGTCGAAGCGGTCGAGGCTCGCCAGTTTTTCGAAGCGCGCGAACACGCTGTCGACGAAGCGGTTGCGGTGGCGATACCACAGCGCGTTGGCGTGCAGCGTACTGCCGAGCCGGCGCTTTTCGGCATGCAGGCCCTGGCCGCTTTCGTACACGCCGATGCCATGCTCGATGCAATGGCGGATGTTTTCCAGCCAGCTCACGTGGTAAAGGTTGTAGCGGTCCATCGCCGCGTATTCCATGCCGAGGAACTTGTCGAGCAGGCGTTCGGAATCGCGCAGCACAAGATTGAATGCCAGCAGCTTGCCGTCTTCCGAATACGTCACGCAGAACGCACGTCCCGGCATGTCGTGCAGCACGTTCCGGAAGTACGCGGGCGTCAATTCCTCGAACGACAGCTCGGCTTGCGACAGGGTTTCGCGGTACAGCCGCTGCACGTCGTCGGCAATGCCGTCGAGGTCGGCGCGCCAATCGATCTTCAACGCCGCGCCGGCGCGCCACTTGCGACGGAGATCCTTGCGCGTGGACGCGCCAAGCGATTCGAAATAGCCGTCCAGGTCAGGCCATGGAATGTCGAGCGTCGCACCGGGCAAGCCGGGCAGGGCACGCAGGCCGCGGCGCGGGCACACCTGTTGCCACGCGGGTTCATTCAGCGGTGCATCCTTCACGGCGAGCATGCCGAACTTCTCTTTGGCGGCGACGGCTTCCATGTGCACGAGGATCGCGTCCAGCCACGCCGCGTGTCGTTCCGGCGTCGACTCGGGCGCGAAACCCGCGCGGCAGCGTTCGCTGACCGGCGAGCCCAGCGACAGCATCGGGATGCGCAGCAGGCGCGGGAAAATGTTCGCGAGCGATTCGGTGGCGCGGCGCAAGCCGCCCTGCACGGTGGTGTCGAGCCGGTAGTCGGTGATGAAGGCCGGCACCGCGGCCAGCAATCGATCGCCATCGCGCACCACAAAGTACAAATAACGAAATCCCGCCAGGCCCGCGCGTTCGATCGCGCGCAGATAGGCGTGGTCTTCCAGTTCGTGCGGAAACAGGCGGTTCCAGTCGGTGGCCGCGATGGCATCGATGGAAGAATGGACGGCGACTTCGATCATGCGGTGGCGCAGGCCTCGAACAAGGTCTGCGCCAGCGCGCAGTCGGTGCGGAGATTGCCCTCGATCCTTTCGCGATCGGCGGCATCGCGCGCCGGCTGGTCCATTTTCGATTCGATGCGCTTCAGCCAGTTGGCATGCCGCGGTGGCGAGTACTCGCCGCAGATGTCGGCGCCCAGCACACGCTTGCGTTGTCCCGCGGCGCGCAGCATCGCGAGCAACGCCGTCAGCGGCATTTGGCCCTGGTCCCAGTTGGTCAGCGCCTCGCTTTCCGGCAGCACATCCTTGTCGAGGGTGATCCAGACGGCTTCGGTGGGAATCGCCTTGAACACCATATCGATGGCTTGTTGCAGCGGCATGTCCGCGAGATTTTCCCAGTGGATGCGGCCGTCACGCCACGCATGGCCCGGCCCATTCGCTATGCGGCGGCGCGCGCGCGAAGCTTCGTGCTGCCAAGGGAACAACACGAGCCGCCCTGAATCGAGCGCCGGCAGGTTGCCGCCCTTGCGGCCGGGGTCGACAAGATCATCGCTGCAGGGCCCGACCGTCACCACGCGTCGCACGTTCGGCAATGCGAGCACGCGATTGATCCACGAACCGCAATGCCAGCGCGGCGCCAACCGCACCCAGTCGGGGTGGTTGTCGAAGTGCAGCAGCGTGAAGGACTCTTCGACGCGTTCGGCCAGCAACGTGGCAAGGTGGTGGAAATCGCCCGAACCCATGAACGTGATCGACGGGCGCGCGTCTGCCGCGGCCGCGATCCTTGTGCGTGCCGCGTCGATGTTCTTTCTGCGGCTCCACAGTCGCAGGGATGGTCCGAGGTCGCGCAGATCCACACGCGTGACCGAAGCCCACGGCGCGGCCGCGGACAGGGCGGTGGCATCGAGGCTGCCGTCGGTGTCGAGGATGCGAAGGTGAACGGGCATGGCACAAGTATCGCGTTTCTCGGCGCTGGAATGTTCGCCGCACCCGCGGGCGGGAAACCGGTGCCGCATCCTGCCTGAATTACCTTTCAGGACGCTTTACGTGGCGCGCCGCGCAACGTCGTAAAATAGCTATCGCGCCAGCCGCCATGCTGCGCCCGTCTCCCGCACCGCACCTGCTGCAATGAATACCGCAACGGCCAAACCACGTCGTCTTTTCTTCGCCTGGACCGGCTGGGACATCATTCCCGTGCTGATGGTGCTGGGCCACGCTGCATTCCTCGCGTGGCTGTTCTTCGGCTTCCATGCAACGCCGTGGTGGCTGTGGATTCCGTGCGCGTGCATCTATTCGATCAGCATCTCATGGTCGATCAATTCCACCAGCCACAACTTCATCCACAACCCGTTCTTCAAATGGGAGTGGTTGAACCGCGTCTACAGTTTCCTGTTTTCGCTGACCGACGGTTTCAGCCAGGAGTTCTACAAGCACGTTCACCTGCGCCACCACGTCGGCAACATGGATCGCGTCAAGGACGGCACCACCATCGATCCACTGTCGATCTACCGCCACGGCAAGGATGGCAAGCCGGAAAGCGTGTGGACGTACACGTTCTATTCGTATTTCCGCGACGACATCGGCGAATGCTACACGCGGGTCAAGAAGAAATGGCCGCACCTCGCGCGCTGGATCCGCGTCGAGATCGCCACGGTCGTCGTCGTGTATCTCGCCTGCCTGGTCTATGACTGGCGCGCGTTCCTGTGCCTGGTGCCGTTCTATTACCTCGGCCATTCGCTGTCGTCGTTGAACGGCTACTACGAACACCTGAAGGGCGACCCCGACCAGCCGATCGCGTGGGGCGTTTCCACGTACAACAAGGCCTACAACTGGATCTGGCTATACAACGGCTTCCACGCCGAGCATCACTATCGTCCGAAGGTGCACTGGACGAAGATGGTGGAGCTGCGCGATTCGATCCGCGACGAGCAGCGCGCCAAGGGCGTGCACGTGATGGGCTGGTGCCACGCGCTCGGCTTCATGGATCGATCGCCGCCGGCATACACCCGCGTCGAGCCGGCCGCGAAAGCAGCCTGACGCCGCTTTACAGGTTCGCGAACACGCCCAGCGGATTCTGGGTGCGAGCAACCGTGACGATGAACAGGAACACGAGCATCGCCGCGCCGAAGCATGCCGCGCGGATCGCGCGCGTGCGGCCGCGCCGCAACGCGAACACGCCCAGCACGATGTAGGCGACCAGCAGCACCACCTTGACCGTGAGCCATGCCTGCACGAACGGGTACTGGTGGATGATCGTGGTCAGCGCGATCGCGGCGGCCAGCAGCAGCGAGTCGATCACCACCGAGATGCGGCGCAGCACGGCGTGATTCGCCGCCGGCAGGCCCGCCAGCATCATGCAGCCGCGCGTGAAGAACAGGCTGCCCGACGCGATCACGCAGCCGATGTGGATCCAGAGGATTTGCAGGAACCAAGCAGCCATGTTTGATTCTCGGTATTCCGGTGGGCGAAAAGAACCGGATAACCCTTTACGCCGTCATTCCCGCGAAAGCGGGAATCCAGTGTCTTTCATTCACTTCACCAACAAGGGACTCGATCCCGGATATCGCTTCGCGATTCCGGAATGACGAGAGGAAATCGCGAGTTCCCTGACACGTCGCGCAGTGTGCCGGAATCGGTATCGGCGCCAATTGACTCCCCTCGGATGGCGCGCTCAGACGTTCAGCACGCACCGCGCCAACTCGCGCAAGCGCGGCGGGTCAAGCAGTTC
>DATNAW010000002.1:0-15037 GCA_035572335.1 Rhodanobacteraceae bacterium
CTCACGGTTGCCTGCGCGATGGTGCTGCTGGGCACGCTGTATCCGCTGGTCGGCGAGGCGCTGGACATCGGGCGCATTTCGGTCGGGCCGCCCTACTTCGGGCCGCTCTTCCTGATCCTGATGACACCGCTGGTGCTGGCGCTGCCGTTCGGTCCGTTGTCGCGCTGGGGCAAGGCCGACCCGGAAGTGTGGCGCAACGCGCTGATCCGCATCGTCGCGCTGGCGGTCGTAGCGGGCATCATCGGCTTCATTGTCGGCGCGCGCGGCTGGTACCAGTTGCTCGGCGTCACCGCCGCCGTGTGGGTGATGGCGGGCGTGGTCCTGTTCGCGATCAAGCGCTGGCGCGAAGCGCCGCGTGGGAAGCGTTATCCATTCGAAATGCTGGGCATGATGCTGGCGCACTTCGGCATTGGCGTGTTCATCGCCGGCGCGATCCTGACCACCTCGATGAGCGTGGAGCAGGACGTCAGCATGAAGCCGGGCGCCAGCGTCGACGTCGGCGCCTACGATTTCCACTTCAACGGCGTCACCGAAACGCAGGGGCCGAATTATCAGGCGCAGCAAGGCACGGTGGTGATCACGCGCAATGGCAAGCCGGTGGTGACCCTGCATCCGCAGAAGCGCACCTACGTCGGCGGACAGGTGCAGACCGAAGCGGCGATCCAGGCTGGCGTGTTCCGCGACCTGTACGTGTCGCTGGGCGACGCGATCGGCGATGGCGCATGGTCGCTGCGCGTGTACGACAAGCCGTTCGTGCGCTGGATCTGGGGCGGCGGCGTGCTGATGATGCTGGGCGGCTTCGCGGTGATCCTCGACAAGCGCTTCCGCCTGCAGCGCGCGGTGGAACCCGAAACCGTGCGCGCGCAACCCGAACCGGAAGCGCCGCGCAAGCTGGCGGAAGGCGAAGCGTGAACGAGGTTGCGCGCAAACCCATTGCGCGATTCGTGCCGCTGATCGTGTTCGCGGCGCTCATTGCGTTTTTCGTGGTGGGCCTGGTGTGGAACCAGACCCACGATGCGCGCTTCGTGCCGAGCCCCTTGATCGACAAGCCCGCACCCACGTTCCGCCTGCCGCGCCTGAACGATCCGACGCAGTTCGTCACCAAGGCCGACCTGCTGGGCAAGCCGTACCTGCTCAACGTGTTCGCGAGCTGGTGCTTCGCTTGCGGCGACGAACATCCGACGCTGATGGCGTATCGCGACAAGTTCGGCATCCCGCTGATCGGCTACGACTACAAGGATGCGCCGCTAGATGCGCGCGCGTGGCTGGACCGCCACGGCGATCCGTACCACGAAGTGATCGCCGACCAGTCCGGCGAAACGTCGATCAACTTCGGCGTGTATGGCGCGCCGGAAACCTATTTGATCGATGCGAAAGGCGTGATTCGCTACAAGCACATCGGCCCGCTGACGCCCGATGTGATCGCGAAGGAACTGGAGCCGAAGATCCGCGCACTCGAAGGGGCGGGCACATGAAGCGCCTGCTCGTCATCGCGCTGCTCGCGTTCGCGCTTGCGCTCAGCGCGGTCGCATTCGCGATCGATCCGCTGCCGTTCAAGGACACCGCGCAGCGCGACCGTTTCCAGCACCTGACACGCGAACTGCGCTGCATGGTCTGCCAGGACGAAAGCCTGCTGTCGTCGAACGCCGATTTCGCCAAGCAGTTGCGGCGCCAGATCTTCGACATGATGCAGCAGGGCAAGAGCGACACGGAAATCAAGGACTGGCTGGTGGCGCGCTATTCCACCTTCATTTTGTACGACCCGCCACTGACGCCCTCGACGATCGCGCTGTGGTTCGGCACGCCCGCGATCCTGCTTGCCGGCGGCATCGTGGTGGTCGTGCTGCTGCGCCGGCGCACGCGTCCGGCCGGCATGGTCGCTGACGAGCCCGGAGACGATTGGTGACCACGCGTTTTCTCGTCATCGCCGCCCTCATGGTGGTGGCCGCGCTGGCCTGCGTGCTGGTGCCGCTGCTGCGCAGCGCGCGTCGCGAAGGCCGCCCGCGCGCGCCGTTCGTGCTGGCGCTCATCCTCGCGCTGGTGACACCGCCCGTGGTGCTGGGCGCGTACCTGATGGTCGGCACGCCGCAGGCGTTGCAATCCGCATCCGCCGTCGACGATCACGCGACGCTGGTCGAAGCCACGCAACAGTTGCAGGCAAGCCTGCAGCGCAAGCCCGGCAACGCCGAAGGCTGGGCCTTGCTGGCGCAAGCGTATTCCGCACTCAACCAGCCGCAGCAGGCGCTGGACGCGTTGAACCACCTGCTGAAGTTGAAGCCCGACGACCCGGACGCGATGGTGGCGTGGGTGGAAGCAACGGCGGAAACCAGCCCCACCCACCGGATCGACGACGCTTCGCGCGCGAAATTGCAGCGCGCGTTGCAGATCGAACCCACCCACCAGCGGGCGTTGTGGCTGCTCGGCATCAGTGATTTCCAGCGCAACGATTACGTCGACGCCACCAAGCAATGGAAAACCCTGCTGCCGCTGCTGCAGCCCGGTTCCAGGGTCGCCACTGCCGTACAGCAGGAATTGGCCGCCGCAGAGGCGCACATGGGCGGCGGCACGCAGGACGCGACGCAGACCGCGGCCGATCCTGCATCGACTCCTTCGTCCGCCACAGCCCGTGCCGACGTTGCACTGACCGTGACGGTCAAGCTCGATCCGAAACTTTCGGGCAAGGTGAAATCCGGCGACACGCTGTTCGTGTTCGCGCGCGCCGTGGACGGCCCACCGATGCCGCTGGCGGTGGCGCGCCTCAAGGCATCCGACTTGCCCGCAAAAGTCACGCTGACGGACGCGATGGCCATGACGCCTGCAATGACGCTGTCGAAATTCCCGAAGGTGACCGTCGCAGCGCGCATCAGCAAGAACGGCAATGCGATGCCGCAAGCCGGCGACCTGGAATCTGCGTCGGTGGAAGTCGCCACGGACTCGCACGCGCCGGTCGCGCTCACGATCGACAAGGTGGATTGACGCTCCTGCTGTGCTGATGCGCCCCGGTGTCCTTGGCGATGCCGACCGCACTCGCTACCCTTGCGAACTCCGCCTGCCCGAAGCCCCGCAATGGCCGACGCCCGCCAATACTTCGCCCTGCCCTCGCCGTTTCCGATGAAACGCGGCGGCGAGCTGCGCGGTGCGCGGCTCGCCTACGAAACCTGGGGCACGTTGAATGCAGCCCGCGACAACGCGGTGCTGATCCTCACCGGGCTGTCGCCAAGCGCACACGCGGCCAGCAATGCGGCGGACGATTCGGCCGGCTGGTGGGAAGACATCGTCGGGCCCGGCAAGGCCATCGACACGGATCGCTGGTTCGTGATCTGCGCGAACACGCTGGGCAGTTGCAAGGGCTCCAGCGGACCCGCGTCGATCGATCCCGCCACCGGCGACGTTTACCGCCTCGATTTCCCCGAGCTCTCCCTCGAAGACGCGGGCAATGCGGGCTACGAACTCGTGCGCGGGCTTGGCATCGAGCGTCTCGCCGCACTGGTCGGCTGCTCGATGGGCGGCATGGCCGCGCTTGGCTGCCTTGCGCATCATCCCGGTTTCGCGCGCGCACACGTGAGCGTGTGCACCGCGCCGCGCGCGCAGCCGTTCGCGATCGCGATCCGCTCGCTGCAGCGCGAGGCGATCCGGCTCGATCCGAAGTGGAACGACGGCCAATACGACGACGAGCATTACCCGGAGACGGGCATGAACATCGCGCGCAAGCTGGGCGTGATCACCTACCGCTCGGCACTGGAATGGCGCGGGCGTTTCGGACGCATCCGCCTGGAAGCCGACCAGCGCGAGGAGGAACCGTTCGGCGCGGAGTTCCAGATCGAGTCCTACCTCAACGCGCACGCGCGCCGCTTCACGCGTTCGTTCGATCCGAATTGCTACCTGTATCTGTCGCGTGCCTCCGACTGGTTCGACCTGGCCGAATACGGCGGCACCTCCGATCCCGTCACCTCGGTGCGCAATGCGCTGGCGAAAATGAAACTGGAACGCGCGCTGGTGATCGGCGTCGAAACCGACATCCTGTTCCCGCTGGAGCAGCAGCAACAACTCGCCGAAGACCTGCGCGCCACCGGTACCGACACCACCTTCGTCGGCCTGGATTCCCCTCAGGGCCACGACGCCTTTCTGGTCGATACCGGCCGCTTCGGCGCCGCGATCGGCGCTTTCATGGCGGCGCTCTGATCCCGCAAGCGCCCCGCCGCTTGCCTCCCATATGTGGCGCCGTTATATGCTTATGCCATGGGCATGGAATTTCCCGGACGCGACAAACTGATCCGCGCTTTCGACGCCGCCGTCGAAGCAGGCGACACCGTCAGCACGATGCGCGCGCTGCGCTCGGCGCTGTGCGATGCAATCCACTCGGGCGACGTCCGCCTGCCGGATTGCGTGTTCCAGGGCTGCGCCGAGCACTACGCGCGGCGCGAGCTTTATCGCAGTCCGGAACACCGCTATTGCGTGGTTGCGATGACGTGGAGCCCCGGCCAGGGCACGCCCATCCACGACCACGCCGGCATGTGGTGCGTGGAAGCCGTGTGGCAGGGTGCGCTGGAAGTCGTGCAATACGAGTTGCGCGAGCACGACGACAGGCGCTACCACTTCGTCCCGGCCGGCGCGATCCAGGCCGGCGCGGGTTCGGCCGGCAGCCTGATCCCGCCGCACGAACACCACACGATCTGCAACGCCAGCGGCACCGATCTTGCGATCAGCGTGCATGTCTACCAGGACGAGATGACCCACTGCAGCGTGTTCGAACCCGCCGGCGGCGACTGGTATCTCCGCAACGAGCGCAGCCTTTCGCTGGATCATTGACCGACCGGCACGCCGGCCTGACTCGCCTTACTGTTGCTGCTGCGTGGCCGGCCGCTGCGAGCACGCCACGTATTCGGCCTCGGAAAGCTTGCCGTCGCGGTTGGTATCGCAGCCGGCGAAGCGTTGCCCGCTGTCGCCATTGCGCATGAACTCGGTCCGGTCGAGGAAACCGTCGTGGTTGGTGTCCATGTTCTGGAACGCCATCCGCGCTTCGCGCGGCGACATGTGCATGCCGAGGCCGCCGCCGGAATTGCCTAGCTGACCCGCCGGCTTGGTTGCCGACGAAGTCGCAGGCTGCGTCGGGGGATTGGCGGTCGGCGTGTTCTGGGCCTGGGCGGCCATGGCAAAACCGATCGCCGCGATCCCGGTGAAAACCACTGGAATGGATCGCATGGGGACTCTCCTTGTCGATGTTGGTGCGCCGCGATGTCCTCATCGCACCGCCCGTCCATCATGGGAAAAGGGGCGTAAATGCACCGTCAACTCCAGGCGAAATTCCTTGCAGGGTTGTCGCCGATTCATGCGGCCGACGGCGCGCAGAACCGACGCGGCGCTTGGCAATCGTGCAGCGCTCCCGCATACTGTGCGGCCCGTCGCCGAAGTGGCGGAATCGGTAGACGCAGCGGACTCAAAATCCGCCGCCCTTAAAAGCGTGTGGGTTCGAGTCCCACCTTCGGCACCAAAACTTGCAGCGATTTGTCGGAGCCCCAAAATGGGGCATGTCACCCCCTTCTGGGTGCCGCCGAGGTTTTATGCCAACCCCGCTCTCGATCGAAAGCATGTCCGTGGCCGAAAAGCTTCGCGCAATGGAACTGCTGTGGATGACTTGAGCAAACGCGCCGAGATGGATTCGCCCGCTTGGCACGGCGACGAGTTGGTCCGACGCGAGCAGGCGCTGTTTGCTGGCCACGAGTCCGTCGAGGATTGGGAAGCCGCCAAGCGCCGCATCCGCGACATCCTGGCGTGAAAATCCGCATCCTGTCGGCGGCGGCTCGCGATCTCATTGAAGGTTATCGCTTTTACGAAAAGCAGGTTCCCGGGGTTGGCGCATACTTTCCCGATACCTTGTATGCCGACATCGATCCACTGGGGGTGAATGCCGGCATCCATCCGCTGTACTTCGGCCGCTATCACCGCCTTTTGTCCAATCGTTTTCCTTTTGCGATTTACGACCGCGTCGAAGAACAGACCGCCACGGTGTACGCGGTGCTCGGTTGCCGGCGCAGCCCCGCCTGGACTCGCACTCGCGTTGGTTGATCCACAGTCGGCGCGCGCAGCATGCACCACTCCACCTTGCTCGACGGAACCCGCGTCATCATCAAGCAGCGGCACGGCGTGCCGCCCGATTTCTTTCGCGCCGAAGCACGTGGGCTGACGGCCCTGCGCGATGCACGTGCGCTGCGCGTACCCGACGTGCTGGAGGTGGCGGACGACAGGATCGTTCTGGAGGACCTCGGCGAAGGCGTGCGCGCGGTCGATTACTGGCAAGGCGCAAGCGCGGGACTGGCTAAACAGCATTCCGTCAGAGGCATGCACTTCGGATTCGACCATGGCGGTTTCTGCGGCGACTCGCCGCAGGACAACACGCCCGACGAAAACGGCTGGCATTTTTTCTCGGAGCGCCGGCTGTTGCCGCAAATGCACCGCGCACGCGACGCTGGCCTGATCGAAACCCGCGACAGCGCGGCCATCGAATCGTTGTGCGCGAACCTGCGCGAACGCGTTCCCGAGATGCCGCCCGTGCTGCTGCATGGCGATCTGTGGTCGGGCAACCTGCACGTCTGTGGCGATGGCGATCCGGCGTTGATCGACGCGGGTGCGGTCCACTTCGGTTGGGCCGAAGCCGAGCTTGCGATGCTGATCCTGTTCGGCGCGCCACCTCCGGCGTTTTTCGACGCCTACGCCGAGCATGCGCCGCTACGGCAAGACTGGCGCGCGCGTGCGCCGCTCTACAACCTCTACCACTTGCTGAACCACGTCAACCTGTTCGGCGCGGGCTACGTGCCCGCCTTGCGCGCCGCATTGGCAGCATGTGCGTAATCGGGGCTCTCAATGGTGGTGATGCCAGCTGCCGCCGTGCGAGCTGCCGCCGTGCCAGCTTCCATGCGAACCGCCTTGCCACGAATGGCCGCTCCAGCCATGCCCGTAGTAGCCGCGGCGGTAGTGGCCGCCGCCGTAGTAGCCGATGCCGATGTTCACGGAAGGTCCGTACCAACCGCAGCAACCGTAACCGCCGTAGTAATACCCGGGCGCGTAGTAGCCGTCGTCATAGCCGTACGCGGTGCCGGTGTAGTACGCCCCACCATAACCGCCGCGCACATAGGTGTAGCCCGGATACACGCAGCCCGCGAGCGCGAGAACCGCGATACCCACCAGGATTTTCAGGAAATAGCGCATGGCGAACTCCGCTTGTTGCTCATGCACACATTAGTGCGTCGCGCTTTACTTTCCCTGAGAAGTGTCTGAACGCAGACGAAACCCCGCCCGGTCCTCACAACTCGCGCACCACGCGGAACCCCACGCGCCCGCTGCGCGAATCGGCTGCGGCGCCCATGCGGAACGCCGAGCGGTCCTGGTCGGGCGCGCTGCCCCACGAACCGCCGCGGATCACACGTTCATCGCAACCGGGGTTGACCCATGCGCTGCCGTCGGTCGGCGCGCGCACGTAGTTCTCGTGCCAGCAATCCGCGACCCATTCCGACACATTGCCGTCCATGTCGTACAGTCCGAACGGATTGGGCTGGAAGCTCATCACCGGCGCCGGCCCCCAATAGTTGTCGCTGTAATTCTGGAAGGCGTTGGCCCAGCTGCGATGCGCGGGTGAGCGATCGCCGCTGCCGGTGAGGTTTTCGACGTCGCGCGGTGGCGTGCCATCGCCCCACCAATATTGCGTCGTGGTACCGCCGCGCTCGGCGTATTCGTACTCGGCTTCGGTCGGCAGGCGGTAGTGCTGGCCGGTGCGCTTGGACAACCATTCCGCGTAGGCATGCGCATCGTTCCACGACACGTTGACGACCGGATCGTTGGCTTTCGCGCGCTGGCCGGCGTAGTCGTCCTGCCAATCCACGCCCGAGCGCATCTGCATGCGGCCATTGGTTTCGTCGTATATCGACGCACCGCCGAGGCGATCGGAATCCGGCACGTAACCCGATGAGCGCACGAACGCGCGGAATTCCCCGACCGTCACTTCGGCGCGCGCCAGCGCGAAGCCCCTGGCGAGCGTCACTTCGTGCTGCGGCTGTTCGGCACTAGCCTGCACGCGGCCGCGCTGGGGCGAGCCCATCATGAAGATGCCGCGCGGGATCACCACCATCGCCGGCGCCTGCCCGACGATGTCTAGGAAATGGTCGGAGAACACCTGGCCCGGATGGTAATTCGCGTATTCGCGTGCGTTCTGCACCTTGGCGAGAAACGCATCGGTGGACGCGCCCAATGCCGCCGCCTGCTCGGCGATGCGCTGGGCAAGGTCGAGATTGCCGGCATCGAAGGCCGACTGCGCCTGCGACATCAGGTTGTCGGCACGGCCGCTGCGCATCGCCGCGATGCGTGCGCGCGTATCGGCGAGCGCGGGCGACGATGGCAGGATCGCCGCGGCATTCGCCAGCGCCGCATCGGCCTTCGCGTCGTCGTTCTGCGCGGCGGCGCCCAGCGCCCGATCCAGCGACGACTGCTGCACGCGTTGCAGGCCCTGGCGCGCCACCACGTTTTCGGGATCGAGCGACAGCACCTTGCGATACACCGCAAGCGCGGTGTCGTCGCCCGAACCCTCCAGCTTGCCCTTCTGCACCAGTTCGCTGGCCTGCTCCAGCAACGGCTGCACCTTGGCAGCGGCGTCGATGCGCACAGCCAGCGCCGGCAGGTCGTCGTGCGAACCCGGCAACTGCTTCAGCGCAGCCAGGTTGGCGCGCGCCGCGTCCGCGTCGCCGGTCGCGAGCGACTGCTGCACGTTGGCGATCAGGCGCGAGTGCAGCAGCGACATCGCGGTTTTCACGTGCGGATCGTCCGGAGCCTGCTTGGCGGCTTCGAGCACCAGCACCAGCGCGCTGTCCTTGTCCGGTCCGATCAGGTTGCCGGCACGCGCGGCCTTGCCGGCCTCGCCCAGCAATTGCGCGACCTTGCCCTTGCCCGACTGGCTACCGAACGCGCCCGCTTGCGCGCGCGCGGCAATCACGGCCGTGGGCGCCAGCGAAATCGGCGGCCCGGCGTTGAGTTCCGATTCCGCCGGCGTCAGCCGGCGCTGCACCACCGGCACCGTGGCGGGTGCGCTGGAAACCAGCGCCGCGCGTGATTTCAACAGCGCCGGCTCAACTTTCAATGCCTCCGGGAAAAACCGGTAGACCAGCGCGAATACCAGCAAGGCCACCCCGATCGCGCCACCGATCGCGTGTTGACGGGTAAGGGATTGCGGCTTCGGCATGCGTGCGCGGCGGCTGGCTGTTATCGTGTGCGGTTCACGATAGCAAACCGACGTGCAATGGAACACCAACCGATGCGCCCTGGCCGCCGATGAGCGCCACCTGGATCGACCACGCAGGCAGCCTGCCGGCGCTTCCCGCGCGCGGCGTGCTGGGACTCGACACCGAGTTCATGCGTCGCAATACCTACTTCCCGAAACTGGCGCTGGTGCAAGCCGCGCTCGCGGGGGAATGCTGGCTGCTCGACCCGCTGGCCTACGAGGCAGCCGCCGACGTGCGCGCCCTCGTGGACGGACGCCTGTGCGTGATGCACAGCGCCAGCGAAGACATGGAAGCGCTGGCGCCGCTGCTCGACGGCACACCGCTGGAGCTGTTCGACACCCAGATCGCGGCGGCGCTGTGCGGTATGGGCCCGGGCTTGAGCTACCAGAAGCTGGTGGCCAATGTGTTGGGCGTGGACATTCCCAAGGACGAAACGCGCTCCGACTGGCTGCAGCGTCCGTTGTCCGCGAGCCAGCTCGACTACGCCGCACAGGACGTCGCCCACCTCGCAACACTGCACGAAAAACTGTCGGCCGAATTGCAACGGCGCGGTCGCGAAGCCTGGCACGCCGACGATTGCGCGCGGCTGGCGCAACGCGCGCACCGCGATCCCGCGCAGGTCGACCCGCAACCGCAACGCGGCTTCCGCAGCGCATCCGACTGGCCGGCCGAAGCGCGCGCACGCCTGAAGCGCGTGCTGCTGTGGCGCGACGAGGTGGCGCGCACGCTGGATCGGCCACGTCCGTGGATCCTCGATGACGCGAACGCGCTGGCGCTCTCGCAACAGCCGCCCGCGAGCAGCGGCGAATTGTTCGAACGCGTCAAGGGCCAGCGCGCGCTGCGCGGTCCGCAACGCGCCGAACTGCTGGCACTGCTGCAGGCCAGGTCTACCCCGGAAGAATTGGCAGCCATGCAGCCCATCACACCTGCGCCCAAAGGCGAAACCAGGCGCGTCGTGGATGCGATGCGCGACGTGGTCCAGGCCGAGGCGCTCAAGCTCGACCTTCCCCCTGGCCTGTTGTGCCCGCGCCGCCTGATCGAGGAATTCGCAGTCACGCGCACGTGGCCCGAAGGCCTCGAGGGCTGGCGTGCCTCCGTGCTGCAAGCCAGGCTGACCCCACTGCTGGCTGGCTGAACCCGCGGCGGAAGCGCTTGGCGCGCGGCGGCATACCGGCTACCATACGCGGCTCGCTGGCGTGCAACGCGCCGGCGCGGCGGCGCCGCCTGACGGCCGGCACGCCACGAAAACTCAATCGTGGGGCGGTAGCTCAGCTGGGAGAGCGCTGCGTTCGCAATGCAGAGGTCGAGGGTTCGATCCCCTTCCGCTCCACCAATTTCCCATACTCCGATTTGTGCCCATATATCCGAATGGATATGCTCACGGCATGAAACCCATCCGCTTTGCGGGTGACGCGCTGACCGAACTTCGCGCCTTTCCGCAAGCGGCGCGGCATGACGCGGTTGCCAACTGCACAAGGTCCAATGTGGCGGACAACCGGACGACTTAAAACCGATGCCGGATATCGGCAAGGGCCGTTGAGGAGTTGCGGGTGCGCGACGCGACCGGTGCATATCGCGTGATCTACACGGCGGCTTGCGAATGCAATTTATGTGCTGCACGCGTTCCAGAAAAAGACCCAGCGCATCGCGCCGGTCAACGTCGAACTTGCCCGCAAGCGGTTCAAGCAAGTGACGCGAGAGGTAACGCCATGACTGCCAAAACCTACAACAGCGTATTCGACGCAATCGCGGACACGCCGCAAGAGGCCGTGAACCTGCGCCTGCGCGCGGAAGTGATGCAGCGCATCGAACGCAAGGGCTGGACGCAAGCCGAAGCCGCCAGGCAGGGCGGCATCACGCAACCGCGGGTGAACGACCTGCTGCGTGGGCGGCTGTCGCGTTTCTCGCTGGATGCGCTGGTGAATATCGCCGCTGCGATGGGCATGCGCGTGGAACTGAAAGCCGCTGCGTAGACATGCCGTAGCACAAGAGCATCACGGTGAAGGCGGTTCCGGAAGACGTTGCACGGACCCACATTCGGCCAGCAGGCGTTGCATGACGCGCAGGCGCCGGTCGGCCATGCGGCGCCGGTGCAGGATGCTGTCGGCGACGCTGGCAAGCAGGATTCCCTCGAACGGCTCACGGCATCGATCTCCGTCGCGTGCGACGAGTTTCATGCATCCATTTGCTCGATACAAGCCGCTCAGCGATCGCGATGGACGATGTAGCGCGCCAACCAGCGCAACGGTTCTGCCGCATCGCCGAATCTCTCCAGCGCAGCAAGCGCTTCGGCGTACAGTGCATCGGCGCGGCGCTTGGCATTGTCCATGCCCATCAACGACGGGTAGGTGGCCTTGCCGCGCGCGGCGTCGGCGCCCTTGGTCTTGCCGGTAAGTGCCTGCTCGCCCTCGACGTCCAGCACATCATCCTTGATCTGGAACGCGAGCCCCATGCATTCGGCGAAACGGTCGAGCGCGTCGCGCGAAGCGGCCGGCAGGTTCGGCACGGCGCAGCATGGCATCAGCACCGCCGCGCGGATCAGCTTGCCAGTCTTGTCACGGTCGAGCGCTTCGAGGTCCGCCGCCGCCAGTTGCCTGCCTTCGGATTCGAGATCGACCGCCTGCCCACCGGTCATGCCCTGGGAACCCGTGGCGGTGGCGAGGATCGCGATCATGCCCAGCCGTTCGGCGGCGTCGCGCATGCCACCGTGCGCGAGGATTTCGAACGCGCGCGTCTGCAAGGCATCGCCCGCGAGGATCGCGGTGGCGACGCCGAACGCGGCATGGGTGGACGGCTTGCCGCGGCGCAACGCGTCGTCGTCCATCGCCGGCAGGTCGTCGTGCACCAGCGAGAACACATGCACGCATTCGACCGCGCACGCCGCATCGTCGAGACGATCGGCCGGCACACCCAGCACTTCGCCGCTGGCGTAGCAGAGCAACGGACGGATGCGCTTGCCGCCGCCCAATGCCGCGTAGCGCATGGCCGCGTGCAGCGAGGCCGGTGGCGTTTCGGCGGCCGGCAGGCGCGCATCCAGCGCCTGCTCGAGCCGGTCGCGATAGCCCGCCACGCGATCTGCAAAGGATGACATCGAACCGCTCCATGTCGCCGCTGCACGCCGCGGCGCCGCGAGCCTAGCGAGGGCGCCGCATGGATGTCAAAAAAGGCCGCGGCGCCACTTCCACCTCGTCTTCACGCACAATGCGTAGGATTGAAACGTCGGCCGGCACCGCGCCGAAGGAGACCTGCAGGATGACCGCCCCAGCTTCCGCCAACGCGTTGCGACACGACGCCGAAGCCTACCAGGAGCGTATTCTCCCCGCGGTATCACGCACCTTTGCACTGACGATCCCGCAACTCGATCCGCGCCTGCGCACGGTGATCGCCAATGCGTATCTTCTGTGCCGCATCGCGGACACGATCGAAGACGAACAATCGCTCGCGGGCGACGTGAAGCAGCAGTTCCATGATCGCTTCACGCGCGTGGTCGCATCGACCGAAGATCCGGCCTCGTTCGCGCGCGACCTCGCGCCGCTGCTGTGCGGCAACACGCTCGACGCGGAACGCGACCTGGTGACCCACACGCCCGAGATCATCGAAGTCACCGATGGTTTCAACCTGGCGCAGCGCGAATCGCTGGCGCGCTGCATCCGCATCATGTGCACCGGCATGCCCAGCTTCGAGCGCCGCGCCAGCACCGCCGGCCTCGCCGACATGCGCGAGATGGACCGCTATTGCTATTACGTGGCCGGCATCGTCGGACAGACGCTCACCGATCTCTTCTGCGAATACTCGCCGCGCATCGCCGAAAGGCGCGAGGAAATGGCGGCGCTGGACGTGTCGTTCGGCCAGGGCCTGCAGATGACCAACATCCTCAAGGATTTCTGGGAAGACCGCGAGCGCGGCGTGTGCTGGCTGCCGCATGACCTGTTCGCGCGCGCCGGCGTGGAACTGCAGGACATCCATCGCGGCCACGTGCCGGATGCGTTCGGCAAGGGCTACGCGCAATTGATCGGCGTCGCGCACAGCCACCTGCGCAACGCGCTCGACTACACGCTGCTGATTCCGGAGAAGGAAGTCGGCATCCGCCGTTTCTGCCTGATCGCGGTGGGACTGGCAATGCGCACGCTGGCGTCGATCCTTGCCAAGCCTGATTTCACCGCGGCTACGCAGGTGAAGGTGTCGCGGCAGGTCGTGAAAAAGATCGTGATCGTCACGCGGCTGTTCGCCGGTTACAGCCGCGTGCTGCAAGGCTGGTTCGCTCGCATGGCGGAAGGCTTGCCGCTGCAGGCGCTGGCGACGGACTGGAGCGGCCTGCTGCCCGATCCGCGTTCGGCGTGGCCGGGCAGCGACGGCTGCGGCCCGGCACGCGCCTTCACCGTGAAGTAATGTCCATGGCTCCCGACTCCGGCGCTCCGCACGCAGGCCCGACGATTCGCAGCCAACCCGCTGCGCGTGATCGCGTTGCCGCGGCCATCGAGGCCGCACGTGCGCGCATCCTCGACCGCCAGCGCGCGGACGGTTGCTGGCAGTACGAGCTGGAAGCCGATTGCACGATTCCCGCCGAATACATATTGATGCTGCATTACCTCGGCGAGTCGGACCGGTTGCTGGAATCGCGCCTCGCCGAATATCTGCGCGGCCACCAGTCGCGCGACGGCGGCTGGCCGCTGTATCCGGGCGGCGCGCTGGACGTCAGCTGCAGCGTGAAATGCTATTTCGCGCTGAAATTGGCCGGCGACCGCGCCGACGCGCCGCACATGGCACGCGCGCGCTCGGCGATCCTGGCGCACGGCGGCGCCGCGCGCAGCAACGTGTTCACGCGCATCGCGCTGGCGCTGTTCGGTGAGTTGCCCTGGCGCGGCGTGCCGTTCCTGCCGGTGGAAATCGTGTTGCTGCCGCGCTGGTTCCCGTTCAATCTTTCGAAGGTGTCGTACTGGTCGCGCACCGTGATGGTGCCGCTGTCGGTCCTGACCACGCTGAAGCCGCGCGCGGCCAATCCGCTGGGCGTGCACGTCCGCGAGCTGTTCATCACGCCGCCGGAACAGGAGCCGCACTACTTCCATGCGCGCTCGCTACTCAACCGCGTGCTGATCGCGTGCGAGCAGATCGTGCGCCGCTTCGAGCCCTTGATCCCGAGCCGCCTGCGCCGGCATGCGCTGAAGCGCGCCGAGGACTGGATCCTCGAGCGCCGCAACGGCGATGGCGGCCTGGGCGCGATCTTCCCGGCGATGGTGAATGCCTACGAGGCGCTGGCGCTGCTGGGTTATCCGGCCGAACATCCCGCGCGCCGCGAAATGCGCAAGGCCATCGACGATCTGCTGGTGGTGCGCGATGACGTCGCCTGGTGCCAACCCTGCGTGTCGCCGGTGTGGGACACCGGGCTGACCTGCCTCGCGATGCAGGAAGATGGCGGCGCGCCGGCCGCGGCGATCGAGCGCGCGCTCGACTGGCTGACCGCGCGCCAGTTGCTCGACGAGCCAGGCGATTGGCGCAGCTATCGCCCGGATCTTCGCGGCGGCGGCTGGGCGTTCCAGTTCCGCAACGACGCCTACCCCGACCTCGACGACACGGCGGTGGTGGCACGCGCACTGCACCGGTCGCCGCAGCGCGCGAAGTTCGCACGCGCCATCGAACGCGCCGCGGACTGGCTGTGCGGCATGCAATCGCGCAACGGCGGCTTCGCCGCATTCGATGCCGACAACGATCACCACTGGCTCAACCAGATTCCGTTTGCCGACCACGGCGCGCTGCTCGATCCCGCCACCAGC
>DATNAW010000003.1:0-2372 GCA_035572335.1 Rhodanobacteraceae bacterium
GGCAAGCGGCTGGCGGTGAGCCTGTCGTTCCAGGGCAATCCGGAAATCTACGTGATGGACCTCGGCAGCG
This sequence comes from Rhodanobacteraceae bacterium, assembly GCA_035572335.1. Lineage (GTDB taxonomy): Bacteria > Pseudomonadota > Gammaproteobacteria > Xanthomonadales > Rhodanobacteraceae > 66-474. Next base: position 71 of record DATNAW010000003.1, read on the forward strand.
GCGCGTTGACGCGCCTCACGCACAACCTCGCGATCGATACCGAGCCGTCGTGGGCGCCGGATGGGCAGAGCATCATCTTCACCTCCGACCGCTCGGGCAAGCCGCAACTGTATGAAATTCCGGCCGGCGGCGGCTCGCCGCAGCGCATCACTTTCCAGGGCCAGTACAACGCCGACGTGGCTGTGGACTACGACGGCAAGAAGCTGGCAATGGTGCAGGGCAACGGAAACGTGTATCGTATTGCAGTCATGGATCGTTCCACGGGCGGTCAGGAGATCTTCGTTTCGCCGGGCAACTTGGACGACTCCCCAAGCTGGGCACCGAACGCCAGCATGCTCCTCTACGCAGCCACCGAAGGCCCGCGCGGCGTCCTGTACTCCGTGTCGGCCGACGGGCGGGTACGCCAGCGGCTCGTGTTGAGCGATGGCGACGTGCGTGAACCCGCCTGGGGCCCCTATCGCACGCCTTGACGCCGTTTTGATCGATCAACTGTTCCAATTTCAAACGTTGCACCCCACTCACCCACTCGTTCAAGAAAAAAGGATGGATTCGCCATGAACGCAACCGTTCGCGTCTCCGTAGTTGCATTGCTTTGCCTGGCCGCTGCAGCCTGCGCAAAGAAACAAGAAGTCAAGCCCGCGCCGCCGCCGGAGGCGACCCAGCCCACCCAGCAGGCCACCACCGAAGGTGCGTTCACTCCGGCCGACCTGCAGACCAACGCCTGCCTGCGCACCCGCGTGATCTACTTCGACTTCGACAAGAGCGAAATCCAGTCGCAGTTCGACAACATCGTCGCCTGCCATGCCAAGTACCTGCGCGACCGCCCGATGGCGCGCATGACGATCGAAGGCAACACCGACGAACGTGGCACGCGCGAGTACAACCTCGGCCTCGGCGAGCGCCGCGGCAACGCGCTGGCGTCCGCGCTGGAAGCCGCGGGTGCTTCGGCTGACCAGATCAAGGTCGTCAGCTACGGTGAAGAGCGTCCGGTGTGCCAGGAGCACAACGAAAGCTGCTGGCACCAGAACCGCCGCGACAACATCGTGTACACCGCAGAGTGATCGTGGTGCCGCGGTTGGCGGAAAGGCGCGGCCGCATGTCGCGCAAAGCCCCCCTGATCATGGCCGCTTCGGCGGCCATGATCGTTGCAGCGATCTGCGTATCCCCTGCATGGGCGCAGGACGTGGGCGATGCCGCTTCGGCACCGCCACCTCCGTCCAACAGCCTCACCCTGCTCAACCAGGTCCAGGCCATGCGGGACCAGATGCAGCAGATGCAGGGGCAGATCGAAGTCCTGCAACACCAGCTGCACGACCTGCAGCAGACCAGCAAGGACCAGTACGTTGATCTCGATTCGCGTGTCGGCAAACTGGAACACGCGGGTGCGCCCGCGGCGTCTGCATCGACTGCAGCTTCATCGTCTCCACCCGTTGCATCGACCAGGCCCGCGCCCGCGAACTCTGCGCCCGTGGCGTCGGCCAGACCTGCATCCTCGGCCGACACGGCCGCCGCGCAGGCGGCTTACGACGCGGCGTTCAAATCGCTGCGCGCCGGCAATTACGTCGATTCCGCACGCGGCTTTCGCGCCTTCATCGACAAGTATCCGGGCAGTCCGCTGGTTTCCAACGCCTGGTATTGGCTGGGCGGTTCGTACTACGTCACCCAGAATTACAAGGTTGCGCTGGCGGCGTTCCAGACACTGCTGCAGAAATATCCAGGCAGCCCCAAGGCGCCGGAAGCGCAGCTCCGCATCGCCGATTGCCAGATCGGCATGAAAGACAACGCGGCCGCGCGCGCGACCTTGCAGTCCGTGATCAAGGCGCATCCGGGCACGCCGCTGGCCAAGCGCGCGCGCGAAAGATTGCAGGATATTCCCGCGCCTTCTTCCGGCGCGAAGTGACGCGCGGGGCATGACGGTGGTCGGTGCCGCACCCAGGGCGGTCGTGCTGGTTTCCGGCGGCATGGATTCGGCGGTGACGCTGGCGATGGCGCGCGCGCAGGGTTTCGCGTGCTACGCGTTGTCCGTGGCTTACGGACAGCGGCACGCTTCCGAACTGGCCGCCTCCGATCGCGTCGCGGCCATGCTCGGCGCCGCGGAACACAAGACCGTCGCGGTGGACTTGCGCAGCATCGGCGGCTCCGCGCTCACCGCGGACATCGCCGTGCCCGAGCACGCCGACGCGCATGGCGAGGGCGACATTCCGGTCACCTACGTCCCCGCGCGCAACACCATCATGCTGGCGATCGCGCTGGGTTGGGCCGAAACGCTGGGTGCGAATGACATTTTCTGCGGCGTCAACGC
>DATNAW010000004.1:0-11061 GCA_035572335.1 Rhodanobacteraceae bacterium
ACAACCGCGGCGTGCAACTGGAGCATGGCACGGTGCGTGCCTACGACGCGCGGACGGGCAAGTTCGTCTGGGGCTGGGATCCGATTCCGCGCGACGCTTCCAATCCGGTGTACGCGCAATGGACGCCGCAAGCGGCGGCGATCACGGGCGCCGCCAACGCGTGGGCGCCATTGTCGGTGGACACGCAGCGGCATCTGGTGTTCGTACCGACCGGTTCGGCCAGTCCCGATTTCTTCGGCGGCTTGCGCACCGGCGACAATCGCTGGGCGAATTCGGTGATCGCGCTGGATGGCGACACCGGCAAGCTGGCGTGGGGCTATCAACTGGTGCACCACGACCTGTGGGATTACGACAGCGCTGCGCAACCCTCACTCGTCACGCTGCAGCACGACGGCCGCGCGATTCCTGCGGTGATCCAGCCGACCAAGACCGGGATGCTGTTTACCTTCGACCGCGAAACCGGCAAGCCCGTTTTTCCGATCGTGGAAAAGCCCGTACCGCAGGACGGCGCGCCGGGCGAGGTGCCATCGAAGACGCAACCGTTTCCCACCGCGCCCGAGCCGCTGGTGCGGCAGGGGCCGGTGACGAATAGTGATCTCGCGCATGTCTCGTTCGGCTGCCATCCCGAGCGCTACAAATCCGAAGGCATCTTCACGCCGCCCAGCGTGCAGGGCAGCATCGAACAACCAGGCTACGCGGGTGGCGTCGAATGGGGCGGGCTGGCGTTCGATCCCGCGCATCAGATCGCTATTGTGAACACCAATGACCTCGCGATGCTTGTGGCGCTGGTGCCGCGCGACCAGCTGATGGCGCAGGAAATGTCCAAGCGTTACAAAGGTTGGGACTTTTCAGAGATGACGGGCACGCCTTACGGGATGCGCCGCACGATTTACATCTCGTCGTGGGGCACGCCCTGCGTCAAACCGCCGTGGGGCGAGCTGACCGCGATCGACATGCGCACCGGCAAGCGGCTGTGGCAGGTGCCGCTCGGCAACGCCATCAAGAACCACTGGAACCTCGGCGTGCCCGGCATGGGCGGACCGGTCGTCACCGCGTCCGGACTGGTCTTCGTCGCGGCGACGATGGACAGCGACATCCGCGCCTTCGACGAGCACGACGGCAAGCTGCTGTGGCAATACAAGTTGCCTGCCGGCGGCCAGGCGACGCCGATGACGTATGCGGTCGGCGGCAGGCAATATCTGGTGATCGTCGCCGGCGGACATGGCGGACTGAAGACACCGCGCGGCGATTACGTCATTGCATTCGCGCTGCCGAAGTGATGCGTGCAGCCGGCGCGGAAGTCCGCGCCGGCTAGAATGCGGCATGCCTGCAAGCCGACGTGTTCTTCCCATCGAAATCCATGCGACTGCGCGTCATCGCCTCGGAATGCCGCCCGCGCGCTTCCTCCGTGATTACTGGCAGAAGCGGCCGCTGCTGATCCGCAACGCGTTCCCGGATTTCACGCCGCCGCTGTCGCCCGACGAGCTGGCTGGGCTCGCGTGCATGCAAGGCGCGCTGGCGAGGATCGTGCTGCACGACGCGAAACGCGATCGCTGGACACTGCGCAGCGGCCCTTTCGACGATGCGACGTTCGCGAAACTGCCGAAATCGCACTGGACGCTGCTGGTGCAGGACGTCGACAAGTGGGACGCCGGTACGGCGGCATTGCTGGAAGCGTTCGGCTTCATTCCGAGCTGGCGCATCGACGACGTGATGATCAGCTACGCCGTCGATGGCGGCGGCGTCGGGGCGCATGTCGACCAGTACGACGTGTTCCTGTTGCAGGGGCTGGGACAACGCCGCTGGTCCATCGACACACGCCCGCATCCGTCGACGGCATTCCGCGAAGACGTGGAATTGAAACTGCTGCGCGAATTCCACCCGACACATGCGTGGACGCTCGAACGCGGCGACATGCTGTACCTGCCGCCGGGCGTGCCACACGACGGCGTAGCCGTCGGCGAATGCATGACCGTCTCCATCGGCATGCGCGCGCCCGCGGCGGGCGAACTGCTGTTCGACTTCGCCGCGCACGTCGCGGAAGCGCTGCCCGAATCGCTACGCTTTGCCGATCCGGATTTGAAACCCGCCGGCGAAGCGGGCGAGATCGACGGCGCCGCATTGCTCCGAGCGCGCCGAGCGGTCGACGCTGCCGCGGGCGCCCTCGACGACGATGCGTTCGCCGACTGGTTCGGCGGCTTCATCACCCGCTATCGCGCAGCTCAGGCGGCCGTACCGCGCAAACGCCGCATCCAACACGATGTGCTGGCCACGCGGCTTTCCAGTTGGGTGTTCGAACGCGATCCGTGGAGCCGTTTGGCATGGCGCCGCCGCGGCCGCGATGCACGCCTGTACGTGGCCGGCAACGTCATGGACGCGCCGCTCGAATGGGCGCGCGAACTGGCTTCGGGCGCGCGCGAATTCCAGGGCGCACGGCTCGCGCGCTTGCCGCAGCAGAAGCGCGGCATTGCATTGCTCGCGACGCTGATCGACGGCGGCCACCTGCATTGGCGCAAGCGGTGAGCCGGTTGGCAGAAACATCCGCGGAACTGGCCTACAATCCCGCAAAACTGCGCCGGCCATGTCCCGGAGAGGGTTTGACCGAATGCCGATTGACGCCGGTTTCCAAGTCGAAGTTTGTGACTGGGCGAATGAAATCGATCGCGAAGGGCTGATCGATGTTCGCGAAACCGTATTCGTGCTCGAACAACACGTTCCGCGCGAGATGGAGGTCGATGAAGACGACCCGCGCAGCGTGCATGTGCTCGCGCGCACGCAGGATGGCGCGCCCATCGGCAGCGGACGCCTGACCCCTGAAGGCAGCATCGGCCGCGTGGCGGTGCTGCGCGCATGGCGCGGGCGCGGCGTCGGCACCACGCTTCTGCAAACGCTGCTGGACCAGGCACGGTCGCGGCGACTGGCCACCGTTTCCATGCACGCCCAGCGCGACGCGGTGCCGTTCTGGCTGCAACACGGTTTCACCACCACGGGCGAAGGATTCGAAGAAGCCGGCATTCCGCACATCGGCATGCAACGCCAACTGGACGGAATGCCCGAACCCGAGCGCCCGCCCGTTCCCCCGCCACCGGAACCGGTGACGCTGCGCGCGACCACGCGCGAAGAATTGATCGATGCCACCCTGCACCTGCTGGGCGGCGCGCGCCACAGCATGTGCGTGAGGGTGCGCGAACTTCATCCGCTGCTGCTCAACGACACCGCATGTCTTGTCGAATTGCGGCGGCTGGCGATCTCCGGGCGCGGCGCATCCATCCGCATCCTCGTCGAGGACCTGACGCGCGCGCTGCAGGAAGGCACGCGCCTGCTGGAACTCGCGCAGCGGCTGTCCAGCGTGATCGAAATGCGCCGGCCCGTTGAACCCGCCGACCTTGCCTACAATTCGGCTTTCATGTGCGTGGACTCCTGCGGCTATCTGTTCCGCCCGCAGGAAAACGAAATGGTGACCGTGGGTTCGACCTTCGCGCCGGGCCGCCACGCCGAACTGATGCGCCTGTTCGAGGAAGTGTGGGCGCGCTCGGAACCGTGGCCGGAGTTGCGCGCGCTGGGTATCTGAATCGCGGGCCAAATCGCGCCGCGCGTATCCCGCATTGCAGCATGAAACCGCTATAATTTCGGGTCGCGGCGCGGCTTCGGCCGGATTGCGCCCGCAACCCATCAACAGGGCGTTGAAAGCGCCTGTTGATGCGGGTCATGGATGACCCGCCGCGGATCGAGCGCAGCAAGCGCTCGATCCGGCGAAGCCGAGCCCGGGCCTGCGCCGGACTCGGCGCGTTGAAAAAGCGCAGGACAGCGTTTTTTCGACATTCAATAATTTCCGTGGTGACCATCGTGAGTGACGGCGGCAGTCTGTTGCAGCAATTGGCGGAAACCTCCCAGTTCGGCGGGGGCAATGCCGCCTACCTCGACCAGTTGTACGAGGATTGGCTGCGCGATCCGCAATCGGTTTCGCCCGGGTGGCGCACCTGGTTCCAGGGGCTGCACGGTTCGGGCGACGTTTCCCACGCCGACGCGATCGCGCGCATCCTGGCTGCACAGCAACAAGGCCGCCGCGCGTCCGCCACGCGCGTCGACGATGTCCACGCGCGCAAGCAGGCCGGCGTCCTGCGTTTCCTGACCGCGTACCGTTCGCGCGGCCACCTCGCGGCCGACCTCGATCCGCTGGCGATCGCGCCCAAACGCCCCGCGCCGGATCTCGACCTCGCCTTCCACGGCCTGTCCGACGCCGACCTCGACACAGAATTCGATTGTGGCACCTTTGCCGGCGGCGGCCAGCGCATGAAATTGCGCGCACTGCGCGATCGCCTGCAACGTACCTACGTCGCCACCATCGGCGCCGAATTCATGCACATCAGCGACCACAACCAGCGTCGCTGGATTTACGACCGACTGGAAAAGGCCAGCGGCGACGCCGGCCTCGATGACGTCACCCGCAAACGTGTGCTGGCGAAGCTGACCGCCGCCGATGGGCTGGAGCGTTACCTGCACACCAAGTACGTTGGCCAGAAGCGCTTCTCGCTGGAAGGCGGCGATTCGCTGATCCCGCTGCTGGATGACCTGATCCGCCGCAGCGCCGACCAGGGCGTGCACGAACTGGTGATCGGCATGGCGCACCGCGGCCGCCTCAACGTGCTGGTCAACATCCTCGGCAAGCCGCCGCAACAGTTGTTCGCGGAATTCGAAGGCAAGCACGACGGCCCGGACGATCCGGCGCATTCGGGCGACGTGAAATACCACATGGGCTTCTCGGCCGACGTCGCCGCGCCCGCGTCCAACATCCACGTCGCGCTGGCGTTCAATCCGTCACACCTCGAAATCGTCAACCCCGTGGTGTCGGGTTCCGTGCGCGCGCGCCAGATCCGCGCCCACGACGGCGTGCGCGAGCACGTGCTGCCGGTGCTGATCCACGGCGACGCCGCGCTCTCGGGCCAAGGCGTGAACATGGAATTGTTCAACATGTCGCAGACGCGCGGTTTCGGCGTCGGCGGCACCGTGCACATCGTGGTCAACAACCAGATCGGCTTCACCACCGACGCCGACGACAGCCGCAGCACGCTGTACTGCACGGACGTCGCCAAGATGGTCAACGCGCCGGTGCTGCACGTGAACGGCGACGATCCCGAAGCCGTGCTGCAATGCGTGCGCCTCGCTTTCGATTTCCGCCAGCAGTTCCACAAGGACGTCGTGGTGGACCTGGTGTGCTACCGCCGCCACGGCCACAACGAGGCGGACGAGCCTTCGGCCACGCAGCCGATCATGTACGACGTGATCAAGAAGCTGCCGCCGACGAGAGAGCTCTATGCAGGGACGCTCGTCAAACGCGGGCTCATCGCCGACGGCGACTCGCAGAAACTGTTCGATGCTTATCGCGACCAGCTCGACGCCGGCAAGCCGGTCACGGAACTGGCTCCGCCGGGCTCGCAGAAATTCATCGTGGACTGGTCGCGCTTCGCCAAGGGCAATCTCGCGCAGCCGGTCGAAACGGGCGTTGCGCGCAGCACGCTGGACGCGCTTGCGTCGAAGATCCTGACGTGGCCGGAAGGCATGGCGCTGCAATCGCGCGTCGCCAAGATCTACGCCGACCGCCGCAGGATGGCCGAAGGCGGACTGCCGCTTGACTGGGGCTACGCCGAGAACATGGCCTACGCCACGCTGGTCGCCGACGGCAACGCGCTGCGCCTGGTTGGGCAGGATTCCGGCCGCGGCACGTTCTTCCACCGCCACGCCGAACTGCACGACCAGAAGACCGGTGACATCTACACCCCGCTCGCGCACGTGCGCGAAGGCACGTCGGTGGAGGTCATCGACTCGCTGCTTTCGGAAGAAGCGGTGATGGCCTACGAATACGGTTTTTCCACCGCCGATCCGGACACGCTGGTGCTGTGGGAAGCGCAGTTCGGTGATTTCGCCAACGGCGCGCAGGTCGTGATCGACCAGTTCATCTCGTCGGGCGAGGCCAAGTGGAACCGGCTGTGCGGCCTGGTGCTGCTGCTGCCGCACGGTTACGAAGGCCAGGGTCCGGAGCACTCCTCCGCACGGCTCGAGCGCTATTTGCAATTGTGCGCGCTGGACAACATGCAGGTGTGCGTGCCGACCACGCCCGCGCAGATGTTCCACATGCTGCGCCGGCAGATGCTGCGCAACTGCCGCAAGCCGCTGGTGGTGATGACGCCGAAGTCGCTGCTGCGCCACAAGCTCGCGGTGTCTTCGCTCGACGACCTCGAGAACGGCCATTTCCATCTGGTGATTCCCGACCAGCGCATCAAGGACGACAAGAAGGTCAAGCGCGTGGTGCTGTGCTCGGGCAAGGTCTATTACGACCTGTTCGAAGCCGCCGAACAGCAGAAGATCACGGACGTCGCGATCGTGCGTGCCGAGCAGCTGTATCCGTTCCCGCGCATCGAGGTGAATGCGGAACTCGAGAAGTACCCGGCCGCCAAGGAGATGATCTGGTGCCAGGAAGAGCCGCAGAACCAGGGCGCATGGTTCCAGATCCGGCACCACCTGCAGGCCTGCGCGGACGGCGACCACAGCCTGCACTACGCGGGCCGGGTGCGTTCGCCGGCGCCCGCCTGCGGCCACTTCAACACCCACGTCTTCGAGCAGAAGGCCCTGGTGCAACAGGCGCTGGTCGATCCGGTCGGCGACGACCATTCGCTGGAGTGAGCTTCAACAACCCGAACGCGCTGCACGCGTTCACCCCTTGATCCAAGGGGTTTGAAATCCCGCTGCGAAAGACCCATCCAAGGACAAGTCATGTCGATCGAAGTCAAGGTTCCGGTACTGCCCGAATCCGTCAGCGATGCCACCATCGCCACCTGGCACAAGAAGCCGGGCGACGCGGTGAAGCGCGATGAAAACCTGGTCGACCTCGAAACCGACAAGGTGGTGCTGGAAGTGCCTGCTCCCGCCGACGGCGTGCTGAAGGAAATCCGCCACGGCACCGGCGACACCGTCAACAGCCAGGACGTGATCGGCATCCTCGAGGAAGGCGCGGTCGCAGAAGCGCCGAAGCCGGCCGCGGCCAAGCAGGAAACCAGGCAACCCGCCGCGCCAGCCAGGGCCGAACCCGCCAAACCCGCTCCGGCCGCGGCCAGCGCGAACGAGGGTCTTTCTCCCGCCGGCCGCCGCGTCGCCACCGAAGAAAACATCGACGCCTCGCAGGTCCCCGGCACTGGCCGTGGCGGTCGCGTCACCAAGGAAGACCTGGTCAATTTCTCCAAGGGCGGTTCGCCCGCCGCTGCGCCGGTACCCGCGGCCCGCGCCGCCACGCCGGGCACGCGCCCCGAAGAACGCGTCCCGATGACGCGCATGCGCGCGCGCATCGCCGAGCGGCTGATGCAATCGAAGAACTCCATCGCAATGCTGACTTCGTTCAACGAGGTCAACCTCTCGAAGGTAGTCGCGATGCGCAAGCAGGTTGGCGAGCAGTTCGAGAAGACCCATGGCATCAAGCTGGGCTTCATGAGCTTCTTCGTGAAAGCCGCTTGCGAAGCGCTGAAGCGCCACCCGGTCGTGAACGCGTCGGTCGACGGCAACGACATCATCTACCACGGCTACCAGGACATCTCGATCGCCGTCGCGACCGATCGCGGCCTCGTGACGCCGGTACTGCGCGATGCGCAGGACATGAGTTTCGCCGACGTCGAAAAAGCCATCGCGAATTTCGCGAAGAAGGCACGCGAAGGCGGCCTGACCCTCGACGACCTGCAGGGCGGCACCTTCACCATCACCAACGGCGGCACCTTCGGCTCGCTGTTCTCGACGCCGATCGTCAACCCGCCGCAGAGCGGCATCCTCGGCATGCACACCATCAAGGAACGCGCCGTCGTCGAGAATGGCCAGGTCGTTGCCGCGCCGATGATGTACATCGCGATCAGCTACGACCACCGCATCGTCGACGGCAAGGATGCGGTGCTGTTCCTGGTCGACATCAAGAACCAGTTGGAAAATCCGTACAAGATGCTGCTTGGCATTTGACGTTTCGGACCCATCTTCCACCGGGCGAGGGGGCGGCGTGAGGGTTCGGCCACCCCGCAACACCTCACGGCCACCGAACCCTCATCCGGCGCTTCGCGTCACCTTCTCCCGCAGGGAGAAGGAAACCAAGGAACCGCAATGGCTGACAACAAATTCGACGTGATCGTCATCGGCGCAGGCCCGGCCGGCTACGTGTGCGCGATCCGCTGCGCGCAGCTCGGCTTGAAGACCGCCTGCATCGACGCGTTCAAGGGCAAGGACGGCAAGCAGGCGCTGGGCGGCACCTGCCTCAACGTGGGCTGCATCCCGTCGAAGGCGCTGCTGGATTCGTCGAAGCAGTTCTGGAACCTGACGCAGCACTTCGACGTGCACGGCATCACCGCGAAGGATCCGAAGATCGACGTCAAGACGATGGTTGGCCGCAAGGACAAGGTCGTGAAGCAGCTCACCGGCGGCGTCGGGTTGCTGTTCAAGGCCAACAAGATCACGCCGTTCTTCGGGACCGGCAAGTTGCTCAAGGGCAACAAAGTCGAAGTCAACGGGTTCGACGGATCGACGCAGACCATCGAAGCCGCCAACGTGATCATCGCCTCGGGCTCCGTGCCGATCGAATTGCCGTTCGCGAAGTTCGACAACAAATACATCATCGACAACGCCGGTGCGCTGGACCTGGACGCCGTGCCGAAGCGCCTCGGCGTGATCGGCGCAGGCATCATCGGACTGGAACTCGGCTCGGTGTGGCGCCGCCTCGGCGCGGAAGTCACCGTCATCGAGGCGTTGCCGGATTTCCTCGGTGTGGCCGATGCCGACATCGCCAAGGCCGCGGCACGCGAATTCAAGAAACAGGGCCTCGACATCCGCCTCGGGGCCAAGGTCTCGAAGGCCGAGATCAGGAAGACATCAAAGAATGAATCTGCAGTCGAGGTCACCTACGCCGACAAGGATGGCGAGCACACGATCACCGTCGACAAATTGCTGGTCGCGGTCGGCCGTCGCGCGTACACGGAAGGATTGCTGGGCGAAGGCACCGGCGTGAAGGTGGATAACCGCGGTCGCATCGAAGTCGATGAACATTGCTGGACCGGCGTCGACGGCATCTGGGCGATCGGCGACTGCGTGCGCGGCCCGATGCTCGCGCACAAGGGCGAGGAAGAAGGCGTGATGGTCGCCGAGCTGATCGCCGGCCGCGCTGGCCACATGGATTACGACGTGATCCCGTCCGTGATCTACACCGAGCCCGAGATCGCCTGGGCCGGCAAGACCGAGCAGCAGTGCAAGGACGAGGGCATTCCGTACAAGACCGGTTCGTTCCCGTTCGCCGCCAACGGCCGCGCGCTCGCCATCAACGAAGGCGTGGGCCTGGTGAAGATCATCGCGCACGCCGAAACCGACCGCATCCTGGGCGTGCACATGGTCGGTCCCGAGGTTTCCGAGCTGATCGCCGAAGGCGTGGTCGCGATGGAATTCAAGGGTTCGTCCGAGGACCTCGCGCGCATCATCCACGCGCACCCGACGCTGTCCGAAGTCGTGCACGAAGCCGCGTTGTCGGTGGACAAGCGGTCGATCCACAAGGCGAACTGAGTTCAGGATGAACTCATCCCGTGCAGGCCATGGATGGCCGATGACACGGGATCCAGATCAATAAGGCTTCGCCCCGGAAAGCGCCGACGCAGTCCGTTCGGCGGCACCGCCGCAAGAACCGGATAGCAGGGCAATCAAACGCTTCGGGACAATGACGGCTCCACCCACATGGAGCTCGTCATGCACAAGGCTTTTTTCAGCGCGGTTTTGAACAGCCCGGTCGACCACGTCTGGCGCCTGGTCCGCGATTTCAATGACTACCCGAAATACATCGAAGGCGTCAGCGAGAGCCGGATCGAAGACAACAAGCGGGGCGATGAAGTGGGAGCCGTGCGCCGGTTCTGCTATGGCGGGGTCTGGATACGCCAGCGTCTGACTGCGCATTCCGATGACGATCGCTCCTTCAGTTACGCGGGACTCGATCCATTCCCCTTTCCTGTTGCGGGTGAGCGGGTCCCGGCTGCCATCGAATATGCCGGGACATTGCGGCTGGCGCCCATCATTGACGGTGATCGCACCTTCGCGGAATGGTTCGTGGAGTTCGATTGTGTGCAGGAGGATGCCGCGCCGTGGCACGAGCTGCTCATGCGATTGATCCCGCAATGGATGGGCTCACTTGGTCGCGCAGCGGAAGCGAAGTAACCTGACGGTTCCTCATCAGACGACCGAATCATGCAAGCCACCCCGGCCTTCCGCGCTTTCCGCATCCACGACGATGACTCCGGCTATCGCGCCGGTATCGAGCTGATGCAGGTGGACGCGTTGTCGCTCGGCGAAGTCGTCATCAAGACGGCGTACTCGTCGATCAACTACAAGGATGCGCTGGCCGGCACGGGCAAGGGCAAGATCCTGCGCCGGTTTCCGTTGAATGGCGGCATCGACGTCGCGGGCCACGTGGTCGAATCCAGCGACCCAAAGTTCAAGGAAGGCGATGCGGTGCTGTGCACCGGTTGCGGACTTTCGGAAACGCGCGACGGCGGCTTCGCGGAATACGCGCGGCTCGACGCGAAGTGGGCCATCCCGCTTCCAAAAGGTTTGTCGCTGCGCGAGAGCATGATCCTCGGCACCGCGGGTTTCACCGCAGCGCTCGCGTTGTATCGCATGCGCGACAATCGCCAGGCGCCAGGACTCGGTCCGATCGCGGTGACCGGCGCGACCGGCGGCGTCGGCATGCTGGCCGTCGACATCTTCAGTCGCGCCGGCTTCGATGTGCACGCGATCAGCGGCAAACCCGAACATGCGGAATTCCTGAAAACGCTCGGCGCGCGCGAAGTGCTGGACCGCCACGAACTTGCGCTTGGCAATCACGCGCTGGAGTCCGCGCGTTTCGGTGGCGCCGTGGAGAACGCCGGCGGTTCGCTGCTGGCGCAGCTGCTGGCCAGCACCGCGCCGTACGGCAACGTGGCCAGCATCGGACTTGCAGCGGACGCCAAACTCGATACCACCGTGATGCCCTTCATCATCCGCGGCGTCAGCCTGCTCGGC
>DATNAW010000005.1:0-4236 GCA_035572335.1 Rhodanobacteraceae bacterium
ACTGATGCCCGCTTCGATCGCGTTGAAGGCATTGCGGGTGTTGCTGACCACGGTGCGGCGATTCTGTTCCAGCACGTCGTTGGTCTGGTCGCGTTGCGCGATCGCCTGCCGTTCGCGCGCGATGATGCCGCCGCCCTGGAAAAGCGGCACGCTCAGCACCAACCCCACCGTGGTGTCGTTGTGTTGCGTGTCACTCCGCAACGGAATGACGCCGATCGGCAGACCGGTACTGTCGAGATTGCCGGGACCCCAGGCGGGATTGCGCGAATAGCTGACCGACGCACCCAGCGTCGGCAGGTGCGCCGCGTGCGCAGCCGTGACGCTGTGCTGGGCGGAATCGGCCAGCTCGCGTTGTGCTTGCAGCGACGGATTGCTCGCCAGCGCGGTCTTGACCCATTCGTCCATGTTGTCGGGCTGCGGCGGATTCAGCGGCAGGTTGTCCGTCAACGTTTCCAACGTGCCAGGCGCTTGTCCCGTGATTTGTGCCAGCGCCTCGCGATCGTTGAACAAGGTGTTCCTGGCGCTGATCACTTGTGCGACCGCCGCGTCGTGCTGCGCCTTGGCGTCCGCCACGTCGGTAATCGCGGCAAAGCCGACATCGTATTTGGCCTGCGCCTGGTCCAGCTGTTTCTTCAGCGAGGCCTCGTTGGCTTCGGCGAACTTCAGCTGGTCTTCGTCGGTGAGCACGGTGAAATAAGCCTGCGCCACGCGCAGGATTAGGTCCTGCTGCGCGGCAATGTATTGCGACTCGGTCGAGCGGGCATTGGCCTTGCTGGCGCGCCAATCCTCGAACTGGCCCAGGTCGAACAACGTCTGGTTGAGGCCGAGTGATTCGGAGCGCGAACGTGCGCCGCCGCTGGAGCCGTACGAGTTGAAGAACTGCTGGCTGCCGTCGGGCATCTGCGCCAAGGTGCTGCCGCGGCTGGTGCCATGACTGTCATTCAATGAAACACTGCCATTGATCTGCGGCAGCAACGGCGACAGCGAAATCGCGGCGCCGGCCTGGCCGATGCGCTGCTGCGCTTCGGCCTGCTTAAGCACCGGGTCGGATTGCAGCGCTTGCCGGTAGGCGTCCATCAGGTTTTCGGCATGCGCCGTGGCCGCGTGGGCGCAGCCGAGCGCGGCCGTGATGGCGAGCGCGCAGGCGCGGATCGCGAAGGAAGGGCGGGGCGCGTTGCGTGAGGTCATGCCGAAAAATCCTTGCCAGGGGCGTCGCCCCGTTTCATAAACTGAAGGTACGGGCCGGTGCGGCGCCCGCGAGATAAGGCGCATCGGTTTCGAACAGGCGCTCTTCGATCCAGCCGCCGTCGGGCGCGCGTTGCAGCAGCACCGCCTGCATCGCGGGCTCGACGCCACGTATGACAAACAACCGGCCCGCAGGTTTCAGCCACGGACCGAAAACGGCGGGCAGCGATGCGACCGCGCCGGTGACGGCAATCGCATCGAATTTTTCCAGCGGCGCATAGCCGGACAGGGCATCCGCGTGCACGCAATCGACATTCGCGATCTCCTGCGCGCGCAGCCGCGTGCGTGCCGCATCGATGAAATCGGCACGGTGATCGACGCTGGTGACGCGTGCGCACAGCTTCGCAAGGCAGGCGGCGAAATAACCGGTGCCGGTGCCGATTTCGAGGACGTGTTCACCCGCGGCCGGCAGCAGCGCCTGCAGGATGCGGCCTTCCACCACCGGCTTCAGCATCACTTCGTCGTGGCCGATGGGCAGCGCCACATCGGTGTAGGCCAGCGCTTCGTAGGCTTTCGGAACAAAAGCTTCGCGCGGCAGGCTGCCCAGCGCATCGAGCACGCGGGCATCCAGCACTTCCCACGGACGGACCTGGTTTTCGACCATGTTGCGACGCGCGACCGCGAGTTCAGGATTCATGTTCATGCCCGTTTGATTCATACGTGTTCATCGGGTACCAAAAAGCGGAAAGCTTAGGTGCGCGTGTCGTCGCGGGCAACGGCACACAGACTGCGGGTTGCGGTTGCGCCGACGAAGTGCCGGAAGTCACCGCGCTGACATGACGGCGGTCATCCGTCACGCGCGAACAGGAAAGGCACGATCCGTGCCAGCAACACGTGCGCAAAAATCTTTTGCCGATCAACTTGCTGCGCGCTCCCGGCGCGTGGCCGCCGTGTCCGCGGACAATCGGCCGGACACCGCGGACGACGCCCCGGGCGAGGCGCGGCTGCAGAAAATGTGTACTCGCGCGTATAATAACGGCATCAGGCAAGTCACTGGAATCAGGCAGGAAAGAGTATGAACGTCGCGTCCGAACGGTATTGCGGTCCCGGACGACCGAAAGATCTGGAGAAGCGCGCCGCGATCCTGGAGGCGGCCAAGCGGCTTTTCCCGCAGCACGGCTTCGAAGGCACCAGCATGGACGCGGTCGCGGCCGAGGCCGGCGTGTCCAAGCTGACCGTGTACAGCCATTTCGGCGGCAAGGAAGCGCTGTTCATCGAAACCGTGCGCTGCAAGTGCGACAGCCTGCTGCCGCGCACGCTGTTCGAGGTGGACGTGAACGCGCCGGTGCGTGGCCAGTTGCTGGGCGTCGCGCGCGCGTTCTTCACGATGATGATGAGTGAGGGCGCGCTGGGCATGCATCGCACGCTGGTCGCGAGTTCACAGCAGTCGCCCAAGCTGGCCAAGCTGTTCTGGGAAGCCGGGCCCATGCAGGTGCAGGACGCGCTTGCCGCGATGCTGCAGCGGGAGGTCGATGCTCACCAGCTCGACATCGCCGACACCCACCGTGCAGCCAGCCAGTTCTTCGCCCTGCTGAAGGGCGAACACCACGCCCGCGTGTGTTTCGGTTGCGGCCAGCCGGACGCCGAAGAAACCGAGGCGCACCTGGAAGCGACGGTGGACATGTTCCTCAGGGCATACGGGTCGCGCTGATCCGCCTCATTCGCCTTCGCGCTTCAAACGTGTTCCAATAACCGCTTGAAGCGGGGGTGCCGCAGGCGAAGGATCGCATCGGCTGAGACATACCCTTGGAACCTGATCCGGTTCGCACCGGTGTAGGGAGCTTCGCCGCACGATGTGTGCGGTTGGCGCCGCCGCTTCGTCCGCCCACGAAGGACGCGCCGATGAATGCCCAACCCTCCGAACTGCTGCGCCAGGCGCAGACCCTTTCCGAAACGGTCACCTCGCCGATCCGCGGTTCGCGCAAGATCCATGTGCGCGGCCGTCGCGATGACGTGCGGGTACCGATGCGCGAAATCGCGCTGACCGACACGCCGGCGATGTTCGGCAGCGAGGCGAACGCGCCTTTCGTCGTGTATGACACGTCGGGACCGTACACCGATGCGGCGTTCACGGCGGACCTCGTGGCCGGCTTGCCCAAGTTGCGCGCGGCGTGGATCGAAGAACGTGGCGACACCGAACTGCTGCCGAACCGCACGTCCGAATTCGGACGCCGCCACGCCGAAGCGGCGCAGCTCGCCGACGTGCGCTTTCCGAACCTGCCGAAACCGCGTCGCGCGAAAGCCGGCGCCAACGTCACCCAGATGCATTACGCGCGGCAAGGCATCGTGACACCGGAAATGGAATTCATCGCGATCCGGGAGAACCAGAAGCTCGATGCCACGCGCGGCAGCGCATTGGCGCAACAGCACCCCGGCCAATCCTTCGGAGCATCGATTCCGAAAGAAATCACGCCGGAGTTCGTGCGCGACGAAGTCGCACGCGGACGCGCAATCATCCCATGCAACATCAACCATCCCGAAACCGAGCCGATGATCATCGGCCGCAACTTCCTCACCAAGATCAACGCCAACATCGGCACCTCGGCCGTCACGTCCTCGATCGCGGAAGAAGTGGAAAAAATGGTGTGGGCAATCCGCTGGGGCGGTGACACCGTGATGGATCTTTCCACCGGCAAGTACATCCACGAAACGCGCGAATGGATCATGCGCAATGCGCCGGTGCCGATCGGCACCGTGCCGATCTACCAGGCGCTGGAAAAGGTCGGCGGCGCGGCCGAGGAACTCACCTGGGAACTGTTCCGCGACACCCTGATCGAGCAGGCCGAACAGGGCGTGGACTATTTCACGATCCACGCCGGCGTGCTGCTGCGTTTCGTGCCGCTGACCGCTAAGCGCGTCACCGGCATCGTTTCCCGCGGTGGTTCGATCATGGCCAAGTGGTGCCTCGCGCACCACAGGGAAAGTTTCCTCTACACGCATTTCGAGGAAATGTGCGAAATCATGAAGGCGTACGACGTCGCCTTCTCGCTG
>DATNAW010000006.1:0-2982 GCA_035572335.1 Rhodanobacteraceae bacterium
GTGATCGGAATTGGCCGACAGCGCGTCGATCGCCTGTCCCACCCTGTCGGCGTCCTTCGCGTCCTTCAGCTTCACCACGTACCAGCCCACCGTGTGCTGGCTGTACATGTTGGCTTCATCGAAATACTTCCAGTGCAGGAAGAACATCTGGTCGGCGCCGTTGGGCGCATCCTTGGAAACCTTGTAGATGCCGACGATGGTGAACGGCCAGGTCTTGTCGCCGTTCTTGCGCGGGAAAATCGTGGACTGCAACGGAATCTTCTGGCTGACTTTCCAGTTGTAGCGTTTCGCCAGCGCTTCACCCACCAGCGCGCCGTCCTGGGTATCCGCGAATGTCTTGCGCTGCTCGGGCGTCAGCAGGATGTCGGGATTGGTGGCGAGGTAGTCCTCGTCCACCGCGAAGCTCAGGACGAAGTTCTTGGGGTCCTGATAGACGCCGCCGAACCAGTTCTCGTGGCCCACGCCTTCGACACCCGGGATCGCGGCGATGCGCGTCTTCAGGCTTTCCGGCAAGCCGGTCATGATCGAGAACTTTGATGCCACCACCAGCCGCGCGTTGCCCGCGAGGCTGTCGCTGCCGCTGGTGAACGCCACCCGCACCGCGTTGAGCAGCCCGAACAACAGGAACGCCGCGATGATCGAGATCAGCGTGAAGACCGTCCGCGTCTTGCGCCGGAACAGCGCGCTCCAGACCAGGTTGAAGTATTTCATGGCGTGGCTCCCGCTCAGGCCGTGCGCTGTTGTTCGACCAACGTGCCCTTGTCGAGGTGCAGAGTGTGCGAGGCGTACTCGGCGGCCTTGGGATCGTGGGTGACCATCACGATGGTCTTGCCGTGTTCGCGGTTGAGGCGCTGCAACAACGTCAGCACTTCTTCCGCGGACTGGCGGTCGAGGTCGCCGGTCGGTTCATCGCAGACCAGCAGGGTCGGATCGGACACGATCGCGCGCGCGATCGCCACGCGCTGCTGCTGGCCGCCCGAGAGTTCGCTGGGTTTGTGCGATGCGCGATCGGCAAGGCCGACAAGCTGCAACGCGATCGCGGCGTTCTTCTTGCGCTGCGAAGCCGACAGTTTGGTGAGCAGCAGCGGCAGTTCGACATTCTTCTGCGCGGTCAGTGCCGGCATCAGGTTGTAGAACTGGAACACGAAGCCGACGTTGCCCGCGCGCCAGCGCGCGAGTTGGCCTTCGGCCATCTTGTCGATGCGCTTGCCGTCGACGCCGAGGCTGCCGTCGCTGGGTGAATCGAGCCCGCCGATCAGATTCAGCAGCGTGGTCTTGCCCGAACCGGAAGGGCCCATCAACGCGAAGAAATCGCCGCGCGCGATGTCGAGGTCGATGTGATGCAGCACCTCGAGCTTCTGTTTGCCGCGGGTGTAGGTTTTGGACAGGCCGCGGATCTGCACCAGCGGACCATTGTTGGCTTGCACTTCTGCGACTGCTGCGTTCATCCGATTGTCTCCCGTTTGTGCTAACCGCCACTCGCGGCTTTCGCCTGCACCTTCTCGCCATCCTTCAGATCCGCGGACGGCGTGGTCACCACTTCCGCCCCCGCGTCCAGACCCTGCGTCACCTGTTTCAGGTCCGAAAAATCCGCGCCGGTCGTCACCCGTGTGCGTTCGGCATGGCCGTCCTTCACCACGAACACCACGTCCTTGCCGTCGCGCTGCACGATCGCCGATTTCGGCACCAGCACGCCGGGCAACGGTTTGCGGTTCGCGTCTTTCTTTTCGAGGAACGACACGCGCACGCCCATCTGCGGGATGATGCGCGGGTCCTTCTGGTCCAGCGCAATGCGTACCTTCACCGTGGCCTTGCTCTTGTCCGCGCTCGGAATGATCGCGATCACGTGCGCGGGGATCTTCCAGTCGGGGTAGGCATCCAGCACCGCCTCGACCGGCATGCCCGGAACCACGCGGCTGATGTAGGCCTCGTTGACGTCGACGTCGACTTCCAGCGAATTCATGTCCACGATTGTGGCCAGGCCACCCGCGATGCCGCCGCCACCTGCGGTGTACGGCGACACGATTTCGCCCACCTCGGCCGCCTTGTCGGTGACCACGCCATCGAACGGCGCGCGGATGATGGAGAAATCGAGGTTCACCTGCGCCGCCTGCACCTGGTCCTTCGCGGCTTGCGCCTGCTTGATCGCAGCGTCGAGTCCCGCCTTGTCGGTGTCGACCAGCGTGTTGGCCTGCTGTGCGTCCTGCTTCGACACATAACCGCGCGCGACCACCGCGTTCATGCGCGCGGCGTTGGCGCGATCCTGCTGCAACGTGGCGCGTGCTTTCACCACGTTCGCCTGCGATGCGGCGTACTGCGCCTTGGCCGAATCGAGTTGGGCCTGGTATGCGGTGGGATCGAGCCGCGCAAGGATCTGCCCCTGCTTGACGTGCGCGCCCTCGTCCACCGAAACCTCGGTGAGCGTGCCGATGATCTGCGCCGAGATGGTGGCCTGCCGCCGCGCGACCACGTAACCGGTCGCCTGCAACACGGCTGCGTCGCTGCTGGACGCCGCCGCCACCGCGGTGCTGGTTTCGACGGTCGCCGCGTGCCCGCGCAGCGCGAACGCCGCGACGCCACCGGCAAGGACCAGCACCACGATCACCGCACCGACGATCCACGGCCAGCGCGGACGCGATTCGTCGTCGCGCTGCGCGCGATCGATGCGCAATTCGTGCAACAGATCGTGGCTGGAATGGTCGTCGCTCACCTGTCGTCCCCGTGCGCGCCATCGTCGGCTGCGCAAGTCTGACACAGCTTGCCGCACGGGTCGCGCAGGTGCCACCGGCAGCCATCAAGCATTGCGCCTGACAGCTGTCATGGCTGGCGCGACCCGCGGACAGCGGATACGCTTTCGCGCAGCATGACCATGATCCGGTCCCTGCGTACCCTCGCCGCCCTGGCCACGCACAACCTGCGCGCCAGCCGCGCGCAGGCCGCGTACCTGATCATCACGCTCGCGATCACTACGGCGGCGTGGCT
>DATNAW010000007.1:0-3501 GCA_035572335.1 Rhodanobacteraceae bacterium
TGCGCCGCAAGCGTCACGCGCGCACGGCGATCGACCGCCAGAACCAATGCCGGTGCGCCTTCCAGCACCGCGTATTCGCCCAGCAGCACGAGCTTGGCGGGTGCGCTGGCGACGATTGACGTCAAGCGGCATCCCCGATGATCCGCGCCCCTTCGCCGAGGCTGCTGACCAGCACGTCTTCCACGCCGGAAACATCGCGCAGTGCTTCGGCCACGCGGCCCGCATCATCCGGCAGGCATACGGCCTTGACCTGCGGGCCCGCGTCGACCGTGTAGAACACGCCGGTGCCGCGAAGCCGCAGCGCACGGATGCACTGGATGCAATCGAGCGTTGCGCCGTTCCAGTAGATCAGTGCGGGACGTGTCGCCAGCATCACCGCGTGCATCGCAAGACAGCTTGCTTCGCTGATCTCGGCGAGTTTGTCGAAGTCGCGCGCCTGCACCGCATCGCGCGCGGTCGCGAGGTCGCGCGGCACCGTTGCAACCCAGTCGCGGTAATACGGCGAGGTGCGCTGCGAGGTTTCCATGCCGGCGCGCGAATCGACGGCTTTTTTCGTGCGGCTGGTGATCGCGACGACCACCTTCAAAGGCCACGCGGATGCATCCAGCAGCGGTGCCGCGAAGGCATCCTGGCCATCGTCGCGCATGCCCGGCGCCATTTCCACGAAACCGCCGAAGATCGAACGCGCAGCGGAACCCGAACCGCGCCGCGCCAATATCGAAAGCTCGCGCGCATCGAGATGCAACCCGAGCTCGCGATCAGCCGCGACCGCCAGCGCCGCAAAGCCCGATGCCGACGAAGCCAATCCCGCGCCGGTCGGGAAGTCATTGGTGGATTCGACGTACGCACGCGTCGTGATGCCTGCACGCGCACGAAACAGGTCGAGGAACGCGCCGACCTTCCGGCTTTGCGCAGCGTCGCGCTCGTCGTTCAACGTGACGTCGTCGGCGTCGAGCGCATCATCGAAGCGCACGCATGTGCGCGTGTGCAGCGCGTCCAGCGTGATCGACAGCGAACCCGCCGCCGGAAGGTTCAGCGTGGCATCGCGCTTGCCCCAGTATTTGACGAGCGCGATGTTCGGTTGTGCTTGTGCGGTGGCCTGCAAGGGTCGCGCGGTCATCGAAGGTATCCGTTGTCCCGGAACCATTGTATTGCGTCGGTCAGTGCTTCCCGTGCCGGGTGCGCGTGCCAGCCGAGTTCCGTTTCGGCGCGTCGGCTGGAGAAGTACATGTGATGTCGCGCCAGCTTTGCGCCATCCACGGTGATATTCGGCGCGATGCCCGTCATGCGCGCCCACGCTTCGGCCACGTAGGCGACCGGCAGCACCGCGGCGTGCGGCAACTGCAGCCACGGCTTGCGGTGACCCGTCAGTTCGGCGACTGCGCCGAGGATCGAGCGCAGGCTCATGTTCTCGCCGCCCAGCAGGTAGCGGCGCCCACGCTGACCGCGTTCGTAGGCGAGCACATGGCCTTCCGCCACGTCGTCCACGTGCACGATGCACAGGCCCGTGTCGACGAAAGCCGGCATGCGGCCGCGCGCGGCATCGAGGATCATGCGCCCGGTCGGCGTCGGCTTGCGGTCGCGCGGCCCCACGGGCGCGGCAGGATTCACGATCACGATGTCACCGCCCGCGCACGCGCAGCGCCGCACCAGCGCTTCGGACAGGAACTTGGATCGCTTGTACGCGCCGATCATCTCGGCGAGATGTACGGGTGTGTCTTCGTCGGAAGGCGTACCGTCGTGGTGCAGCCCCAGCGTCGCCACGCTGGACGTATGCACGATGCGGCGCACGCCGCCGCGTTGCGCGGCCAGAAGGATGTTGTGCGTGCCACGCACGTTGGCCCTGCCGATTTCGCGCGGATCGCGTGCCCACAGACGGTAGTCAGCGGCGACATGGAACAGGCCTTCGCAATTGCGCAGCGCGCGTTCCAGCGACGCCGAATCCAGAAGATCGCCGCGCACGACCTCGACATCGAGGCCATCGAGGCTTGCCGTGTCGCTTGAAGCACGCGCCAGGGCGCGCACCGGATAGCCGTGACGCAACAACGCGCGCACCACGGCCGAGCCGACGAATCCGTTGGCGCCGCTGACGAGAACGCACCCGCTCATGCAGCGAGCGCTGCGGCGGTCGCGAGCGAACGCCGCGCGCGGCGGAAGTCGCGCGTCAGCGCATACGTCGCACGCCAGGTGGCCGGGCCGCCGAACGCGATCGCCGCGACCATGCGCGGCGACCAGCCCTCATCGGCGCCGTCCAGCGCGCGCACGATGCCCGCCGGCAGCGCGCGCCCGGCCGGATCGCAGATGGCCTTCACTGCGACGAACGGCAGCTTCGCGCGCGAGGCCACCGCGGCGATCGGCGCGGCTTCCATGTCCACGGCAATCGCGCCGCTGCGTTCGGCCAGCGACTGTTTTTCCGATGGCGTCGCGATGGGTTGCGCCGTCGACCACAGCGCGCCGCGGCGCACGCGCAGTGCGGAAGAAAGTGCGGCGGCCAGGCGATCGCTTGCGTCGGCGTCGGTCGCGAAGCCGGGATCGTCCTGCGTGTAGCGGATGCGGTCGGCGACCAGCATATCGCCTGGCGCGAGCTTCGGATCCAGCGCGCCGGCCACACCCCAGTTCGCCAGCCGCGCGACGCCGCAACCGAGCAGGCGTTCCGCCGCGCGCATGGCGTTGTGCGGACCGATGCCCGACACCGCGATCCAGCCGTCGCGCCAACGCGTGCAATCACCGGGATGCATGCCGTGCATGCCGAGGCTGTGCGCTTCGGCGGGAAGCGCGACGACGAGACCCGTGCCTTCAGTGGGGCCGCCCGGCGTTGACATTGCGGAAGCGCACCAGCGCCCAATACGGGAAGTAGCGGCCGTAGCCGTGGTACTTGAGATAGAACACACGCGGGAAGCCGGGCGCATTGAAACGGGCATCATGCCACTCGCCGCCGGTTTGCGTCTTCAGGAGAAATTCGATGCCGCGCGCCACGGCGGGGCTGCCGCCTTCGCCGGCCGACATCAGCGCCAGCAGCGCCCACGCGGTTTGCGCGGGACCGCTGCGCGCGCCGCGTCCACGCAGTTCGGGATTCAAATAGCTGTCGTTGCCTTCGCCCCAGCCGCCATCGGCTTGCTGCACGGATTTCAGCCACGCCACCGCGCGCCGGATCGGTGCTTCGTCCGCTGCCATGCCGGTCGCGCGCAACGCCACCAGTACCGACCACGTGCCGTAGATGTAGTTGGTGCCCCAGCGTCCGAACCATGCGCCTTCCGAGGTCTGTTCGTCCAGCAGGAAGCGCAGCACGCGTTCGCGCGCTTCACCATCGGACGCGCGATCGAGCAGCGACAGCAGCGTCAGCACGCGGCCGCTCACGTCGCTGGTGGCGGGATCGAGCAGCGCGCCGTGGTCGGCAAACGGAATCTGGTTGAGCCAGTGGTGATCGTTGTCGGCATCGAATGCGGCGAAGCCGCCGTTGCGCGATTGCATGCCGCACAGCCAGTCCGCGGCGCGTTCGAT
>DATNAW010000008.1:0-4195 GCA_035572335.1 Rhodanobacteraceae bacterium
CGTTTCCATCAGCGTCAATTTCGCGGGGTGGCGCAACGCATCCACGTCGAAGGTCGCGTAGTCGTCGCCGTAGAACTTGTAGCGCCAGGTCACGTGGAAAGTGTTGTCGTGCCACGGTTCGAGGTCGCCGACGAAATCCGGGTTGCCGAGCCGCAGCACCAGCCGGCCGTGTTCGAGCGCGACGTGCGCATCGCCAGCCAGCTTGTCCGAATACGTCCCGGCGTAATCGGCCAGCGGCAGCGGGGGCTTGGCATTCGCCACGCGCGTGGCCTTGAGCTTCTTGTCCATCGCCGCGCCTTCGGCTTCGTCCTTGCGCTCGGCGGCGAGCAGCGTCGTTTCGAGGTCGTTGCTGGGCAAATCCAGCATCGTCTGCAGCACGTGCGCGACGATCGCGAAGCGCGCGTCCGCGTGATCCATGTTCGACATCACCGCGATGCCGAGGTGCGTATCGGGCACCAGCACCAGCGCGGAGGCCATGCCGTCGATGTCACCCGCGTGCCACACGATTTCGTGGCCACCGTCATCCTGCACGAACAGGCCCATGCCGTAGGCGTAGAACGTCCCGCCGGGCATCCATGCGCGGATTTCGTCGCCGACGCCGGTGCCGGACTGGATCAGCACCTGCGGTGTTTCCATCGCCGCGAGGACTTTGGCGTCGAGTACCCGCTTGCCGTCGTACTTGCCGTCGGCCAACAGCATCTGCAGCCAATGACCCATGTCGTTGGCACTGGTCCAGATGCCGCCAACCGCCGCGAATACATCCATGTTGTGCGGCCAGTAACGGTGCAGCAGCGCGGGCTGCTTGTCGATCATGCCGTGCGG
This sequence comes from Rhodanobacteraceae bacterium, assembly GCA_035572335.1. GTDB lineage: Bacteria > Pseudomonadota > Gammaproteobacteria > Xanthomonadales > Rhodanobacteraceae > 66-474. The sequence continues at coordinate 823 of DATNAW010000008.1, forward strand.
CGTTGCGACGTCGGTCGACGCCGCGACGGACGCATCGGTGCTGACGGTGCGCGTCATGCCGAGCGGCTGGAACAGGTGCGCGACGACGTAGTCGTTCCAGCTTTGCCCGGTGATCGCCGGAATGAAGTGGCTGGCCGCGAGGTATTGCACGTTGTTGTAACAGAACGTGGTACGGAAACCGTACTCGGGTTTTTGCCAGCGCATCCGCTTGACGATGTCGTCCGCGTCGCTGGTGTACCACGCGGCGCCTGGGTCGCAATAGCCGGTGCGGTGCGTCAGCAGGTCGCGCAGCGTCGCGTTCTGGGTGACGTAAGGACTTTCCAGCTTGAAGTCCTTCAGTTCATCGACGACCGGCATATCCCACGTGAGCTTGCCCGACGACACCAGCGTGCCCAGTGCCGCGGCCGTGAAGGCCTTGGAGTTGGAACCGATGTCGAACAGCGTGTCCGGATCGACCTTGCCGGGCTTGCCCAGTTCGCGCACGCCGTAGCCGCGCGCCAGCAAGACCTTTCCATCCTTCACCACCACGATCGCGAGGCCGGGTACCTGCCAGTCGTGCATCGTGTGCTGCACGTAGGCATCCAGGTCTTGCAGTTGCGACGGTGCGGAGGCTTGCGGAGTTGCCGCAAACGCGGGCGCGACGGTGAAGGCCAACAGCAACGCAAGCAACTCGCGAGTACGCATCGATCGTCCCCTGCCAGTCATGGCTGCGCGGGATTGTGGCATGCCGTGGCGTGTCAATGTGCCGCTGTTTCCGCGGCATCAATCGCCGGGCGCAATTCGTGACGGTACGCTGCTGGAATCTTCGCGTCCGGCCGCGCCACGTGGTACATCGCCCACGCGATCTGCTTGTCCAGCCAGTCGTGGTCCTTGCCCTTCCAGTACAAGTCGCCGTGGGTCTTGCCGGGCAGGAATTGCACCTCGGCGTGTGCGCCAACCTCGTCCAGCACGGCTTTCAGCTTGTGCGCGGCACCGTCGAGATAGAACGTGTCGGCGGTGCCGACGATCACGTGGATCTTGCCGTCGAGATCGGGCTTCAGTTGCGGCCACTGCGTCTCGATGCGGTAGGCGATGTCGTAGTGATCGCGCCAGTACGCGACCACCGCCGGATTCACCTTGCCGGTTTCACGATCGAACATTTGTTCTGGACGTCCATCCGGTCCACGCGGCGAGAACACCCAATCGAACGATGCCATCTGTCCGCCGTACGGCCCCAGCACGCGTTCCAGTTGCGCGAACTGCTTGAGCGTCGCAATCACCTTGCCTTTCATGCGTACCAGTGGATACGGCGTGCCGTCGGGCCGGGCGTAGACGTTCGCATTCGGCGCGTACAGGTCCGGTCCGGTGAAGTCATGGAAGTCGCTGGGATCGGGTGAGGTGGACCAGGTGCCGCCGAAGATTTTCGGATGGCGCACCTGCAGCCACAGCGTGGCCCAGCCCCCGGACGAATGCCCGGTGAGGAAACGTCCGCTCGCTTTCGCGTCCATCCGGTAGTGCGATTCGAGGTAGGGGATCACTTCGGTGGTCAGTGCGGTGCCCCAAGGACCGTTGTTCACCGAGTCCGCGAATTCGTGCGTGCCGGTGGCGGTGTGTTCGTCGAGAAACACCCAGATCATCGGCGGCGTCTTGCCGCTGGACATGTCCGACCACACGCCCGCGGCCTTGTAGGCGAGGTAGGCGAGGTTGCCGCCGAAGCCGTGGGTGAAATACACCGTGGGGTAACGCGCGTTGGCGTTCCCGTCGTAACCGGGCGGCAGCAATACCCAGCCCTTGACGTGGACCGGTCGGCCGCGGAATGCGGTCAATGCGGGGCTGGTGAAGTCGAGCGGCTGGCTGTGCGCGTGCGCCGCCTGCATGTCCTTCGCCAATTGTTCGCGCTTTTGCGCGGGAACCTGCTCCGGCACAGACCACGGCTGCGGCGCGTCGGCAAGTGCATGCGTCAGGCGCAGTGTCGGAACCGCGGCATCGTCGTTGAACGGTACTTCGGTAACATCGCTGACCAGGTCACCCGCACCGCGTCCCGAATAGTTGTAGTCGTGGTTGACGTCGAGCACGGCCTGCACGTCGTAATCACCGGCGGCGAGTTTCGAGAAGCCTTGCGGGAACGCCAGCGCATCCGCGTCGACCAGCACCGACGCGCCGGGCGCGAGATCGTGCACCTCCATCGCCGCGACCGCCGTTTGCGTTGGATCGAACGGATTGGTGTCGATCACCGTGACCTTGCCGCCCTTGTTCTGTGCGGCGGCTTGCTTCGCGGGCAGCGCGAACAACAGCAGCCTTCCGGAAACCACTTGCGTCGACGCACCATCCAGCGCGATGCGGAACACCCGATGCGACGCGAGCGGTGCGGAAGGCACCTGCGCGGCGAGCGCAAGCGGGGCAATGAAAAGCAACAGCAACCATGACCACCAACGCGTGCGCATCGTCGTTCCCCAGCAGTGTCGAGCCGCGGATTGTGGCACGGCCGGCGCCCTACAAGGCGGCGGCCGCCGAAGCTCATCTCGCGGTAAACGTATTGTTCGCGCGGTCCACGTCCGGCAGCGCGCCATCGGGATCAATCGCGGCGCTGCGGATGCGCTTGCTCCCCGCCACCGGCACGTCGAAGTGCGTGTGCTGCATCCACGTCGCCACCGGCACGCGCACTTCGGCCGTGCTGCCATCGACATAGGTCACACGCAGCTTCGCCGGCAATGCGAAACGGTCGAGGTTGGCGACCGTCACCAGCGCGCCCTTGGCTGGATCGTTGCCGACGTATTTCACACCGGTGACGGCAAGATCGAGCTTCCAGTTGTGGGCGAACCAGCCGCGCCAGAACCACGACAGGTCTTCGCCGGCCGCGCTGTCCATGGTGCGGAAGAAATCGGAAGGCGAGGGGTGCCTGAAAGCCCAGTCCTGCGCGTATTGCCTGAAGGCCGCGTCGAAGCGTTCTGGCCCCAGGATCTGCTCGCGGAGCAGCGTCAGGCCATACGCGGTCTTGAAGTAGGTGATCGGGTGGCGGTACTTCTCCCTGATCACGTCCGCACGCGTCAGGATCGGCGGCGCGTCGGGATCGTCGAATACCTGCTTGACGATGTCCTTCGCGGGATCGCCGGTCAGCGGCGCGTATTCGCTGTCCTTCTTCGGCGCGAACTGGCCGTCGTGCGTCTTGCCCCAGTTCGCGTGCGCGATCGCATCGACGAAGGTGTTCATGCCTTCGTCCATCCACGCATTGCGGCGCTCGTCGCTGCCGACGATCATCGGGAACCACGAGTGCCCGACTTCGTGCACGCCCAGCAGGAATAGCGTGTAGCCGCTGGCCTTCCACCAGTCGAACACGATGCCGGGATATTCCATGCCGCCCGCGATGCCGGCCTCGGCGATCGCGTTGGGCCAC
>DATNAW010000009.1:0-30361 GCA_035572335.1 Rhodanobacteraceae bacterium
GGACCTGGGTGTCGGCTTCAAACTGTTCCTGGATCAATTGCCGCAGCAAATCCAGATCGTCAATTTCTGGATCGGCCTGGCCAAGGGCGCGCTGTTCGGCCTGACCATCGCACTGGTGGGTTGCTGGTTCGGCATGAGCGCGCCGCCCGACACCGCGGGCCTGAGCCGCCACACCACGCTGTCGGTGGTGACCAGCCTGACGTTGATCCTGTTGTTCGACGCGAGTTCCGGCGCGTTGCTGACACATGTCGGACTGCTGTAATGGCGACACGCATGCCAGCCAACGACGACGTGGTCATCCAGGTGCAAGGCCTGCACAAGCAGCTTGGCGGCCAGACGATTCTCGACGGCCTCGATCTGGAAGTCGGGCGCGGCGAACTGGTCAGCCTGATCGGCGCTTCGGGCGCGGGCAAGACGATCCTGCTGGACCAGATCATCGGCCTGCTGCGGCCCGACCACGGCACGATCCAGGTGCTGGGCCAGACCATCAACGAACTCGAACCGTGGGAAGCGCGGCTGCTGCGCCGCCGCTGGGGCGTGCTGTTCCAGCAGTCCGCGCTGTTCAGTGCGATGAACGTGTACGACAACCTCGCGTTCCCGGTGCGCGAGCTGCGCAAGGAAGGCTTGCGGGTCGATGAAGACGTGCTGCGCGAAGGCGTCGCGCTGAAACTGCACATGGTCGGGCTTGCACCGGAGGACGCGTGGAAGTTTCCGTTCGAACTTTCCGGCGGCATGGCCAAGCGCGCGGCATTGGCACGCGCGTTGATGCTGGAAGCGGAATTGCTGTTCCTCGACGAGCCTACGTCGGGCCTCGATCCCGCCGCGGCGTCCGAATTCGACACGCTGTTGGGCGAATTGCACGCGGAACTCGGCTTCAGCGCGCTGATGATCACGCACGACATCTACAGCGTGGCGACGCTGAGTGATCGCGTCGCGGTGCTGGCCGACGGCAAGCTGGTCACGGCCGGCACGCTCGAAGAGGTGACCCGCTCCGGGCACCCGTTCATCGCGAGTTTCTTCCATCCGCGCGAAGGCGAGGAACGCTTGCGTGCGTTGCCCGCGTACGGGAGCGCCTGAGATGGAAAACCGCGCGCACGCCATCGCCGCCGTCGTGTTCCTGCTGGTGTTCTCGATCGGCGCGGTTGTCGTCTATTACTGGCTGGCGAACCGGCAGGACGAACCGCTGGCGTACGAGATCGTCACCAGCGAATCGGTGGGCGGCTTGTCCGCGCAATCCGAAGTGCAGTTCAAGGGCATCGTGGTCGGCCACATCGCAAGCATCGGTTTCGATCCGCACGATCGCGCGCGCGTGGTGCTGCGCCTGCAACTGCAGCCGAGGACGTACGTCACCCACGCGACGTACGCAGTGGTGGCGATGCAGGGCCTGACCGGTGGCAGCGTGCTGGAACTGAAACTGGGCGAGGGCAGTGCCGCGCCGCTCACGACCAGCGACGCGCACCCGGCGCGCATTCCCATGCACGCGGGCATGCTGGAATCGCTGATGACCGAGGCGCCGAAGGTGATGCAGGATCTGCAAGCCGTGCTGGGCAACGCCAACAAGTTGCTGGATACCGGCAATCGCGAACACGTCGCCGCGTCGCTGGCGCAGATCGACACGGTCACGCGACAGTTGACAGCGATCGAAACGAAGCTGCCGCCGCTGCTCGCGGACGTGCAGCGCAGCGTGGCCGATGCCGATCGCCTGGTGCGCACGGCGCAGACGCCCGTCCGCAATGCCACCCAACTTGAAGCTTCCATCGACGCGCTCGCGCGCTCCAGCCGGCAGTTGAGCGAGCGGCTGAACCACCAGACCGCGCCCGACTTCGACAGCTTGAGTCAAAGCCTGCAGCGCACGTCCGGGCAACTGGACGCGTTGCTGCGCGAATTGAAAGCCAAGCCGCAGAGCCTGATTTTCGGACCGCCCACACAGCGACCCGGTCCCGGCGAGCCCGGTTTCGACAGGCAACACAAGGAGCCTCGCCACCCATGAAACGGATACGGTTGGTGTTGATGCTGTGCCTGCTCGCGCTGGGCGGCTGCGGCGCGGCAGTGCGACAGAACGTCGTGCCGCGGCATTACACCCTGGCTCCATGGACGAATGCGTCAACGCCGGCATCGCCGCGCGCGGGCGGTGCAATCCTGCGCGTCGCGCGCATCGAAATGCCTGCATGGTTGCAGGACACGGCCCTGTATTACCGCCTCGCGTACCGCAGCGACAGCGTGATCGCGGCCTATGCGAATTCGGACTGGGCGGCGCCGCCGGCCGCGATGCTGGAACAACGCTTGCGCCGCGCGCTCGACGATGGCGGCTGGCGTGCGGTCGTCGGTCCCGCCAGCAACGCGCAGGCGGACTTCACCTTGCACGTCAGCGTGGATGATTTCAGCCAGGTGTTCACGTCGCCCGACGAAAGTTCCGGTGTACTGGACGCGACGGCGACGCTGGACGGCGCCGACGACGTCTTGGTCGCGCAGCGGCATTTCCACTTCCGGATCGCGGCACAGAGCGCCGATGCGGCGGGCGGGGTGAAAGCACTCGATACGGCGAGCCGGGACTTCGCGGACCAGTTGCGCGACTGGCTGCGCACGCAGCAGCCGAACCGTTCATGAAAGCGTGGTGCAATCGCTGAAGACGCGGCTTGCATGCAAGCCGCGATGTCGTTATGCTGCGCCGCAGCAACCCCGGGCCGCCTGCCCGATCCTCGTCTTCGCGCGATCCGCGCTGGAGCGTCCGCTCCCCGTTTCACCCAGCCTCCGCCCATCGGCATTCCCGATGCATGGAACTCCAACGTGCCACTCGATGGCCGTCGCGCGCCCGCGGCTGCGCGTGTCGCATTCCCGTTGCCGCACCTCCGATCCACTGACTTTCGGTACACGCTTCAATGAAACGTCCTGCGTCCCTCCTCGCCTTCACGCTGCTGACCGGCGGCGCCGCTTCCGCCGCCACGTTGCCGCTGCCGGCGGGCACCACGGCCGTGCCGCTGGCGGTCATCACCAATGACCGCGACACCAGCGTCAGCCGCATGGCCCTGATGGTGAGCGATTCCACCGTCAGCGGCATCGCCATGGAGACCAGCGCGAACGCCGGCAGCGATCCCGCCGGCGCCACCTCGGAGATCTATCCGCTGGCCGGCATCGAAAGCCAGGACGGTGTGGTGCTGGGACAGGGACAGGGCGTGAAGGCGATCTTCCTGCGCGGCGACATCGCCTCGCAGGAAGGCCACGGCTCGCTCACCATCCGTTACCTGACCAATGGCGTGTTCCGCCACTGGGCGGAATGCCGCATCGACCTGCAGAAGCTGGGGCCACATCACTGGCAACTGGTGAACGCCTACGATGGCCGGCCGATCGAGCGCATCAAGGTGAAAACCTGGGCGCTGGGCATTTCGACGCTGGCGAACGTCTGCCCCAAGACGTCGGCGTAACGCTTTCGCTGCATGCGTGGCGCCCCGCCGGGCGCCACGACGAATGGCCCATTTGCAAGCGGGGACTCGTGGCTACACTCGCGGCACCGCCAGCCGAGGGGAATGCCGATGCGTGCGATCCATCTTGCCGCCGTAGCGCTGCTTGCGGCGCTGGCGTTTCCGTTGAACGCGGCGCTCGATGCCGCGCCCGCGCCGAAACCGAGCTTCGCGCAACCGGCGATCTCGCCGGACGGAACGCGCATCGCGTTCGTGTCGGGCGGTGCGATCTGGGAAGTGCCGGCGACAGGCGGCCCGGCGCACCTGATGGTGGCCGACAAGGGCGCCGATTCGCGGCCGCTGTTTTCGCCGGACGGCAACCGCCTCGCGTTCGTCTCCGACGCGACCGGCGACGGCGACCTCTACGTGCTGGACATCGCGAGTGGCAAGCTGTCGCGCATCACGTACGCCGACGGCCGCGACGAATTGAGCGGCTGGTCGCATGACGGCCAGTGGCTGTACTTCAGTTCCGGGCGCGACAACGTCGGCGGCTTCAATGCGGTGTATCGCGTGCGCGCGAGCGGCGGCACGCCGATGCCGGTGTCGCTGGAGGCCTACCGCAACGAAGAACAGGGCGTGCCTTCGCCCGACAACGCGACCGTCGCGCTGGTGGGCGGCGGCATGGGTGCATTCCAGTGGTGGCGTCACGGCAGCGCGCACATCGACCATGGCGCGATCTGGCTGCTGAAGAACGACGGTTCGCATGCGTATTCGCGCCTCACGCCCGACGATGCGCGCGCGGACTGGCCGATGTGGGCGCCGGACGGGCAGTCGCTCTATTACATGAGCGATCGCGGCGGTACCGAGAACATCTGGCACGTGCAGCGCGACGGCAACGAAGCCGCGCTCACCCGTTTCACGGACGGCCGTGTGCTGTGGCCGACGATTTCGGGTGACGGCAAGACGGTTGCGTTCGAGCGCGATTTCGGCATCTGGACCGTTGATGCCGCGACCGGCAAGGCGCAGCCGGTGCCGATCACCCTGGCTGGCGCCGTGGCCGGTCCCGAGGATCAACACAAGACCCTGCACGACGACTTCAGCAATCTCGCGCTGTCGCCCGACGGCAGGAAGGTGGCGTTCGTCGCACACGGACAAGTGTTCGCGGCCGACGCCGACAAAGGCGGCGACGCCGTGCGCGTCACCCGGGCAACGGGCGATGCCTATTCCATCGCGTGGGCGCCCGACAGCCGCCGCATCGTGTACGGCGCGTTCCGCGACGGCGGCGAGCACCTGTACCTGTACGACTTCGATGCCGGCAAGGAAACGCAGCTCACCAGTGGCGACGGCGAAGATACCTCCCCCACCTTCTCGCCGGACGGCAAGACACTTGCATTCCTGCGCGACGGACGCGAGCTTGGATTGATGGACGTGTCGAGCCACCACGTGCGCACGCTCGCGACGTCGCATCTCGATTTGCGCCGTCCGTTGACCTCCGATCGCCCGCTGGCGTGGTCGCACGACGGCCGCTGGATCGCGGTGCTGGAGTGGGGCCCGCGCATGTTCCGCAACGCGGTGGCGGTGGATGTCGACAGCGGCAAGACGGTCGCGCTGAGCAGCCTTGCCAACACGTTCTCCGACGATGTCACCTTCAGCCCCGACGGCAAGACGTTTCTGTTCGTTACCGGCCAACGTACGGAGCAGGGCCAGATCGCGAGCGTGGACCTGGTGGCACAGACGCCGAAGTTCCGCGAAGACCAGTTCCACGACCTGTTCCGCCAGACCACGCCGAAGCCCTCGCACGAAAAGGCATCCAGCGGGAACAAGGACCCGGCGGACGATTCGAAGGGCAAGGCGCCAAAGAAACCGAATGACGTGCAGATCGATGCCGCCGGCATCCGCCAGCGCCTCACGTTGCTGCCGACCGGTCTCGATGCGCAATCGATCGTGCTCAGTCCGGACGGCAAGACACTGGTGATCACTGCAAGCGTCGCCGGCCGCACCAACCTTTACGCGTGGTCGCTCGATCCGCTTTCAGGCGAGCCGCCGGTCGCGCGCCAGTTGACCTCCACCCGCGGCGACAAGGCCGACGCGCAGTTCAGTCCCGATGGCAAGACGATCTACTACCTCGACGACGGCAAGCTGTTCTCGGTCCCGGTCGCCGAGGGCGGCAAGCCGAAGTCGATTGCGTTGAACGCGGAAGTGGACATCGATTTCGCGCAGGACAAGATGACCGCGTTCGACCAGGCGTGGACATGGCTGCGCGACAACTTCCACGATCCACGGATGAACGGCGTCGACTGGAACGCGGTGCGCGCCGAGTACGCGCCGCTGATCGCGGGCGCGCCGACGCCGGCCAACGTGACCTGGCTGATGAACCTGTTGGTGGGCGAGTTGAACGCTTCGCACTCGGGTGTGCGTGCGAATGCACACTCGCAGCCGGTCACCGGCCGGCTGGGCCTGGTGTTCGATACCGCCGCGTATGAACGCGACGGCACGCTGCGTGTGGTGCAGGTTGTGCCGCTGTCGCCCGCCGCGATCGCCGGCATCGAGGTCGGCGACACGCTGCAGGCGGTCGATGGCCACGCGATCGGCGCGGGCGACGACCTGTACGCGCTGCTGGAAAACCGCATCGGCAAGAAGACCGCGCTGCGCGTCGCGGGCAGGCATGGCACGCGCAACGTCGAGGTGAAGCCGATCGACAGCCGCACGCTCGGTGCACTCGCCTACGACGCGTGGGTCGCGCGCAATCGCGCCTACGTCGCGAAGATCAGCGGCGGCAAGTTGGGCTACGTGCATCTGGCTGACATGTCCGAAACGTCGCTGCGCCGGCTCTATCGCGACCTCGACGCGCAGAACATGACCCGCGAAGGCGTGGTGATCGACGAGCGCAACAACTTCGGCGGTTTCGTCAATGCCTACGCGCTCGACGTGCTGTCGCGCAAGCCGTATCTCAACATGACCTTCCGCGGTTTCGAGGATGCACAGCCCGCGCGCAGCATCCTCGGGCAGCGCGCGCTGGAACGCCCGACGGTGCTGGTCACCAATCGCGTCACCCTGTCCGACGGCGAGGACTTCAGCGAAGGCTATCGCGAACTCGGCCTCGGCAAGGTGGTGGGCGAACCGACCGCGGGCTGGATCATCTACACCAGCAACGAGAAGCTGATCGACGGCTCGACCGTGCGCCTGCCGTTCATCACCATCACCACCGAAGACGGCCAGCCGATGGAACTGCACCCGCGCCCGGTGGACGTGCCGGTTGAGCGCCCGTTGGGCGAGGCGTACAAGGACAAGGACAGCGATCTCGACGCGGCGGTGCAAACACTGTCGCAGCAACATCCCTGAGAACGAGTCAACGGATGTCCGCGATCGCGCGCAGATCCGCGACCAGTTGACGGTACATCGCGTCCCTGTGGCCGCGCCCGCGCAGGATCGCCGACGGATGCCACGTCGCCGTCGCGTGCACGTGCTCGCCCAGCGCGTGCCATTCGCCGCGCTGGCGTGACAGGCGGAAGGCGTTGCCGAACAACGTCTGCGCCGCCATCGCGCCCAGCGCGACGATGATCTTCGGCCGCACGCGCGCGAGTTCCGCCGCCAGCCACATCCGGCACGCGGCCTGCTCCGCCGCGTTGGCGCGCTTGTGCAATTTCGCCGTGCCGCGCTGCGCGTACTTGAAATGCTTGACGGTGTTGGTGAGGTACAGCGCGCCGCGGTCGAGGCCGGCTTCCGCCAGTGCGTGATCGAGCATGCGCCCGGCCGGCCCGACGAAGGGCTCGCCCTGCATGTCCTCGTGCAAGCCCGGCTGCTCGCCGATCAGCATGATCGTCGCATCGGCCGGTCCTTTGCCGAAAACGGTCTGCGTGGCCGGTTTCCACAGTGGACACGCGCGGCAATCGCGCGCCTTGCGCCGCAGTGCGGCGAGATTGCCGTCGGGGATTTCGGTGACAGGTTTGACGAGAAGCGTCGAGGGGGGCGTCGTGTCGGTCATGGAACCTCCGTGTTCCGGACAAACCCCGTGGCGAAGCTAGCCGCTGCTGCGTGCGCGCACGTCCGCGAAATGCCAGTCGCGCAGCATGGAGCCATTCTCCCACACTGTTTCCATCGCATCTTCCCAGCCCGTGCCAAGCGTTGCGGCGTCGCCTTCGATCGCGCCATCCGACAGCGCTACGGTCTTGAAGGTGCCGTAGTCCCGGTGCCGTGCCAGCGTCAGCCGGCCACGCTTGGACGCCTTCGCATGATCGGTGGCCGGATCCTTGAACACGCCGATCCATTTGCCGTCGATGCGCGCGGCGGAACACTTCAGCGCGAACTTCTGGGTGTCGCGATCGAGCTTCTGCAGCAGCGCGCCGCCCATGCCGAACGCGATGTTGTCAGCCGAATAGCGCGCGTGCGTGATGCGTTCCAGGATCAGGCGGATCGAGTCGGGGTTCACGCCGTCGCCCTGGATCACGCGCACGTGTTTCAGCAAGCGATAGCCCTTCGCGTTCATCGTGCTGCCGAACGCCGCGTTCAACAGGCTCAGGGTGCGATGCACGACGTCGGCGGGATCGCCGGAATCGGGCCGCACCACCAGCGTTGCGCCGCTCCTGATCACTTCCTCGCGCAACGCGCCACCCCACATCGCCTCGATCGCGTGGAACAGGTCGTAGCTGTCCGACACGCATGCGACGATCGAACCCGGTCTGGCGAATTGCCGCAGCATGTTGCGGTAGGCGTCGAGCTCGCGATCCTTGCCCCAAGCGGTGATGGTGCTGTGCTCGGCGGCGGGGATCGAAAACCCGGCCATGTCCTCGCCGTAATATTCGCGTGCGGCCAGCACGCCCAGCACCGTGTCAGTGCCCTTGAAGTTGACGAGGTGCGCCATGCCGCCCAGCGCCGCCGACTCCGCGCTGGACACGCCGCGCGAACCGAAGTCGTGCAGCTTGAACGGAAGCTGCGCGGCCGCATCGTCGCTGGTCCTGTCGAGGAATTCGCGGATCGTCTGCTTGACTTGCCAGCTGATCGTCGCGACGGTGACCGGATACCACACGCGCATCAACGGCGTTTCGATGTACGACGGCACCCAGAAACAATCGGGACAGGTGCTCTCGATCGTCATCAATGCCTGGTGCGTCGGTACCACCGTGCCTTCCGCGACCGCGCGGATGCGCAGCGGTAGTTTCCCGCCGTGCGCGTCGACGACGTGCCGCCAGCCGGCTTCGTTGAACGGCTCGCCGTGCGTGGCGAAGAATGTTTTCGCCTCGTCGATCATCGCTGCCGTCACCGGCTGCGAAAGATATTCCTTCAGGATCGACTGCAATCCGAAAAACAGCGTGCGCTCGTATTCGCCACCGCGGCTTTCCAGATAGAAGAACGTCGCATCCATGCCCGGCGGATACTGCAGCCAGTGGCCGGCCTTGTAGCTGTCGGTGTTGAGGATGAGGTTGCGGGTGAGGTGCATGCGCGAAGCCGACGGTCCGGACGAACGGCCGAGTCCGTCATTCTAGCGATCGTCGATTGGCGACGAAGGCGCCCGTCAACCTTCCCGTTTCGTGCGCCCGCGCCGCACCCGCGCAGGTGGCTTCCGCTCGTTGCGGCCGCCGTTCGCCCGGGCTTCTCCCAACACGATCGTTCCCGGGATGTGCCGTTTGCCCCAGCGCACGAACGCGAGCAGCACCTCGCCAAGGTCCTTGCCCTTGGGCGTGAGCGTGTAGGCATAGCGCACCGGACGCTGCTGGTACGGCGTACTGCCGACGATGTCCGCTTCTTCGAGGCGCCTGAGGCGATCCGCGAGGATGTTGGTCGGGATGCGTTCCGGCGAATCCGCAAGCTCCTTGTACGTGCGCTTGCCGTGCAACAGGTCGCGCACCACCAGCAGCGACCACTTGTCACCGACGATGTCGAGCGAATTGGCGACCGCGCAGGGTGATCGCGTGAAAGGTTTGGTGGTGCCCATGCCGGATTCAGAAGTAACTTGCTGATTGCAAGTCAGTATGGTACGGTGGCTGCTCACTTGCAAAATGCAAGTAACTGGAGCCCCGTCATGTCTGCGACCGTCCTTCCACATCCATCCGGTTCCGCCACGCCAAGCGGCATTCGCCTGGGCGTCGTTTTTGTTCTCGCGATCTGGTTCGTGCTCGTCGCATCGCTCGGAGTCAAGGGTGCTTTCCTTGGCCGGCCGGGCGCGCCGCCCATTGGCATGGCGATCGGCTTCATGGCGCCGCTGCTGGCTTTCTTCGCGATGCTGCGGTTCTCGTCCGCGTTCCGCGCTTTCATCCTTGCGATCGACCTGCGGCTGGTCGCCGGCATGCAGGCGTGGCGGTTCGCAGGGCTGGGTTTCCTGTTCCTGTACGCATACGAGGTGCTGCCGGGTTTGTTCGCCCTCCCTGCCGGCCTGGGCGACATGGCTGTCGGCTTCGCGGCTCCATGGATGATCCTCGGCCTGGCGCGCCACCCGGATTTCGCCACCAGCACGACGTTCATCCGCTGGAACTGGCTCGGCATCCTCGACCTCGTCGTCGCCCTCGGCCTTGGCGCTTCGATGGCCGTGGCGGCGCCGGGATCGACAAGCACCGCGCCCATGGCGACCTTGCCGTTGCTGGTCGTCCCGGTATTCCTCGTGCCGATTTTCATGATGCTGCACGTCACCGCACTGATGCAGAGCCGGCGGATACGACGTGCCGCATGACCCCCGTCAACGCGTGCGAATCGAAAAACCGGCGTCATCGGCGAACGCTGCGGACAGATGGCGGCCGAGACCCCGGGATACGGCGAAACGGCGCCATCGAGCAACGGCAGGTCGATTGCATCGGGAAGACCGCGCCAGCGTTTGCAGGCGCATTCGACACGTGACGTTGGATCGCCAGACAGGAAAGCGTGTCTTATCCTGAGCGTTCCTCCCGCACGGCAACTCGAACATGCGCATCGCCCTGGCTGCGGCTCTCGTTTTCGCTCTGGTGACCCCGGGCTTGCATGCGCAGCTGCCTTCCGGGCAGCAAGAGACCGCGAGCGATCCGGCGGCTGCATTTCAAATGCCGGCATCGGAGCGTGCCAACATCGAGGAGAACCCCTCGTGGACGGCGCCACAAAAGCCATTTCGCATCTATGGCAACACGTGGTGCGTCGGGCCTCGCGGCCTTGGCGTTTTCCTCGTCACCGCGCCGACAGGCGATGTGTTGATCGACGGCGGCGTGCCCGGCGATGCGCCGCTGATCGAAGCGAACATCCGGACCCTCGGCGTCGCGCTACGCGACATCAAGTGGATCCTCAATTCGCACGCGCATTCCGACCACGCGGGCGGCATCGCGCGGCTCGCGCACGACACGGGCGCGCAGGTGATTGCGAATGCCGCGGACGCACCGCTGCTCGAACGCGGCGGCCATGATGACCCGCAATACGGCGACCGGTTTCCGTTTCCGCCGGTGCACGTGGCGCGCACGGTGACCGACGGCGAACATCTGCACCTGGGCGATCTGGTGCTGACGGCGCACGCGACGCCGGGACACACGCCAGGCAATACAACCTGGGCGTGGACTTCGTGCGAGCGCACGCGTTGCCTGCACGTGGTCGACGTCGGCAGCCTTTCGGCGCCGGGCTTCCGATTGGCCGGCGATCCGGACATCGTCAAGGCGTTCGAACGCAGTTTCGACGTGGTCGCAGCACTGCCTTGCGACATCCCGATCGCTCCGCATCCGGAGATGGTGGATTTCTGGGAGCGAGTGGCGAAGCATGAGGAGGGCGACGCGAATGCGCTGGTGGATCCGGCGGGATGCCGGGTGTACGCAAAAGCAGCACGCAAAAGTTTCGAAGCGGAACGGGCGAAGCAGCGCGCGGAGGCGGCTTCGTCGAAACAGAAGCAGCCCTGATTACGGTGACGCTGGGTCCGATCAAGCGGGCAAAAAAATGGGCGAGAAGAATTGCTCTCCTCGCCACTATCAATATCCTAGCAGGGACGGGGCTTGCGGCAAGCCCCGGGTGATGCCGTCCAATTGCCCGCCCGGAGATCGGGACACAGGCGATTGGAGGTGCGAATGGGTTTGTCTTCGTCGAAAAAAGATTCGTCCGCAATCCGCGAACATGACGTGGTCATCGCCGGCGGCGGTCCGACCGGATTGATGCTGGCGGCCGAGTTGAAGTTGGCGGGCGTGGATGTCGGCATCATTGAGCGGCGCGCCACGCAGGAGCTGGAAGGCACGCGCGCGCGCGGCATGCACCCGCGCACGATCGAGGTGCTGGACCAGCGCGGCATCGCCGAGCGATTTCTCTCGCAGGGCAAGACGTATCCGGTGGTGCACTTCCACGTTCCGCTGGACATCAGCGACTTTCCCACACGACACAACTACACCCTCGGGCTGATGCAGGGCCGCATCGAACGCACGTTGGCCGAATGGGTCGGCGAGCTGGGCGTGCCGATCCACCGCGAACGCGAGGTGACGGGTTTGGCGCAGGACGAAACAGGTGTCGACGTGCGACTCGCCGACGGCAGCGCGGTGCGCACACGATACCTCGTCGGTTGCGATGGCGCGCGCAGCGCGGTGCGCAAGGCGGCGGGCATCGCGTTTCCGGGCTGGGATGCGTCGACGAGCTGGCTGATCTGCGAGGCCAGCATGTCGCAGGAACCGGAATTGGGCTTCCGCTACAACGACGCCGGCATGCACGCGATCGGCAAACTGGACGACGGCCGCATCGCCCTGGTATCCACCGAACGCCAGGTGGGCGCGACGGAGCAACCGACACTCGACGACATCCGCGCGGCGCTGGTCGAGGCATACGGTGCCGACTTCGGCATCCACGATCCCACCTGGATTTCGCGCTTCACCGACATGGCCCGGCAGGCAGAAACGTATCGCGACCGTCGCGTGCTGCTGGCCGGCGACGCCGCGCACCTGCACGCGCCGGTGGGCGGCCGTGGCCTCAACACCGGCGTGCAGGACGCGATGAACCTGGGCTGGAAACTGGCGCAGGTGGTGAAGGAGATATCGCCCGAAAGCCTGCTCGACACCTACCACGCCGAGCGCCATCCGGTGGCCGCGCGCGTGCTGCGCACCACGATGGCGCACGTTGCGATCGGCCGGCGCGACGATCGCATGCTGGCGCTGGCGGAAATCGTCTCCGGTTTGCTGCGGATGTACGAACCGCGCAAACGCATGGCCGGCGAGATCACGGCGCTGGACATCCATTACGACCTGGGTGAAGGACATCCGCTGCTGGGCCGGCGCATGCCCGATCTCGACGTGTTGATTGCGAACGAGCCGACGCGCGTGTTCGCGTTGATGCACGACGCGAGGCCGCTGCTGATCAACTTCGCGCCGCTGGATCGTCTGGATATCGCTCCGTGGTCGGACCGGGTTGGATATGTGGACGCGAAATACACGGGCGCGTGGGAATTGCCGGTGATCGGCAAAGTCCACGCGCCCGCCGCGGTACTGGTGCGGCCCGATGGCCATGTCGCCTGGATTGGTGACGGCTCGGATGACGGGCTCGCCGACGCGCTTGTCTTCTGGTTCGGTACGCCGGATGCCGCATCGTGATCAGCCCGTGAAGGGCGTTCCGTGCATGTCGTTACGAGACACCGAGACACCTTGTTTGCCGTGGCCTTGGCAAGCCTTTGATGCCGGCGATAAAGCCAAAGCAGCAGTGCAAGGAAGAAGCCGCCGGGTAAAACCAATGCGATGGCAGCGTAGGGTCCGGATTTTTCCAGCACCGCCCGGTGGCGCTGCAGGAAGCCCGGAACGACCGTGCGTAGGCGGGAAGGGAGTGCAATCGGGCACGGACAGGTTGCAGTGGTCATCGTCGTTTCCATGGTCCTTCTGATCCAACGACGAACCGGCGCCACGCATTTCGACAGCGACGGCTATTGATTGCTCCTCTTGTAACCCGGCCCGCGCAGCACCTTGCCGGGCAACGCTTGCGTCATCTTGCCGCCGGCGATCACCGGCACGCCGTTGACCAGCACCCACGACATGCCTTGCGCAAGTTGCTTGGGTTGCTCGAACGTCGCAGGTGCGCGCAACGCCGCAGGATCGAAAACATCGATGTCGGCCGACATACCCACCTTGATGACGCCGCGTTGTGTGAGGCCCATGCGCTGCGCCGGCAGTGCGGTCATCTTGCGGATCGCGTCCGGCAAGGTCAAAGCGTGATCCTCGCGCACATACTTCGCGATGATCCGCGCGAACGCGGCGTAGGCGCGCGGGTGCGGATGGCCCTGGCCGAGCTTGCCTGTCAGCGCCTGCGCTGCCGCATCGTCGCAGATCGATGCCCATGGCTGCTTCAGCGCCAGCGTGACGTCCGGTTGCGACATGCCGAACACAGCGACATCGGTGGCGGCGTCGTCCTTGATCAGGATGTCGAGCAGTGCATCGATCGGTTTTTCATGCCACGCTTCGGCCACCTCGTCGAGGCGCTTGCCTTCGAATGGCTTCAGCGCCGGACTGTGCACCGAGGTGATTTCCACCGCGTGCGGACCGGGCACTTCCAACCAGTCGTTGCTCCAGGCATCCGAAGGCGTCCGCATGTCCTTCTCGATGCGTGCACGCGTTTGCGGATCCTTCAGTCGCTTGAGCAGCGCGGCGTTGCCGCCGGCGTGTGCCCACGGCGGAATGAACGAGGCGAGGTCGTTGCCCCACGCGGTGTACGCATAGGTGTCGGCGCTGATGTCCAGACCGTGCTCACGCGCCGCGTCGATCTTCGCGATCACCTTCGGCATGCTGCCCCAGTTCTCGTGGCCCGCGACCTTGAGGTGGAAGATCTCGACCGGGATGTGCGCGCTGCGCGCGATGTCGAACACCTCGCCGAGTGCGGCCGCTTCGCCGTTGCCCTCGCTGCGCATGTGGGTGGCGTAGATGCCGCCGAAGCCCGCTGCCGTCTTTGCCAGCGCGATCAATTCCGGCGTGCTGCTGTAGGTAGCGGGTGGATATTGCAACGCCGTCGAGACGCCGAACGCACCGTCACGCATCGCGTCCGCGACGATCGCCTGCATCTGCTTCAGTTCGTCCGGCGTCGGTTGACGGTCGCCGTAACCGATCACCATTTCGCGTGCGGTGGCGGCGCCCGCGTAGGTGCCGAAGTTCACCGCGATGCCGTGTTTTTGCAGCACGTCGAAGTACTCGCCAAGCGTGCGCCACGCCGGCTTCGCGTGCGCGCCTTCTTCCGCCAGGATCTTGTCATTGAGCGGTGCGGCCGACTCGCCTTCGCCGGTGATCAGCGTCGTGACGCCCTGGAAGATTTTCGATGGCGCATGGCCGTCCACCAGCAACGTGTGCCCCGACTGGTCCAGCATGTCGATGAAGCCGGGCGTGACCACCATGCCGTGCGCATCGATGACCTGCTTCGCATCGACGTCGCCGAGCCGGCCGATCGCCGCGATGCGGCCATCCTTGATCGCGATGTCGGCGGCGTACCAGGGTGAGCCTGTGCCGTCGATCACGTGCCCGTTGCGGATGGCGAGGTCATAGGACGGCGCGGGTGCCGCTTGCGTGACCAACGCAGGCAAGCCGAAAGCGAACATGCAAGCCAGGCGGATCAACGAACGCATGGAGTCCCCGCGAATGAGGATACCTGCGATGCATGCCGCACCGCTTCAAGCCTTCGCCGGCTGCGGCTGCAGCGCGCGGATGCTGCGCATCTGCGGACTGGCGAGACAGCAGAGCGCGATCACGGTGAGCGTCAAGCCGGCGAGGCCGAACAGCGCGGCCAGCGAGATCACTTTCAGCAGCGCGCCGGCTGCGGCGGCCGACAACGGACCCAGCCCCATGAAGGTGAACATCAGGATGCTCATGGTGCGGCCCATCATTTGCTGCGACACGCGTTGCTGGATCCAGGTGAAGATCGCGATCTGCACGATGCCGCCGAGCAGGCCCGTGCACAGCAGCAACGCCGCGCCGGTGTACGTGGCGTGCACCAGCATCAACGCGACCAGCGTCAGGCCGACCAGGCTGTCGATGCCCAGCACCATCACACCCAGGTGTCCTCGCATCGCGCGCTGCGCAAAACCCGAGAGAAAACTGCCGATGAACATGCCGACGCCTTGCGCAGTCATGAGAATGCCGAGCGACGCCGCGCCGAGGTCCATGCGCGTATCGGCCAGCACCGGCAGGCCCACCTGGATCGGGCCGCCGATGAACACCGACACGAAGCTCGCATAGATCACGAACGCGCGCAGCGGCACGTCGGCCCATACGTAACGCACGCCCGCGGCGATGCTGGCGAACACACCGCTGCTGTTTTTCGGCGGATGGAAATCGCCGTGGATACGGATCAGCGCCAGCGACGCCAGCGAGAACACGAAGCTCGCGGCGTCGATCGCAAACGCGGTACCCAGCCCGCTGGCATCCGGCAACGATTGCGCCGACGGCGCGTGATGCGCACCCAGCGCGATCACGAAGCCCGCCAGCACCGGACCGCCGATCATGCTGAGCTGGCGCATGCCCATGAACATCGCATTGGCGGCGCGCAGCTGCTGCGGTTGCACCAGTTGCGGAAGGATCGCGGAGCCCGCGGGATACGCGAATGCCGTGGACAGGCCGATGCCGAGCGCGAGCAGGTACACCATCCACATCTGGATGGCGCCGGCCAGCACCAGCATGGCGAGGATCACGATGCACGCGGCATTGGCGGCGCGCGCGCCGAGCAATACGACGCGCGGCGACATCCGGTCAACCACCGCCCCACCGATGAGCATGAAGGCCGCGCGCGGAAACGCCATCACCGCCAGCACGATGCCCAGCGCGGCGGGATTTCCGGTGAGCTTGAGTACCAGCCACGGCAACGCCACCAGCGTGAACTGGTCGCCGAACGCCGATACCGAACTGCCGCCGAACAGCAGGCTGAAGTTGCGGTTGGCGAAGAGCCGATTGCGGGCGGGGGATGGCGCCGCATCGGAAGCGGTGTTCATGGGGGTGCCCGATGGAATCCAGCGTTCAGTCTAATGCGCCGCACTGGCGCGCGGTATCGCTGCATGCATGGTCAGGGCGGCCGCACTGGAGGCTCATGGCCGGCGTTTCGATCAATCGCGTGGCTGCCTCGTCGCGAAATAACCGCCGAATGCAGCGATGGCCTTGTCCACGTCGCTTGTGGAAATATCCAGATGCGTGACGAGGCGCAATGAGGTGCCGCTGCCGATCAGGATGCCGTTCGCTTTCAAGTGAACCCGCAAGGGATCCGTGTCGCTTTCCTGGATCGTGCAAAATACCATGTTGGTCTGCACGGATGACGGATCGACCTTGAGCGCGGGAATCCCGGCCAGGCCGTCGGCAAGGCGCTGCGCGTTTGCGTGGTCTTCCGCCAGCCGTTCCACGTGCTGCTTCAGCGCGATGATTCCCGCGGCGGCCAGGATGCCGGCCTGGCGCATGCCGCCCCCGACCACCTTGCGCCAACGACGCGCCCGCAGGATCAGGTCGCGTTGTCCGCACAGCACGGAACCCACGGGTGCGCCGAGTCCTTTCGAGAGGCACAGCGACACCGTGTCGAAGTGGCGGCTGATCGCGTTGATCGGCACGCCGAGTTTCACGGCAGCGTTGAAGGCGCGCGCGCCATCCAGGTGCAGCCCGAGCTTGTGCGTGTCCGCGAACGCGCGTGCGCGTTGCAGATAGTCGAGCGGCAACACCTTGCCGCCCATCGTGTTCTCCAGGCACAGCAGTCGCGTGCGTGCGAAATGGTTGTCGTCGGGCTTGATCGCGGCGGCGACCTGCTTCAGATCCAGCGTGCCGTCCGCGCAGAACTCGAGCGGCTGTGGCTGGATGCCGCCCAATACCGCCGCGCCGCCGCCCTCGTATTTGTACGTATGCGCCTGCTGCCCGACGATGTATTCGTCGCCGCGCTGACAGTGGCTCAGCAACGCGATCAGGTTGCTCTGGGTGCCGCTGCAGACGAACACCGCGGCTTCCATGCCCGACATTTCCGCGGCAAGAGCTTCGAGCGCGTTGACGGTTGGGTCTTCGCCATAGACGTCGTCGCCCACCTCGGCGGCCGCCATGGCGTTGCGCATGGCTTGCGTCGGGCGGGTGACGGTATCGCTTCTGAAGTCGATCATGGCTCGTTCTCGCGGAGGAGAGGCGAGCAATTTAGCCGAGCGAAGGCGCCACTGCGCGTTTCATCACGATGGCCGTCCTTGGCCGTTCCATTGCAAGGTGAAAACGTGACCGGGACGAATCAGCCTCCGCTGCTCATGGGTTCGGTCGCGGATTGCTTCATCTTCATCGAATCGCCTTGCTTCATCATCTTGCCGTGATGCGCGGCCATGTGCTTCATCGTATCGCCGTGCATCGCGTCGTTTTTCATCATGCCGTGCTTGTGCATGGAATCCTTCATCGCGTCCTTGCGCTGCATGCCGTCCTGCGACATGGCCGAAGCGGAACTGGCGGGCGCGGCGTCCTGTGCGAGCGCGGGCGCGCTGGCAAGAACAGCGACGGCAATCGCAAGGGGGAGGGCGGCGAACATGCGTGCGTTCATGGATGGATCCTTCTGGCTGAAAGTTGGGAGGCGGCCGTGCCGCCTCCATTCCCCTTTCGCCGGAAGTGCGCCGCCGGTTACATCAACGCCGCGACAACAGCCGTCCACCCATTGCCGCGTTCGCCGCGATCACGATGGCCACGGCCAGCGCATGCGTCAGCAGGTCGGTCGCGGCCGCATCGTAGGCGTGGCAGATTTCCAGCAGGCTCGCCGAAGCCGCCGCGCTGGCCAGGCCCACCAGGATCGCG
The DNA here is from genome assembly GCA_035572335.1 of Rhodanobacteraceae bacterium. Taxonomy (GTDB): domain Bacteria; phylum Pseudomonadota; class Gammaproteobacteria; order Xanthomonadales; family Rhodanobacteraceae; genus 66-474. The sequence goes on from DATNAW010000009.1 coordinate 18,074, forward strand.
GTGCGGATCGGCCGCAGCGGACACGCACGGCGCAGCAACAGGATCATCAGTGCCGACAGCGGGATCGAGAAGCTGATGATGAACACCAGGCAATCGGTCGATTGATGGAGGCTGGCGACGCTGGTGCCGGGCGCGAGCCACGTGCGCAGGCAGCCGAGGCCGCTGGCCCCGATCCACAGCAGCGCACCGGGCAGTGGCAACCATGCCCAGGCGCGCGAACGTCCCGGCACGCCCAGCGCGAACGCCGCCCACGCGGCGCACGCGGTCGTGAGCACCGCACCCGCGGCAGCCCAGGCCAGATCGGGTGCGCCGGCCCAGCGCCGCAGCATCGGCGCAGTGCCGTAGTGCATCAGCAGCGCCGCCGCGATCGCCGCGACGACCAGCAGCCAGCCGAACGCGCGCAGCCATGGCGGTGGCAGGCGCCGCACCGGCGTCAACTCGGCGCCGAGCGTGTCGATCAATGCCTGGTGGCGTGGCTCGGACGACATGTCGTTACGAATCTCCATGCAGGCGGCCCCGCAGTGCCTTCAGCGCGCGATGCAGGTTCACTTTCAAAGCGCCAGTATTGCGGCCGGTCTCCGAAGCCGCTTCGGCCAACGAACGTTCCTTGAGGCCCAGCTGCTCGACCGCTTCGCGCTGGCCCGGCGGCAATCCCGCGATCGCCGCGTGCAAACGCGAGGCCTCCTGTGCGCGTTCGCTCACGGCGCTGGCGTCTTCGTGCCCGGCCAGCTGCTCGAATGCAAATTCGTCGTGGGTTTCACGGCGTTGGCGGCGGCCGTGGCCGCGCAGCATGTCGATCGCGCGGCGGCCGGCAATGGCGGCGAGCCAGGCATCGTAGGAACGCGCCGGATCATAGGTATGGCGAACGCGATGCACGGTGAGCAGGGTTTCCTGCACCACGTCGTCGAGCGCGTCGACCGGCACGCGGTGGTGGCGCGCCACGTTGCGGATCAGCGCCAGCGAGTCGGCGAGCACGCGCTCGTAGGCGACGCGATCGCCCGCTTGCGCGGCGGCCATCCACGCGGCGCGCCGGCGTTCGGGCGACGCGTCGGCATTGGCATTGTCGGCTGACACGTGGACGCGGCGATCCGATGGCGGGGCGATCCCGTCATATAGCACCCACACCGTGTCGGTGGTCAAGAGGGACATGCCTGGAACCGGTGAGCCTGTCCACAGCCTGATTCGCTGCATCCGATGCCATGGTTACTTCACGCCGCAACGTAACCCGTGGCGAGGTCTCGACGAATACAACTCAAACACTCCATCCGCGGAGGCTCCATGTCGCGCAACAACGAAGTGCTGAGGGCCGAAAGGCGCCGATTCCTGCGCCTGGGCGTGGCGGGCGGTGCAGCACTGGTGATCGGCGGCGGTTTCGCCCTGCCGCGCCTGTTGGCCGCCACCGCCGACAATGCGTTGCCCGGAACGATCCATACCGAGCCGGGCAGCGTGCTACTGGAAATCTTCGCTGACGACGGCCGCGATCTCGGTCCGCGGCGCGTGCCGCGGCTGGTACTCGGTGATGCCGAGTGGCGCCAACGGCTGTCGCCGGCCGCGTTCGAAATCCTGCGCCGCGGCGGGACCGAGCCTGCTTTCAGCGAACCGCATGAACGCCCGGCCGCACGCGGCCTTTATCGCTGCGCGGGTTGCGCCACCGCGCTGTACGACGATGCCACCCAGTTCGATTCCGGCACGGGCTGGCCGAGCTTCTGGCAGCCGATTTCCAAGCACAACGTGATCGAACTCGGCGACGCCAGTTTCGGCATGCTGCGCACCGAAATCCGTTGCGCGCGTTGCCAGGGACACCTCGGCCACGTCTTCGATGACGGCCCGCGCCCGACCGGATTGCGTTACTGCATGAACGCGCTGGCGTTGAAGTTCGTGGCGCGGACCTCGGCTTGAGCGTCGCGTTTGCAGGTTCGCACATCCCGCGACGATCTCAGGAAGCGGTCCGGCGTTTCTTCAACCAGCGATCCAGCGAGAAGGGACCTGCGCCACCCGCGCAAAGCGCGAGGAGACCCGCGACATACAGCAGGTCGGTCTCGTAGCCGGGTTGGCCGAAATGCGCACCGGCCGCGTCGTAGGAAAGCAGCTTGATCGAACTGAACCCATTGGGCAGGTGCACGGTGAAGATCGCGACCAGGAGCACGACGATCATCGGCACCGCCGCAATCGGAACGAAAGCGCCGGCGAGGATCAGCAGCCCGCCCATCAGTTCGACCACGACGGTTGCCCAGCCCAGCAGGTGCGCCAGCGGCATGCCGATCGCATGCAGGATCGCGATGAACGAATCCGGTCCCCTTGCCAGCTTGGCGTAACCGTGTTCGAAGAACCCGAGTCCCACGATCAGCCGCAGCGGGATGGCATACCAATCCGCGGGCACGGGGAGCGGCGCGACAGCAAATTTCCCGAGGATCGATTTGGCGGCCATGCCGAGTGTTCGCTGGCGGAACCCAACCGGTTACGTCCAGTGGATCGAACGCACGTCACACCGCGAAAACGGGCGCAGCGCCTCCGATCCATGTATCGAGAGGCTGCGCCTTCGAATACAGGAACCCCTGGACATAATGGCAACCCAGCTTGCGCAGCTGATCGCGCTGCCCCGCGGTTTCGACCCCCTCGGCGATCACCTGCATCGAAAGGGCTTCGGCCATGGCCAATATCGCACGAATCACCGCCGAGCCGCCGCCTTCATCGCCTTTGGCGAGATCGGCGACGAACGATCGATCGATCTTGAGCATTTGCAGCGGGTACTGGTGCAAGTAGGACAGCGACGAATACCCCGTGCCGAAATCATCCAGCGAAACACCAATGCCGGCATGGCGGAAAATTTGCAGCACGCGCTTTACGGCGGGCGTGTTTTCCAGAAGCGCGCGTTCGGTGACTTCGATGCGGAAACGCGACGCCGGTACCGCGTACTCGGCCAGCAGCCCCAGCAGGCGCTGATCGAGCTTGGCATCACGGAAATGGCGTGCCGACAGGTTGATGCTCACGAACGCATCACCGTTTCCCGCCAGCGCATTGGCATCGCGGCACGCCTGGGTGAAAATCTGCCAATCCATGGCTTCGGACATTCCGGTGTCTTCGGCGACGCCGAGAAATTCGCCCGGCAACACGATGCCGCGCCGCGGGTGGCGCCAGCGCATCAGTGCTTCATAACCGATGACGTTGCCGGTATCGAGGTTCACGATCGGCTGGTAATACGGCACGAACTCGTTGCGCGTCAGGCCGCGGCGCAGATCGTTTTCGATTTCCAGCAACGATACCGCTTCCTTGCGCAGGTCATCATCGAACACCACGCAGCGGTGCCGTCCCTCCGCCTTGGCGCGGTACATCGCCGAGTCGGCGTCCCGCAGCAACTCGTCGGGGCTTTGGTAGTGCGGCGCGGCCAATGTGATGCCGATGGAGGTGGAGGTGAATATCTCCCGGGAAGCGAGCCAGAAGGGCGCGTTGAGGGCATGGATGATGCGTTCGCCAATGCGGGTTGCCGCGTCCTGGTCCGTAACGCCTTCCAACAGTACGCTGAATTCGTCACCGCCCAGCCGCGCCACCATGTCGGTGGACTTCAGGCATGAGCCGATGCGCTTGCCGACTTCGAACAGCAGATCATCGCCCACCAGGTGGCCGACCGAGTCGTTGATCACCTTGAAACGATCGAGGTCCATGAACAGCACCGCGAAACCGTTGCCTGGGTCCGCGCGATAGCATGCGAGTGCGCGCGCCAGCCGCTGCGTCAGTTGAGTGCGGTTGGGCAGGCCGGTCAGGGGGTCGTGCAGGGTTTCATGCTTCAGGCGCTCCTCCACGCGCTCGCGTTCGGCGATCTCGGCACGCAGGTCACTGTTGGCCAGCGCCAGTGCGCCGGTGCGTTCGTCCACCCGGCGTTCAAGGTCGGAGTAGGCACACCGCAGGGAATCGGCCGCGCGTATGCGCTCCAGCGCGTTGGCGATGTGGTAGGACACGAAGGTCAGCAATTCCTGGTCGCGGAGCGTGTACCGCCGTTCCGGCGAATAGCTCTGCACGACCAGCACTCCGACCGTGCGCTCCGAACACACCAGTGGCACGCCAAGCCAGTATTCCGAATCGGGTCCGTATGACGCCACTTCGCCCGCGGCGCGCAGACGGGAAACTTCGGCGGAATCCGCAAGCAGGGCCTTGCCACGCCGCAGCACGTATTCCGTCAGGCCGTTGGCGCGCTTGCGCGGCGGATGCGTACCGTCACGCTCGTCCACGAGGTACGGGAAGGTCAGCTCGCTGCCATCCTCGGACGACAGGGCAATGTAGAAATTGCGCGCGTACAACAGGTCGCCAACCACATTATGGACGTTGGCATAGAAGGCTTCGATGCTGTCGGTGGTGCTGGCAAGTTCGGCGATCCGGAACAAGGCCGTCTGCAGCCGTTCGCCCCGCTGACGCTCCAATACCTGCTGCTGCAATTCCGCCGTGCGCTCGCTGACGCGGTGTTCCAGTTCGGCGTGCGCCAGGCGCCGCTCCAGCGCGGTCTGGATGTGCTGGGCCACGTAGATCAGAAGGGTCTTGTCCTGTTCGGAGTAGTGGTGCGCGTCGTCGTAACTCTGGACCACCACGCAGCCGACCACGTCGGTTCCGCGAAGCAGGGGCACCCCCAACCAGTCCTTGCATACCGCGCCCACCATGTGGAAGGGTCCGGATACGCAGCGACCCATCATCTCCGGCGGACCGAGGAGCGGCTTGCCCTCGCGGAGCACATACCAGGTCGGGCCATGCAGGATTTCCGTCATCGACATGTCGTCGTGCGGATCGGGGATGTTCGGATCGGCCACATCGGCGTAATACGCGAAGCGCACGCTGTCGCGTGCAGCGTCGTAGAGGGCGATGTAGAAGTTCTCTGCATACATCAGGGAACTGACGATGCCGTGAAGCTCCTCGAACATCGTGGTCAGGTCATCGCCCGCCGAGCTGGCCTGGTCGGCGATGGCATACAGTGCGCGCTGCAAGCGTTCGGACCGGCCGAGGTGCTCGACGGACTCCGCCAGCGCCATCTGTTTGCCAAGCGTCTCGATGCGCGCTTCGATCAGGTCGCCCGCCGCCTTCAGCAATGCGAGCTTGCCGCGGTTGCCTGGTGCGGTAACGAGGAGGATCTCCCGCCTTGAAAGCGGGATCTGCAGTTGTTGCCCGAAGGCGCCCGCGGTGACCGGCGTTCCGACGCCCCGCGCACAGCGCCGGATCTCGGCTCCCGGCACCAAACAACCCAGGACCTCGCGGGCGGCTCGTACCACGGCATCGAGGTCGGCCGCCGCCAACAGCTTGCCGTTGGCTCGCAGCAGGGCAATCGCGTCGGGTGACCGGCTGGGTGTAATGGGTGCTGGGGCTGTATGAACGTTGCCGGCCATGGGAGTGGCCTCCGTGTTTGCAACAGGTGCAAAGCAATGATCGTTCCAAGCAAACGGGCGCGCGTCACAAAATCCGCGCGTCCCTGCAACTTTTGGTTACGGCCATTTCTTCACCCGGAGATCAACACGTCCTGCTGGCGCTCGATTGTTCAGTGCTCGACCTGCTCAACGGGCGTTCCTGGAGCTGGCGGCGGAGCCAAGGCGGGGCAAGCGGTCGTGGGCGGTATCGTCGCCCCCACATGGCGATAAATATTGCGTTCGATCGATTTCGCGACGGTCGTCCACAGCAATCCCCGTGCCGCACAGGACTCGCCATACGAAAACAACTGGCGGATGTGCGCCTGGTGGAAGTCCAGGAAACTGCCGGCCGGATAGCCCACCGGGATCGAGCTGATGCTGAACTGCATGTGGCTGCGGTGGGCCAGGCCTCGCGCCAGCACCACGGCATCGCGTGTCTTGTAGGTCATCTGCGCGGAGAAGCTCTCCTCGAGCTCCTTCAGCGTGTTGACCGGCGTTTCCACCGGCGTCATCGACAACCTCCCGTTGACGATCACGTAGATCGTGCCGCCTTGCAATTGCAATCCCTGGTCGATGACGGTCGGTGCAATCAACGGCAGGATGAACAGCGGGGTCGTGACGCTGCCGTCGACATGCATTTCGTCATACACCGCGTTTCCTTTGCGCACGCGGATCAGGACCGGCGGAAACACGCCCGGCACGCTCGCGGAGGCGGTCAGGACCTCGCGGAACAGATCATGTGCCGGCGTCCCGCCGCGTGACGCGATGGCTGTCATGTTCCACAGCACCGTTTCCTGGCTGTCCAGGTCGGTCGTCGCAACGATCAACTTGCGGCCCGAAGCCGCATCGCGGCCAATCGCGTCGATCATGGCATCCGTGTAGGTCTTGTCGACCAGTTCGGCCAGCGGGCCGCGGGGATTTGCGACCTTGCCAAACAGCAGCTTTCGCGCGATCGCCACTTTCGAAACGGCGTGTCCCAGCCGCTCGATGCGTCCGCTCGCGAAGACGTGTCGCAGCTGCGGATCCCAGGAAGGTCCCAGGAATGCAAAAGGCGCGATCAGCGCGCCCGCGCTGACGCCGGTGACGACCGTGAACTCCGGGCGCGCGTTCGCCCGGGTCAGGCCGATCAACGCACCCGCGCCGAACGCTGCGTTGGCACCGCCCCCCGAAAGCGCCAGGATTTTTGCCGGGGCGTTCTTCGTCGCGCGGCGCAGATCGATCAGGATTTGCGGCAGTTCACTTGCGAAGTGGCGGCGATCGACCGAGTACAGCCGGATCCGCGTCGTGAATCCATCGGGTACGGCATCGCTGATCAAGTCCGGAGGAGGCGGACGGCGCGGCGAGAGCGCGCAGCCTCCCATGACCACGGTGCAAAGCAGGACAACCCACCGGCACCATCGCTCCATCATCGCGCTCCGGGGTCGGCGCGTGGAACCTCTGCTGCATCAGGGTTCGCGTTGCGGAACATTGCCGTCCAATCAGATGGATGTCCACCGTCTGCCGGGGTCGGGCTGCACCATCGCGTTCTTCAGTTCATCCGCTCCGCGATGCGATCCGCCACGCGCAGCGCATTTGCGACGATGGTGAGCGTCGGATTCACCGCGCCGATCGAAGGAAAGAAGCTGGCATCGGCAATATACAGATTGTCGAGTTCGTGTGCCTTGCAATCGAGGTCGAGCACCGATGTCTTCGGATCGACGCCGAAACGAGCGGTGCCGGCCTGGTGCGCGGTGCCGCCAATCGGGATGTCCTTGCCGAGGTAGAGTTTGCGCTCGATCAACTGGGGATGCGCGCCCATGGGCCGCAACAGCATCTCCAGCTTCCCGCGCAACCGGTGCAGCGCTTCCATGTTGTTGTCGGTCTGTTCGACCACGACGCGACCCCCCTCGTAGCGGATGCGGTTTTCGGGTCGCGGCAGGTCCTCGCTGGATAACCAGAAATCGAGCGAGTGTCGTGCCAGGTAATCGAAAGGTTCGGGCGGCAGCCATTCCAGCCACTCCGGGAGTGCCTCGCCGCGAACGGTGTCGGGGTGCGATTTCCCGACCATCTGGATGAGGCCGATGGGATACTCCCATTCGCCATCGCCAAAATAGAAATCGCTCACGCCGAGGGTCTTCTGGAACACCGTGTCGTTCGGTTCGATCGACACCGCCATCAATACGGTCTGGTTGTGCCGCATGTAGTTGCGGCCGACCTGGTCGGAACCATTGGCCAGTCCTTGCGGGTGTTTGTCGTTGGCGGAACGCAAAAGCAGCAGCGCCGACGACAGTGCGCCGCACGCGACCACCACGATGTCCGCGCTGTAGCTTTCCTGCTTGCCATTGCGTTCCACTTGTACCGTGCTCACGCTGCGGCCCGGCGCGTCGGTATCGAGCCGGGTCACGTAGGCGCCGGTCAACAAGTCGACATTGGGATGGGCAGCCAACGTGGGCTCGATGCACACCACCTCCGCATCGGCCTTGCCATTCATGAAACAGGGATAACCGTCGAATGCGTTGCAACGAATGCAGGGGCTGCGGCGCGACACCGCGCCGTCCTTCTCGTCCAGAAGGATGCCGAGCGGCATGTGGAACGGATGCAGGCCGCGCTCCAGGAAGATGTCGGAGATCTCGCTGATCCGGGGTTCGTGCGACACCGCCGGATAGGGAAACGGTCCGTTCCGGTGTGGCTCGTTCGGATCCTCGCCGGCTGCGCCGTGTACGTGGAACAGTCTTTCAGCTTCGTCGTAGTACGGCTCGAACACGTCGTATTTCAATGGCCATTCGGGCGACAGGCCGTCGGCGTGTTGCAGCGTCTCGAAGTCGCGCTCGCGCAGACGGAACAGCGCCGCACCGAATACCTTGGAATTGCCGCCGACGAAATAATGCAATCCGGGATGGAATGACTTGCCGGCCTTGTCGAACCAGGTTTCATGGGCGCGGTAGGCATTCTCGACGAACACCTTGGCCGGATCCCAATTCGCCGCGGCACGCGGCAGCCAAGTGCCGCGTTCGAGGATCAGGATGCGCTTGCCCGATTTCGCCAACCGATGCGCCAGGCTGGCTCCGCCGGGGCCGGAGCCGATCACGATTACGTCGTAGTGGTTGTCATTCATGGCCGATACCTCGCGCGCCTTGCCAACGAGAATAGGCACGCGCGGGGTTTGCCAGTAGGCCCGCGCAGACGGCTGCCGTGTTGACCTGCCGGCAGCAATCCGCGCGCCTTGCCTGCGATCGCGTTTCCGCTCAGCTGCGGAAAAACGCCAGCAGGTCGCGATTGATCACGTCGGCGTTCGTGGTGAGCATGCCGTGCGGGAAGCCCTTGTAGATCTTCAGCGTGCCGCGTTTCAGCAGCTTTGCCGAAAGCGGCGCCGAGTCGGCGATGGGCACGATCTGGTCGTCGTCGCCATGCATGACCAGCGCAGGTACTTCGATCGCCTTGAGATCATCGGTGAAGTCGGTTTCCGAGAACGCCTTGATGCCGTCGTAGTGCGCCTTGGCGGCGCCCATCATGCCCTGGCGCCACCAGTTGTCGATGACGGCGGGCACCACCTTGGCATCGGGGCGATTGAAACCGTAGAACGGACCGGCTGCAAAGTCGCGGTAGAACGCCGCGCGATTGGCGGCCAGTGCCGCGCGCAGGCCGTCGAACACTTCGATCGGCAGTCCGCCGGGATTGGCGGCGGTCTTCAGCATCAACGGCGGCACCGCGCTGACCAGCACCAGCTTGGCGACGCGGCCCGCGCCGTGGCGCGCCACGTAGTGCGCGACTTCGCCTCCTCCGGTGGAGTGGCCGACGTGGATGGCGTCGCGCAAGTCCAGATGCTCGACCACCGCCGCGACGTCGGCGGCGTAGTGGTCCATGTCGTGCCCGCCGTTCACCTGGGCCGATCGCCCATGCCCGCGACGATCATGCGCGATGACACGATAGCCCTGCTGCAGGAAGTAGAGCATCTGGGCATCCCAGTCGTCGCCGGAAAGCGGCCAGCCATGATGAAACACGATGGGCTGGCCGGAACCCCAGTCCTTGTAGTAAATCTCGGTGCCGTCCTGGGTGATGATCGAACTCATGTCTGTATCTCCGCTGGGGTGGAAAAGAATTGCCGGTGGCCGCTCCGGCTCCGGTGCCGGAAAGAGTGGCGATGGACGCCGCCCGCCGGTAGCGCCGGGCAGGGAGATGTCACGTTGTCCGGCCGGCACCAATCCACCAAATCATCACGCCCCACGTGATTGGACGCGGGCGCGAGCAGGGGTCACGTATCGAGCGTGATCACGCACTCGATGCCGGCCTTGGCCATCTTCGCGTAAGGACAAATGCGCTCCGTATTGCGCAGCAGCTCGCCGGCGATGGCGCGATCGACACCCGGCAGGCTCACGTGGATTTCTGCCCGCAACGTGAAATAGCCATCGACGGGATCGCGGCCGAACGTGACGGCGGCCACCACGTCGGCATCGGGAATGGGCACCTTGGCGCGCGCGGCCAGCAGGCTCAGCGCACCGTGGAAGCAAGACGCGAAGCCCGCCGCGAACAGTTGTTCCGGGTTGGTGCCGCCGCCGGGTCCGCCCCACGCCTTGGGCATGCGCAATTGCACGTCCAGCGCTCCGTCATCCGAACGCGCCACGCCCGATGCGCGGCCATGCCTGGCTTCGCCACCGCTGGCGCGCACCGTGCCCGTATAGAGCGGAACGAACTCCATGCCATGGTGTTTGTCCAGCATCGAAATGGGTGGTGGTTGCAGGTCACTCATGATGAATCCCCTGTTTTTGGTTGAAAGAAAGAATGCACGGCGCATCAATGATCAAAGGTCAAGCGTTCGGGAACGGGTTTGGTGCGTTCGAAGTGAAAACGTGTGTAGATCCAGAGGAACACGAAAAATCCAAAGTAGCCGAGAACCATCAAGCGCCCAAAAACGCTTTCCCACAGCGTTACGTTGGCGCCTGGGAAAGTTGCGTGGATGACGTTCGCAACGACTCCGGCTCCCACCCATCCCAGGCCGAGGAAGGACGCAACGAAAACGCCGAGCGCAATGCGGAAACCCGAGCCGCGATAGCGAACCGAACGAACGATGCCGCGGTCGATCCACGGCAGTGCGAGCAGCAACAGGATGGAAGTGCCCATGGCGATCACACCCCACACCGCGGTGCCCCAGAACGACGGGACCATGCGCAGGATTGCGTAGAACGGCGTGAAGTACCACACCGGCTTGATGTCCGAAGGCGTGACCAGCGTGTTCGCCGCCACGAAGTTGTCGTGCTCCAGGAACCACCCGCCCGCGGTGGGCGCGAAGAACACGATGAATGCGCCAAGGGTGATGAAGACGCCCGCGGCAAAAATGTCATGGACGCTGTAGTACGGATGGAATGGAATGCCATCCGCGGGCTTGAGCTTGTTCCAGCGGTTGCCCTTCGGCCCTTTCTTGATCTCGATGCCGTCCGGATTGTTGGAGCCCACCTCGTGCAGCGCCAGGATGTGCAGCACCACCAACAGCAGCAACGCCAACGGCAGCGCGATCACGTGCAGCGCGAAAAAGCGATTCAAGGTGGCGTCGCCCGGCACGAGCGCGCCCATGATCCACACCACCAGGTCATGCCCGATGAACGGAATCGTGCTGAACAGCGAAATGATCACCTTGGCGCCCCAGTACGACATGTTGCCCCACGGCAACACGTAACCCATGAATGCCTCGGCCATCAGCAGCAGGAAAACCAGCATGCCGAGCAGCCACACCAGCTCCCGGGGCCGCTTGAACGAGCCGTACATGACGCCGCGGAACATGTGCAGGTAAACCGCCACGAAGAACAATGAGGCGCCGGTCGTGTGCATGTAGCGGATCAGCCAGCCCCAGTGGACGTCGCGCATGATGTACTGCACCGAGTTGAACGCACCCGCCACGGTCGGGGTGTAATTCATCGCAAGGAAGATGCCGGTGACGATCTGGTTGACCAGCACCACCAGGCTGCAGGTGCCGAAGTAGTACCAGAAGTTGAAGTTCTTCGGCGCGTAGTATTCGGTCACATGCTTCTTGATCATGCGATCGACGTCCGGGGCGCGTTCGTTCATCCAGCTCTGGAAATTCGTGCGCAGGGTCATCGGCGTGCCTCCATTGCTGCGCCTTCGAAAAGGTGGCGCGGCGGCCTGGACCCAGGCCGCCGAATGAATAATTGCCAGGTGGCCGATGCGGCGTTCCGGCCCGGCCGGCACACGCTGTGGCGCACCCAGGGGGGAGGTGCAGCCTGCGGTGTGCATCCGGCCTGTGACCAGCCGGACGGGGTCTCGTCACCGGGAACGCGGGGTTCCGCACTCGAGCCACGTGGCAAACCATGCGTCACGCCGCAGCGGCGTGGCGCGCTTTTTGCGTCTTGACAAACCAGGCGTGGAAATCCAGCTTGCCGAGGTGTGCATCGGGCCCTGCCATCAGGTCATCGGTCTTCAACACGGCGCCGAAATACGGCGCGTTCGGATCGCCGATCACCTTGCGCTTGTCGCCGATGAGTTCGAGGAACATTCGCACGAGGTCGGCCAGTGGAAACTTGTCCGGACCGCCGATCTCGACCATGCCGTTGACTGCAGGCGCCAGGGCGTGATGCGTGACCGCGTCGGCGACGTCGTCCGCCGCGATCGGCTGGATCAGGCCCGTCGACAAGCGGATTTCCTTGTCGCCCGCCCCGTCGCCGGCGATGCCATTGAGGAACTCGAAGAATTGCGTCGAGTGGATGATCGTGTACGGCACGCCCGAGGCACGAATCAATTTTTCCTGCAGGATCTTGCCGCGCATGTAGGGAATCGCGGTGAGGCGATCCGCCCCGACCACCGAAAGCGCCACGTGGTATTTCACCCCGGCCTTCTTTTCCGCGGCGAACAGATTGCGCCCGGATGTCTCGAAGAAATCGAGCACGGCGGGTTCTTCCCAGGACGGCGCATTGGC
>DATNAW010000010.1:0-11442 GCA_035572335.1 Rhodanobacteraceae bacterium
TTGATGTGGAAGCGGCGTCCGACGCCCTGGAACTGTTCCAGCGCGTGCTTGATGGCATACGGCTCGACACCAAGGTGCCAGCCGATCGTGGCCGCCGCCAGCGCGTTCGACACATTGTGGCGGCCCGGCAGGTTCAACGTGATCGCCAGCGCCGGCTGGCCCGGAAGCAGCAGGTCGAAATGCGTGCGTGCACCGTCGGCGCGCAGGTTGACGCCGCGCACGTCGGCCGCGTGATCGATCGCATACGTCAGCGTCGAACGCGCGGTGTTCTGCGCAAGCTCCGCGACTTCGGGATTGTCCACGCACAGCACCGCCAAGCCGTAGAACGGCAGGCGATGCAGGAAATCCGCAAACGCCTGCTTCAATTCCGCGAAGTCGCCGTGGTAGTGGTCGAGGTGATCGGCGTCGATGTTGGTGATCACCGCGATCACTGGCGACAGTTTCAGGAACGAGCCGTCGGACTCGTCGGCTTCGGCGACCAGATACGTGCCCGCGCCCAATCGCGCGTTCGCACCGGCTGACAGCAGTTGCCCGCCGATCACGAAGGTCGGGTCGTAGCCGGCTTCGGCGAGCACGCTGGCGGTGAGGCTGGTCGTCGTGGTCTTGCCGTGCGAGCCGGCCACCGCGATGCCGCGGCGGAAGCGCATCAACTCGCCCAGCATTTCCGCGCGCGGCACCACAGGAATGCGGCGCACCTCGGCCGCCACGAATTCCGGGTTGTCAGGCTTGATCGCGCTCGACACCACCACCGCATCGACGTTGGCGACGTGTTCCGCGGCATGTCCGATCGACACGTCCACGCCCATGCCGGCGAGCCGCTCGGTAACCGGCGAGGCCGCGCGGTCGGAACCCGACACGTCGTAACCCAGCGTGTGCAGCACCTCGGCGATGCCGCTCATGCCGGCGCCGCCGATGCCGATGAAATGCACGCGGCGGAAGCCCTGCATGATGTCGCCGTGTGGGGGGAGGCGATGCGGCGTCATGCGGCCGCCTCCAGGCAACGCTGCGCGATCACGTCGGCCGCGTCCGGTTTCGCCAGCGTGCGCGCGGCGTTGGCCATTGCGAGGCGCGTGTCGGCGTCGCGCAGCAGGCGTTCCAGCATTCCCGCAAAACGTGTCGCGTCGAAGTCGCGGTCCTGCACCAGTTCGGCGGCACCGACTGCAACGAAGCCTTCCGCGTTTTGGGTCTGGTGATCGTCCACCGCATACGGGAACGGCAGCAGGATCGAACCCAGACCCGCCGCCGCAAGCTCCGCCAGCGTCAGCGCGCCCGCGCGGCAGATCACGAAGTCGGCCCACGCGTAGGCAGATGCCATGTCGGCGATGAACGGCTCGACGCGTGCCTCGACATCGACGCGCGCGTAGGCGGCACGCGTGTCCTCGAGATGCTTGGCACCGCATTGGTGGCGCACCTCGGGGCGGCGCTCTGCCGGAATGCGCGACAGTGCGTTCGGCAAGCCCAGGTTCAAGGTGCGCGCACCGAGGCTTCCGCCCAACACCAGCAGGCGTGGCGCGCCGGTGCGATTAGCGAAGCGGGCTTCGGGCGCAGGCAGCGCGGCGATGTCTGCGCGCACCGGGTTGCCCGTCCACTCGGCATGCGCCTCCGCGGGAAACGCATCGGAGAAGCCCGCCATCACCTTGCGGGCGATGCGCGCCAGCACGCGGTTGGTGAAACCGGCGATGCGGTTCTGTTCGTGCACCAGCAACGGGCGCCGCTGCAGCCACGCGGCAACGCCGCCGGGGCCGGCGACATAACCGCCCATCGACAGCACGCTGCGCGGATTCGCTTCGCGCAGCGCGCGCCATGCGCCGATCATCGCGCGCACCAGCATCCACGGCGCCGCGATGCGTTGCGCCAGGCCCTTGCCGCGCAAGCCCTTCACGTGCAGCGTCCGCAGCGTGAGGTGATGCTCCGGCACGATCCGGTTTTCCATGCCACCTTCCGCGCCCAGCCACAACACTGGCACGTCGCGCGCGCGCAGCGCCGCCGCCACCGCGAGGCCGGGGAAGATGTGGCCACCGGTTCCGCCGGCCATGATCAGCACGGGCGCCTGCACGTCGCTCATGCGTGCACCTCGTTGAACGTCGGTTCGATCCGCTTGCGCGCCGCCAGCGGCAGTTCGGCGGATGCGCGATCGGTCGCGACGGCGGACGCCGGCGAACCCGCCGGACGCCGCGTCGCCATCCGCCGCGCATCCTCGGCACGGTGGATTTCGTACGCCGCGCGCACCAGCACGCCCAGCATCACGCAGGTCATCAACGTGCTCGATCCGCCGGAACTGATCAGTGGCAGCGTCAGGCCCTTGGTCGGAAGCACGCCCAGGTTCACGCCCACCGACACCAATGCCTGCAGCCCGACCATCAGAGAAATGCCGAATGCGACATACCCCGCGCGGTGCTGCCCGACTTCCACGCCGCGCAGCCCGAGTTGCAATCCGCGCCCGACCAGCAGCGCGAACAGCGCGAGCACGAACAGCACGCCGAAGAAGCCGAGTTCCTCGGCGATCACCGCGAGGATGAAATCGGTGTGCGCTTCCGGCAGATAGAAAAGCTTCTGCACGCTGCCACCCAGGCCCACGCCGAACCACTTGCCACGCCCGACCGCGATCAACGCCTGGGTCAACTGGAAGCCGTTGTCGAACGGATCCTTCCACGGGTCGAGGAACGAGGTGAGCCGCTTGACGCGATAGTCGGTGGACAACGCCAGCCACGCCCCCAACGGCAGCATCGGGAGGCCCATGATCACGAGGTTGCGCATGCGCGCGCCGCCCAGCCACAACATGCCGATGGTGACCACGCCGATCAGCGCGGCCGAACCGAAGTCGGGCTGCGCCAGCAGCAGAACCGCGGTCAGGCCCGCGACCGCGACCGGTTTCACGGCGCCGAGGAATTTCGTTTCGACGGCATCGCGATGCCGCACCAGGTAACTGGCGACGTACAGCACCACCGTCAGCTTGGCCAGTTCCACCGGCTGGAACCCGGAGATGCCGAGATTGATCCAGCGGCGCGCTCCGTTGATGCGCATGCCGAGGTGCGGCACGAACACCAGCAGCAGCAGGCCGAAGGTAACCAGCATCATCCGGCCGGAATAGCGTTCCAGCCAATCCAGTTCGACGCGCGCGGCGATGAACCATGCGGCCGCGCCGCCCACCAGCAGGAACGCGATGTGCCGCTTGAGGTAGTGAAATTCGCCGATGTGCTGGCCGTCCGCGACCGCAATGGAACTGGACGCCACCATCACGATGCCGAACACGACCAGCCCGGCGATCGCCAGCAGCAGCCACGGATCGTGACGACCTTCGGGGCCGTATTTGCGCACCGCTTGTGAGGGGCCGAGTCCGAGCATCACCGCACCTTCAATGTCGCAAGACCGACCAGCACCAGCACCACCGAGATGATCCAGAACCGCACGATCACGCGCGGCTCGGGCCAGCCCTTCAATTCGAAGTGGTGGTGGATCGGCGCCATCCGGAACACGCGCTTGCCGCGCAATTTGAAGCTGCCGACCTGCAGCATCACCGACGCGGTTTCGACCACGAACAAGCCGCCCATCACCAGCAGGATGATTTCCTGGCGCACGATTACCGCGACGCAACCGATCGCCGCACCGATCGCGAGCGCACCGACGTCACCCATGAACACCTGCGCGGGGTAGGTGTTGAACCACAGGAATCCGAGCCCCGCGCCGGTCAGAGCGCCGCAGAAAACGCTGAGTTCGCCCGCGCCCGGGATTGAGGGAATGCCGAGATACGCCGAGAACACCGCGTTGCCGGCGAGGTAAGCGAATGCGCCGAGCGCGGCGGCCACCAATACAGCCGGCATGATCGCGAGACCGTCGAGGCCGTCGGTGAGATTCACCGCGTTCGAAAATCCGACGATCCACAGATAAGCGACGACGACAAACCCCGCACCCAGCGGAACCGCGACGTGCTTGAACAGCGGCACGTACAGCGCGGTCGCGGCCGGCACGTCGGCGGTGTAGAACAGGAACAGCGCGGCGGCGAGTCCGACCACCGACTGCGCGAGGTATTTCCAGCGCGCGGGCAGGCCGTGCGGATCCTTCAGCACGAGCTTGCGGTAATCGTCGTAGAAACCGATCGCGCCGCAGGCCAGCGTCACCAGCAGCACCACCCACAGGTAGCGGCTGTGCAGGTCGCCCCACAACAAGGTCGCGATCACGACCGCGGCCAGGATCAATGTGCCGCCCATCGTCGGCGTGCCGGCTTTCGAAAGATGCGTTTGCGGACCGTCGCTGCGCACCACCTGTCCAGCCTTCAATTCGGTCAGGCGGCGGATCACCGCGGGGCCGAAGAACAGCGCGCCGAACAACGCCGTCAGCGCCGCCATGATGGTGCGGAACGTGATGTAGTCGAACAGGCGGAACGCGCCGAAATAGGTTTCGAGCCACCTTGAAAGCTCAAGCAGCATGCCGGCCGTCCCCCTTGTCGTCCAGCAACGCGGCGACGACGCGCTCCATGTGCGACGCGTGCGAACCTTTCACCAGCACGCTGACGTTCGCGTGCAGGTCGCGGCGCAACGATGCGACCAGCGCGGGCTGGTCGGCGAAGACGTGCGCATCCGCGCCGAATGCTTCCGCGGCGTTCGCGGCGAGCGCACCGACCACGTACAGGCGCGCGATGCCCTGCTCGCGCGCGGCGCGGCCGATGCCTGCGTGCAACCCCGCCGCATCGGGACCCAGTTCGCCCATGTTGCCGAGCACCAGCCAACGCTCGCCGGGTTGCAACGCCAGGGTCGCCACCGCTGCCAGCGCGGAACCGGGATTGGCGTTGTAGCTGTCGTCGAACAGCGTCCAGCCTTGCGACGATTCGCGCCGCAGCAGCCGGCCGCTGACCGCTTCGGCGTCCTGCAGCCCGGCGACGATCGTGTCCAGCGGCACGCCCACGGCGAGCGCCGTTGCCGCGGCGGCCGCCGCGTTGGCGACGTTGTGGCGTCCCGGCAGAGGCAGGTGCACGGTGGCTTCGCCGGCCGGCGTCTTCAACGTGAAACGGCTGCCCGCCGCGTCCAGCGCGATTTCGGTGGCACTGACGTCCGCATCCGCATCCAGCGCGAATCGCAACTTGCGGCGCGACCCGGCAAGCCCGGTGAAATACATCGCGAACGCATCGTCGGCGTTGATCACCGCGACGCCGTCCGGCGGCAACGCCTGGTACATCGCGCCTTTGGTTTCGGCGATGCCTTCCAGCGTGCGCATGCGTTCGAGGTGCGCAGGCGCGATGTTGTTGACGAGACCGACGCGCGGACGCGCGATCGACGCGAGGTAGGCAATGTCACCCGGCTTGCCCGCGCCCATTTCCAGCACCGCGTAGCGCGTGTCTTCCGGCATCGCAAGCAGCGTCAGCGGCAGGCCGATCTCGTTGTTGAAGCTGCCGCTGTTGGAATGCGTCTTGCCGTGGCGCGAAAGGATGCGCGCGGCCAGCGCCTTGACGCTGGTCTTGCCATTCGAGCCGGTAATGCCAATCACCGTGACGTCGCGCTGCGCGCGCACCGCGCTGGCGAGATCGCCCAGCGCGTGCAACGTGTCGGCCACCACGATCTGCGGAATATTCGCATCCACGCGGCGCGACACGATCGCGCCGGCCGCGCCGCGCGCCACGGCATCCGCGACATGGTCGTGGCCGTCGTGCGTTTCACCGACCAGCGCGACGAACAATTCGCCCACCTCGATCGTGCGCGAATCCGTGGACACGCCGCAGACGGTCGCATCCGCGTCCTGCAGCACGCCGCGTGTCCACACCGCGATCTCCTTGAGGCGCAGGCTCAGCACGGCTGCGCCTCCAGGGTGGCGCGTGCCACCTGCAGATCGTCGAACGGATGCCTGGCGCCACCCACTTCCTGGTAGGTCTCGTGGCCCTTGCCCGCGATCAGCACCACGTCGCCCGCGCGTGCCCGTGCGATCGCGAGATCGATCGCACGGGCACGGTCGCGCATCACCGTCACGTGTTCCGGCGCGCGCATGCCTGCGACTATCTGCGCGACGATCGCGTCGCCATCCTCGCCGCGCGGGTTGTCGTCGGTGACGATCACGGCGTCCGCCATCCGCTCGGCGATCGCGCCCATGATGGGACGCTTGCCCGCGTCGCGTTCGCCGCCGCAACCGAACACGCAGATCAACCTTCCATCGCAATGCGCGCGCAACGCGGCCAGCACCTGTTCCAGTGCGTCCGGCTTGTGCGAGTAATCGACCACCACCAGCGGCAACGCGCCGCCGCCAAGCCGGTTCATGCGGCCGTTGATCGGTTGCAGTGCTTCCAGCGCGGCGCGGATCTGCGCAAACGGCACCTTCAGCGCGCCCAGCACGCCCGCCACCGCCAGCAGGTTGGCGACGTTGAAGCGTCCGAGCAACGGGCTGTGCACGGCCGCTTCACCCCACGGCGTTGCGAGCAGGAAGTCGATACCGTCCGAATGCGTGTGGACATCGCTCGCCCGCACGTCGGCATTCGCTTTGTCGATGCCGCAGCGGATGACCTGTACCCCCGCCGGAACGCGCATCGCGAGTTCGCGCCCGAATGCGTCATCGACATTGACCACCGCGGCGCGCAGGCCCGGCCACGCGAACAGTTTCGCCTTGGCCGCACCGTAGGCTTCCATTGTGCCGTGGTAGTCGAGGTGGTCGCGCGTGAGGTTGGTGAACACCGCGACGTCGAAATGGATGCCGTCCACGCGATGCTGGTCCAGCGCGTGCGAAGATACTTCCATCGCCACGTGCGTTGCACCGGCATCGCGGAATTCGGTCATCAGGCCGTGCACGCGGATCACGTCCGGCGTGGTGCGCTCCCCCGCGTGCAGCGCGCCGTGCAGACCCGCGCCCAGCGTGCCGATGGTCGCGGCCCGCTTGCCGAGTTGCGCGAACGCCTGCGCCAGCAATTGCACCGTCGATGTCTTGCCGCTGGTGCCGGTGACGCCAACGATCGTCATCGCGGCTGACGGATCATTGAAGAAGCGCGCGGCGATTTCGCCAAGGTGCAAGCGCAGGTCTTCTATCCAGACTGCGGGAACGGGGAACGGGGAACGGGAAACCAAGGGACCACGCGATTCGCCCGTTCCCTGTTCCCTGTTCCCGGTTCCCGTTTGTTCGGCAAGAACGGCCACCGCACCTTGCGCCACCGCTGCGTCCGCAAACTCGATCCCGTGGTGCTTCGCACCCGCCAGCGCGACGAACGCGTCGCCCGCGCGCACGGCGTGCGAATCCTGTGTCAGTCCGGACACCACGATGTCGCCGTGCGACGGTGAGCCAATGCCACGCAACAATTCGTCGAGGCGCATCGCACTCACGGCGTGCCTCCCCGCGCGGGATGCGTGGCGGCAACGGCAGCCGCAGGCTGGACAGGCGGCGGCACGGGTGCGGGTGTCACCGGACCTCCGGCGTACCACTGCTGCACGTTGTCCGGAGGAATGTCCAGCAAGCGCAGCGCACCGGTCATCACTTCGCGGAACACCGGCGCCGACACGAGTCCGCCGAAATACTCACCGCCGTTGCCACCGGCATCGCGCACGATCACTACACCAACCAGGCGCGGATCGCTGGCCGGCACGATGCCGCAGAACAACGCGGCGTAGCGATTGCGCGAATAGCCGCCCGCGATCGCGAGATGCGCGGTGCCGGTCTTGCCGGCGACCGTGTAGTCGGGAATCGCTGCTTGCGGCGCAGTGGCCGGCGGCGCGCCCACGACAGTGCGCAGCATCGCCATGACTTCGTCGGAAATGTTTTGCGGCTCCACCCGTACGCCCGGGTTGTCGTCACCCTTGACGAACGTGGGCGTGTGCCTGACGCCGCCGTCGGCGATCGCGGCGTAAGCCTGCGCCAGTTGCAACGCGGTGACGTTGAGCCCGTAGCCGAAGGAAATCGTGGCCTTGACGAAATCACCCCAGCTGCGCGGCGGCGGAATGTAGCCGCCCACTTCCCCCGGGAAGCCGCTGCCGGTGCTGGCACCGAAACCGAACTGGTGCAGCACGCCGGCCATTTGCTGCGCACCCAGCGTCTGCGAGATCTTCGACGCGCCGACGTTGCTGGAAACAGTGATCACGCGGCCGACGTCGATCAGGCCATTGTTGCTGTCGTCGCGGATCAGGTGGCCGTCGATGGTGAACGTGCCGGGATTGGTGTTGATCGGCGTGGTCGGCGTCCACTTGCCCGATTCCAGCGCGGTGGTGATGGTGAACGGCTTCATCGTCGAACCGGGCTCGGTCACGTCGGTGACCGCGCGGTTCCGACGTTGCGCCGAATTGCTGCTGTCCAGATCGTTGGGGTTGTACGACGGCACGTTGACCATCGCCAGGATTTCGCCGTTGCGCGGATCGAGGATCACCATCGAACCGGAGGCGGCATTGCGCTTGACCACCGCATCGGTGAGCGCCTGGTAGGCGAGGTACTGGATGCGGCTGTCGATGCTGAGCGTCAGGTCATGGCCTGGCACCGGCGCCTTGGTCTGCTCGACATTTTCGACGATGTGGCCCAACCGGTCGCGGATCACGCGCTTCTCGCCCGGCTTGCCCGCCAGCCAGCCGTCGTACGCGAGTTCCAGTCCTTCCTGGCCGTGGTCGTCGATGTTGGTGAAGCCGAGCACGTGCGCCATCGTGGCGCCTTCGGGGTAGTAGCGCTTGTACTCGCGCTGCGCGTTCACGCCCGGGATGTCGAGCGCGAGGATCGCCTTCGCGGCCTCCGGCGGCATCAGCCGGCGCAGGTACACGAACTCGCGACCATTTTTGTTTTCCAGCTTGCGCGAAAGATCGATGGCGTTGACGCCCAGCGCCTTGGCCAGTTCGGGGATGCGGTCGGCGTGCTGCAGCAATTCGTCGGGATTCGCCCACAGCGAAAGCATCGGTGTGGACACCGCCAGCGGCACGCCATTGCGGTCGTAGATCGTGCCGCGCGACACGGGAATCGGAACATCGCGCAGGAAACGCGCGTCGCCCTGCCGCTGCAGGAACGCCTGGTGGACGACCTGCAGGTCGATCGCGCGCGCGACCAGACCCAGCGCGGCCATGGAGAGCACGCCCACCACCAGCACGAGGCGTTTGCGCGTGTCCGGGCGCTGCCGGCGCGACGGGCGCGAGAAGTTCTCCGGTGGCCGATGCGGTTTCATTCGTGGATCATCTCCACGCTGGACGCGGGCGGGCTGATCATCCCGAGTTGTCCGCGCGCAATCGATTCGATGCGCGAGGGGCTGGCCCACGTCGCCTGTTCGAGTTCCAGCCGTCCGAATTCGACGTTCAACGCATCGCGCTGGTTCTGCAATTTGGACAAGTCCACGAATTCGACGCGATCCTGGTGGCGCGCCCACACCACGGCGATCCCGCTGGCGATCACCGCCAGCAGCAACACGCCCACCGCGAGCACGCCGATCACCTTCATGGCGTATCCTCCGGTGCGACTTTTTCGGCGATGCGCAGCACCGCCGAACGTGCGCGTGGATTGCGCGCGATTTCCGCGTCGTCGGGTTGTTGCGCGCGACCGATGGCGCGAAGCGGCGTGCGCGCCGCCGCGGGCTGCGGCAGGCCGCGGCGCACGGACACCGGCTGCGGTCCACGGATGAACTGCTTGACGATGCGATCTTCGAGCGAGTGGAAACTGATCACCGCGAGGCGGCCACCCGGCTTCAGCACCTCGACCGCGGCCGGCAGGGCGCGTTCCAGCGAACCCAGTTCGTCGTTCACCTGCAGACGCAGCGCCTGGAACGTGCGTGTGGCGGGATGCTTGTTGCGTTCGCGCCGGCCCAGCGTGCGTTCGACCAACTCGGCCAGTTCGCGCGTGGTGCGGATCGGCGATTCGGCGCGACGCGCGACGATGGCGCGGGCGATGCGGCGGCTCATGCGTTCTTCGCCGTAGCGGAACAATACATCCGCGATGTCGCCTTCGTCGGCGCGCGCGAGGAAATCCGCGGCACTTTCGCCCGCGGTCGGATCCATGCGCATGTCCAGTGGCGCATCGGACTGGAACGAAAATCCGCGCGCCGCATCATCGAGCTGTGGCGAAGACACGCCCAGATCCAGCAGCACGCCATCCAGCCCCGCGCGCGCTTCGTCCCACCCGGCCATCTCCGAGAAATTCGCATGCAGGATTGCGACGCGCTGTTCGGCGCCGAATTCGCGCCGTGCATGCGCGATGGCCTCCGGATCGCGATCCATCAACAGCAGATGCCCACCCGTGCCAAGACGTTCGAGCATCGCGCGCGCATGGCCGCCACGCCCGAAGGTGCCATCGAGATAGCGCCCGTCCGGCCGCAGCGCGAGTCCCGCCAGCACGGCGTCCCGCATGACCGGGATGTGCATGAGCCCGTGGCTGTCCGTCATCGCCCGCGTCCCGTCCATCCGCCGTACCCGCGCACGCCGCGTGCGCCGCCCGCATCCTGTCCGCATCATCCGGCCCGGCGACGACCGCCGTTCGCCGAATGCGTGTGTCACAACCTCAATCCCGCCATTTCCTCGCTGACTTCCTCCTCGCCGATCGTCTGATGGATCTTCGCGAGGTGAGCCTGCTCGCTCCACAACTCGAACTTGTTGCCCATGCCAAGCAGCACCGCTTTCTTCTCGATGCCCGACGCCGCCCGCTGGCTGGCGGGCAGCAGCACGCGCGCCGCGCCGTCCAGTTCCACCAGCGTGGCCGCACCGACCAGTTTCAACTGCAAATCGCGATGCACGCGCTTGACGTTCGGCAACGCATTCACCTGGTCGCGCACCCGCTCCCAGTCGGGCTGCGGGAACACCCACAGGCAGCCCTGCTCGAACGGGTTGTAGGTGATGACCAGCCGGCCGTTGCACACGCGCGCGATCGGCTCGCGGTAGGCTGTGGGAATTGCCAACCGGCCCTTGTCGTCGACGCTGATAGCGGTTTCGCCCTGGAACATGCGATTGGATTTCCCACGTTTTCCCACAAAACTACACGGGTGCCCACCTTAGTCGCAGGAAGTGAGACTGTCAACAAATTTCGCTTTTAGATCAAAGGGAAAGGAGAATTTCTGACCAAGTTTCAGGTGCTCCATGAGCTGTGAACGCAAGGTCATTGAATCCAAAAGATTTCGTTCGACGGCAACTTGGCCTCTGGGCGCGAAAGCACGCGTTCGAACTCGCTCGATCGCCGTCGAGTTCAGTCGGAAGTCAGTTTCGGAACCAAGGCGCGCGCGAATGGGCGGTTTTCCAAAAACGGCCGCGCACGAAAGCTCCAATCGAAGCCGTTTTTGTTGGAAACAAGGCCATGGATGGCCGGGGTAGAGTCGATGACCGACAAACCTGCACGCCCCCGCAACCCTGCAACGAAACAGCGAGCATGGATGCGAGCAAAAATAATGGAGTCGGCCTGTAAGCCGGGTCCTGTGCGCCTTGCGGCGTGACAGTCATTCCTCTAGGCCAGGCGTCACCGCCTGGCTCAAGCAACCAACCCGGGAACGGCGCGGGCCACGCCATCGTTCCCCTATTTGGTCTTGCT
>DATNAW010000011.1:0-4031 GCA_035572335.1 Rhodanobacteraceae bacterium
GCTCTGCGCCGAGGTCGCCGCGTGATCCACGCGACGGCGATCGTCGATCCGTCTGCACGCGTCGGCTCGAACGTCGAGATCGGCGCGTACAGCGTGATCGGCGCCGGCGTCGAGATCGGCGACGGCACGACGATCGGGCCGCACGTCGTCGTCGACGGCACGACGCGCATCGGCCGCGACAATCGCATCTTCCAGTTCGCCTCGATCGGCGCCGCACCGCAGGACAAGAAGTTCCGCGGCGAGGACTCCGAACTCGTCATCGGCGACCGCAACCACATCCGCGAGTTCGTCACGCTGAATCGCGGCACCGGCGAAGGCGGCGGCGCGACGCGCATCGGCGACGACAACTGGATCATGGCCTACGCGCACGTCGCCCACGATTGCCATATCGGCAGCCACACCATTTTCGCCAACAACGCCACGCTCGCGGGCCACGTCGAAGTCGGTGACCACGTGGTGCTGGGCGGCTTCGCGGGCGTGCACCAGTTTTGCAAGATTGGCGCCCACGCGTTCGCCGCGATGTATTCCGCGATCAACCGCGACGTGCCGCCTTTCATCTACGTCGCCGGCCAGTTCGCGGTGCCGCGCGGCGTGAATGCCGAAGGCTTGAAACGTCGCGGCTTCGATGCCGAGCGCATCGGCGCCATCAAGCGCGCTTATCGCACGCTCTACATGTCGCACAAGACGCTGGAGGAAGCGCGCACGGCACTCGCCGGACAGGCCGCCGCCAGCGACGACGTGCGCGCTTTCTGCGATTTCATCGACCGCAGCGAGCGATCGCTGGTGCGTTGAATGGAAACCCGCACCGGCTCGCGCGTATTCGCGATGGTCGCGGGTGAAGATTCCGGCGACCTGCTTGGCGCCGAGTTGATCGACGCCCTGCGCGTCCACCATCCGAATGCGAAGTTCGTGGGCGTGGGCGGTCCGCGCATGCGCGCGGCGGGGCTGGATGCGTGGCAGGACATTGCCGAGCTGTCGGTGATGGGGCTCGCCGAAGTGTTGCGCCATCTGCCCCGCCTGCTGCGGCTGCGCGCATCCCTGTCGACACGGCTGATCGCGCTGAAGCCGGACGCCTTCATCGGCATCGACGCGCCCGATTTCAATTTCGGGCTCGAAAAGAAATTGAAACGCGCCGGCATTCCCGTCGTGCACTACGTCAGCCCGTCGATCTGGGCGTGGCGCGAAAGCCGCGCGGAAAAAATCGGGCAGTCGGCCGACACGGTGCTGTGCCTGTTTCCGATGGAGCCGCCGTTGTATGCGAAGCACGGCGTGCAGGCGCGATTCGTCGGCCACCCGCTGGCGGACCGTTTCCCGCTGGTGCCCGATCGCGATGCCGCACGGCGTGAGCTCGGATTGGCCGCCGACGCACCGGTGCTGGCGGTGCTGCCGGGCAGCCGGTTGTCGGAAATCCACCGGCTCGGCGCGATCTTCATGGAGGCGGCGCAGCGGGTAGCAGCAGCAGTCCCCGACCTGCGGATCGTGGTTCCCTGCGCCAACGCGCGCTGCCGCGAAGCGCTTGAAAAACTGCGGCAGGACTCGGGCTCCATGCTGATCGATGGCCAGGCGCATCGCGCGATGGTGGCGGCCGACGTGGTGCTGCTGGCATCCGGCACGGCCGCGCTCGAGGCAATGCTGGCAAAGCGCCCCATGGTGGTCGGCTACCGTATCGCACCGCTCACGCATGCACTCGTCAAAGGCCTCGGCATGTTGAAGACGAATCTTTACGCGCTGCCCAACGTGCTCGGGGGCAAGATGCTGGTTCCGGAACTGATGCAGCGCGACTGCACGCCGGAAAGACTCGCCGACGCGGTCATCGCGCTGTTTCGCGACACGGCGCATCGCGACGAACTGACCCACGATTTCGAACGCATGCACCTCGCCCTTCACAAGGGCGGCGGCGCAGCGTCCAGCGCCGCGCGCGCGATCGACGAGGTGCTCACGACGCGCAACGAGGCAGCGCAATGAAGCCGCAACTGCGATTCTTCTCGTGGCGTTGCCGCCCCGGCTGGCTGTTCGCGTTGGCCGCGGCGGTGTTCCTGGCCGCCCTGCGGTTCGGGCCGATGGACGAGCAGACCACCATCGAGTGCGTGTTCGCGTTCCTGATCCTCGCGGGGCTGGTGCTGTTCGCAATCGCGGCGAGCGGCCGCTTTGCGTTCGGACTGTTTGCGGGCAGCCTGCCGATGTTGCTGCTGGTGATCGCGGCCAACCTGAAGTTCCAGTACCTGTCGACGCCGCTGCTGGCGCCGGATCTCCTCTATTACGCGAACGCCGAGATCGCGCAGACGCTGCTGCGCTATCCCTTCATCATCGCGGCGGTCGTGGCCGCCCTCCTGTTGGTGCCGTTGCTGCTGGTGCTGCTGTGGCGCGGCGATTTCCGCCCCGGGCCCACCGTTGCAACGCGCAGCGCACGCGCATTCGGCATCGCCGCCGCCCTGGTGCTGCTGGCCGTGACGCTTTATCCGCGCGGCCCGTTTGCGTCGGTGTACGACAAGGGCATGTGGGAAGCGATGAACGACGAGAGTTTCGTGGCGGACTTCGTTGTCTCGATCCGCAACGCGCATGTGAGCGAACCGTCCTTCACGCCGGCCGACGCGACGCGCGATGACTGGCACGACCTCGCCGCCGGCGGAACCGCGAGCAGGCAAAAACCAGACATCGTCGCCGTGCTGGAAGAAAGCACCTTCGACCCGCGCATGCTGACCGCGTGCACCTCGAAGCTGTGCGACGTCGGCATGTTCAAGCCGGACGCCAACACCATCGCGCACGGCTGGATGAACGTGCATACCTGGGGCGGCGGTACCTGGACCAGCGAATTCGCGTTCCTGTCCGGCCTGCCGCACACGCTGTTCGGGCCCGCCGGCATCTACGCGCCGTTCAATCTTGCCCCGCGCATCCGCTACACGCTGCCGCGGCTGCTCGACACCGATGGCTACCGCACGGTCGGGATCTATCCCACCGACGGCGACTTCATGAATGGCCGCGACGCCTATGCCGATTACGGCTTCGACGCGTTCTACGGCGGCCAGGAACTGGGCCTGGATTGGGGCGCGACCGATGCGCAGGTTTTCGCGGCGCTCCAGCGCGTCTTCAAGATGGAGAAGGCGAAGGCCGGCGGCAAGCCGCTGTTCGTGTTCGTGTTGACGCTGTACCAGCACGGGCCGCACATGACGCCGTTCAAGGAAATGCCCGCGCCTTACGACAAGCCGCTGTTCCCCGGCAAGCTCGCGCCCGGCGACGCGTCGCTCGATGACTGGTTGAACCTCAACCTCACGAACTACCTGCAACGCGTGTCGATGTCGAGCACGGCGATGGCGCAGCTTGAAACCTTTTTGCGGGGCGACGATCGTCCTGTGCTGCTGCTGCACTTCGGCGACCATCAGCCGTCGTTCGACGGCGCGATCAACGCGCTCGCCAAATCCGTGCCGCCGCAGGTTCCCGACGCGCAATACACGACGTACTACATGCTCAAGGGTTTCAACCTGCCGATCCATCGCGAGGATTACCCGGTACTCGACATCGCATACCTCGGCTCGCTGCTGCTGGACGCCGCGAACCTGCCGCGCGATCCCTTCTTCGTCGCCAATACACTGTTGCGTGACCGCTGCGACGGCCACGACCTCGACTGCCGCAACGCCGCGCTGCGCGATTCGTATCGCGCGTATGTTTTCGGGAACCTGCATGACCTTGGCGATTGACGACTTCACCGCACTTGCCACGCTGCCGCCGCACAAGCTGCGCCGCTGGCCGGAGTATGCGGACGTCGCCGGCGTGGATGAAGCCGGTTGCGCGCCGCTGGCCGGTCCCGTGGTGGTTGCCGCGGTAATCCTCGATCCGGCGGCACGGATCAACGGACTGGACGATTCCAAGATCCTGGCGGAGCCGACGCGCGAAAAACTCTACGCGCGCATCGTGGCGCGGGCGTTGGCATGGAGCGTCGTCGCGGTCGGCGTCGAGGAGATCGACCGCATCAACATCTTCCATGCACGCATGGCCGGCATGGTGCGCGCGCTCGAACGCCTGGCCTGCGCGCC
>DATNAW010000012.1:0-20454 GCA_035572335.1 Rhodanobacteraceae bacterium
TTCGACCAGCTTGGCCATGCGCGCGTCGGTGGCGATGTGCGCGACCAGCGACTTGTCGATCTTCAGTTCCGAAGCCGGGAATTTGCTGAGGTAGGTGATGGATGCGTAGCCGACCCCGAAGTCGTCGATCGCGATGCGCACGCCGTGGTCGCGCAGCTTGCCCAGCACGCGCACGACGGTTTCCACGTCACCGGCCAGCGCGGTTTCGGTGATTTCCGCGACGATTGCGCCGGGCGGCACGCCCCAGATGTTCAACGCGTCGAGCAGTTGTTCGGCGACGCCGCCATGCGAGAGCGTGCGCGGGGACAGGTTCAGCGCGACGCGGCAACCGGGCAGGCCGCGCAGCGCGGACACGTAGCGCAGGGTCGCGTGGATGCTCCAGCGTGTCAGCGAAGTGATGAGGTCGTTCTGCTCGGCGAAGGTGACGAAATCGTCGGGACTGACCGGACCCACCTTGTGGCTGGTCCAGCGCGCCAGCGATTCCACGCCCACGATCCGCGATTGCGCGAGGCTCCAGATCGGCTGGAAAAAAGTCGCCAGCCGGTTCGCTTCGATGCTCTCGCGCAACTCGTGGTAATCGATGTTCGCACGCACGTTCCTCGGATCGTGGAACGCGTAGCGCTCGCCGCGCCGCAGCGCGTCGTCGGCCGCCAATTGCGCGTGCCGCCACAACGTGTCCGGGTCGGTGCCGTCCTGCGGGAACAGCGCGACGCCCATCACCGCGCGCGTCTGCCACGGCGGCATGCCCGGCGCCACCACGTGCGGTTGTTCGAACTGGGCCATCAATCCCGCCGCCGCCAGCAGCGCGTTGTTGCGGCCGCTCAAACCCGGCAACACCGCGAGGAAGGTTTCATCGCCCGACTGGAACACGGTGTCGAGCGGGCGCAGCGATTCGCGCAGCAATTTCCTGATCGTCGCCTCGGCCTGCTCGCCGCATTCGCTGCCGAAGCGCAGCGCGATCTGGCGCAGGCCCCGGATGTACACGACCACCACCGCGAAGCCGCCCGAACCGACGTCGTTTTCGGCAAGCTGGCGCCCGATCGCGGCCAGGATCGCATCGCGGTTCAACATGGGATTCGTGCCGCCTTCACAGGCTTGCAAGATAGCCGGTCGCGTCGATCGGATGTTGATCGGCCGCAAGCGTGTGTCTGATTTCGACCGTGTTGCCGTCGACGGTCTGGTCCAGCAGGTTGAACACGCGGAAATCCTGCAGCGGCTGCTTGTCCGGCGTGGTCACGACCAGCACCGTCGGGCGCAACCGGCGCACCTGGTTCTGTTCCAGCACCACCGCGATCTCGCCGGTGCTCAATTCCACGCGCGAGCCGGTGGGATAGACGCCCAGGCACACCTGGAACTGTTCGACCAGCTCGCTCTGGTACAGCGAACCGCGCGCGCGGTAGATCTTCTGCAAGGCCTCGTGGCGCGACACCGGCGCCTGGTAAGGACGCGCGCTGCACATCGCGTCGTAGGAATCGATGATGGCGAGCATGCGGCCCGCCATCGGAATGGTGTCGTCAAGCAGGCAATCCGGATAACCGCTGCCGTCGTAGCGCTCATGGTGGGTGCGCATCACGTCGAGCACGTCAGGATCATCGACGCCACCCGCCGTGACGATATCCAGGCCTTGCGCCACGTGCGTGCGCACCAGTTCCCTTTCTTCCGGCGACAGCGGCTGCGCGCTGCGCAGCAGTTCCGGCGGCAATCGGGTCTTGCCGATGTCCATCAGCAAACCGGCGGTGGCGAGGCTCAGCAGCGTGCCTTCCGGCAAGCCGAGGTGGCGGCCGAACGCCGCCGCCAGCGCACCGCAGGCGATCGCGTGGCCGTAGATGTAATCGTCGTGCCGGCGCATGCCTTCGAGGAACAGGAACGCATCGGCGCTGCGCAGCACGCTCGCGACCAGCGGACGCACCACCTGCTCGACGTGCTCGACCGAGAGTTCGCGGCCGCTGGCGACGTCGGCGTAGATCTGGTCGATGAGTTCCGAGGTCGCCCGCAACGCATCGCGCGCGCGCGGAATCTCCTCCTCGATGTTGACCGTGTTCGCGTAAGTCGTCACCGACATGAAACGCGTGTTGCCGCCCCCGCCGCGCGTCAGCGTCAGCAGCGGCCGTCCGCGGGTGTCGACTTCGCGGCGCCGGTCGATGTACACGTACTTGCACAGTTCGCGCAGCGTGCGCATTTCGCGTTCAGTGCGGATCTCGAATCCCTGCAGCGGAAAAGGCGTGCCCTCCCACGGGCGATCGAGTCGACTGACGAACATGCCGACCGTCAGGTTGGGCGTATCGACGCGAACTTCTTCGAGCTCGGTAGCCATGGCTCCCCGGCACCAGCATGTGCAAACGCGGGTAGTGTAATCGGCAAATCGGCCGGACTGGCAGCCACGCTGCGTAATCGTTCCGGCGCGTGAACGCTGTGTGCGCCGGCGCCGGCTATCCAGGCGCTCACCGCCCGCGTATCGTGGGCTGCCACAACCTTGCGAGGAACCCGCGATGAGCGCCACACCCATCAATGGACGCGAACACGATCTCGGCAACGGGCTGCTGGTGCTGCGCAGCCTGCCCGCGATGACGCAGCGTTCGATCGGCCCCTTCGTGTTCTTCGACCATGCGGGCCCCGTGGTGATGGAGGCCGCGACCGGGCGCCAGGCGGACGTCCGCCCTCACCCGCACATCGGGCTTTCCACCGTCAGCTATTTGATGAGCGGCGCCGTCCACCATCGGGACAACCAGGGTTTCGACCAGGTGATCCATCCCGGTGACGTCAACTGGATGACCGCCGGTCGCGGCATCGTGCATTCCGAACGATTCGACGTGCCCGATGCGTTCGCGGGTGACGGACTGGAACTGCTGCAGTCGTGGGTGGCGCTGCCGGATGACCAGGAGGAATGCGATCCTTCGTTCTTCCATCACGCGCGCGCCGACCTGCCCCACGCCGAAGACGGCGACGTCGCATTGCGCGTGATCGCCGGCGCCGCGTTCGGGATGAAGAGTCCCGTGCGCGTCCACTCGGCGATCTTCTACGTGCACGCGGAACTGAAAGCCGGTGCACGCATTGAGGTTCCCGCGGACTACAGCGAACGCGCGGCCTACGTCGTGCACGGCCGCGTGCGCGACGAATCGGACAGCGCGGAATACGGGCCGCGGCAATTGCTGGCGTTTGTGTCCGGCGATCCTGCGACCTTGCGCGCCAGCACCGACGCCACCGTGATGCTCCTGGGCGGCGAACCGCTCGGTCCGCGTTTCGTCTGGTGGAACTTCGTGTCCTCGCGCAAGGAGCGCATCCGCGAAGCCGCGGCGGACTGGCAGGCGGGCCGCTTCAAGTTGCCCGCGAGCGACAACCGGGAATTCATCCCACTGCCCGACAAGCCGATTTAGCGGCCGTATCTGCGGGCGCGCCGCTGATAAATGCGCACCGCGCGCAGGAAGTCGATGCGCCGGAAGGCAGGCCACAACACGTCGCAGAAATAGAACTCGCTGTACGCGGCCTGCCAGATCAGGAAACCCGACAGGCGTTGCTCGCCGCTGGTGCGGATGATGAAGTCCGGGTCGGGCACGCCGCCGGTGTAGAGATAGCGTTCGATCTGCTCGGGCTTCAGTTCGGCGGCCACCGATTCCAGCGAACGTCCTTCCGCGGCGGCGTTCGCCAGCAGCCCCTTCACGGCATCGGTGATTTCCTCGCGCCCGCCGTAGGCCAGCGCGATCGTCAGCAGCATGCCGTCGTGGCCGGCGGTGGAAAGTTCCAGCGCCTCGCTGGCCGCGACCACGTGTTCCGGCAGGCGGTTGCGCTGGCCGATGATCTTCACGCGCACGCGGCCCGACTTGAAGCTCGGTTCCTGCAGCAGGCGCGCACTTTCGCGCACGAAAAGATCCAGCAGGCATTCAACTTCGGCGGCAGGACGGCTGAAATTCTCTGTGCTGAAAACGTACAGGGTGACGTGGCGCACTTCGAGATCGATGCACCACTCCAGCACTTCACGCAACTTGTTGACGCCGTACTGGTGGCCGAGCGTCGCTTCCAGGCCCATGCCACGCGCGAAGCGCCGGTTGCCGTCGAGGATGAGGCCGATGTGCGCGGGTACCGGCCCGTTGGCGACCTGCCGGGCCAAGACATGGGCGTACCAGCGATACAACGGGTGCAGCAGCGGATTGAGGATCCGCCACGGGCGGCGGCGCAGGTCCGCAAGCGCAAGGCGCAGCCAGCCGGGAGCGGACACCCCGGCGTCCTTGCCGGCGAGTGGCCGGGAAAGTTCCGATTGCATGGACGGGCATTGTATGCCGGGCGGGGCGGCTCCATAACATCGCGGCATCCTTTCCATTCATACGGAACGGCACCGATGCTGCTCGCAGCCTTCGACCCTTCTGCCCCACCCCGGAAAAGCCGCATGAACGGGTTCGCCTGGCTGCCCTGGCGCCGGCCGCCACCGCCCATCGAGGACACAGTCTGGCGTGACGCACTGGAGGCCTGTCCGTTGGCGCAGCGATTGCCGCCCGACGAGGTCGCGCGTCTGCGCGAACTGGCCGCGCGTTTCCTGCAACGCAAGCGTTTCCATCCGATCGACATGGAACTGGACGCGAAGCAGCGCCTGCTGATCGCGATGCTGGCGTGCCTGCCGGTGTTGCGGCTGGGCTTTCGGGCGCTGCGCGGCTGGCAGGGCGTGGTCGTCTATCCCGGCGAGTTCAGGGTTCGCCACCGCCACTACGACGGCAGCACGGGCGTGGTCACCGAAAGCGACCAGATCCGGGTCGGCGAAGCGTGGCAGATCGGGCCGCTGGTGTTGTCATGGGCTGCGATCGAGCACGACCTGGCGCAGCCGTGGACCGGCTCGAACGTCGTCGTGCACGAAATCGCGCACAAGCTCGACATGCTGGACGGCCCGCCCGATGGTGTGCCGCCGCTGCCGCGCGGCGTGTCCTGGCGAGGCTGGATCAACGCGTTCCAGCGCGCCTACGATCGCCTGTTGCTGGCGGTTCGCCGCGGCGACGCCACGCCCATCGACGCATATGCGACCACCAATCCGGGCGAATACTTCGCCGTCGTCAGCGAATTGCATTTCTCCGATCCGCGCCGGCTGGAATGGGCCGAACCGGACGTCGCGGCGTTGCTGCGCGGCTATTACGGCCCGTCCCCGGCACAATGATCATTGCTTCAGCCAGCGCGCAGCCTCCAGCGCGTAATACGTCAGGATCGCGTCGGCACCGGCGCGCTTGATCGAAAGCAGCGCTTCCATCGCGCAGGCCTTTTCGTCGATCCAGCCATTGGCACCCGCGGCTTTCAGCATCGCGTATTCGCCCGAAACCTGGTACACGAAAGTCGGCGCGCCGAAGCGTTCCTTCACGCGGCGCACGATGTCGAGGTACGGCAAGCCGGGCTTGACCATCACCGCGTCGGCGCCTTCCTCCAGGTCGAGTTGCACTTCCCGCAGCGCCTCGTCGGAATTGCCGACATCCATCTGGTAGGTGTGCTTGGACCCCTTGCCCAGCGACGCCGCCGAACCGACCGCATCACGGAACGGCCCGTAGAAGCTGGACGCGTATTTGGCCGAATAGGCAAGGATGCGGGTGTGGATCAGGCCCGCGTCTTCCAATGCCAGACGGATCGCGCCGATGCGGCCGTCCATCATGTCCGAGGGCGCGACGAAATCCGCGCCCGCGCGCGCCTGCGACAACGCCTGCTTCACCAGCACCGCGACGGTTTCGTCGTTCAGGATGTAACCCGTGTCGTCGGGCAGGCCATCCTGGCCGTGGGTGGTGAACGGGTCCAGCGCGTCATCGCAGATCACGCCCAGCTCGGGAAACCGCGACTTCAGCGCGCCCACGGCACGCTGGACCAGGCCATCGTCATTGAAGGCTTCGCGGCCGTCGGCGGTTTTCTTTTCGTCTTCCACATGCGGAAACAGCGCCAGTGCCGGCACCCCGAGTTCCTGCGCCTGCTCGGCGACCTGCAACAAGGCGTCGATGGACAGCCGAGTCACACCCGGCATGGAGGCGACATCGTCCTTGACGACGCCCGTCCCCTCCTGCACGAACACCGGCAGGATCAGGTCGGATGGGCTCAGCACGGTCTCGCGCATCAACGCGCGTGAAAAGGCATCGCGGCGCATGCGTCGCAGGCGGGTGGCGGGGTAGCTCATGGCGGGTTCCACAACTCAACGACCGCTCATTGTAACGGTGGTGTGAGCCACTTCCCGATCGCCGCCATCGCTCTGGCACGAATCCTGCTCCATCCATACTCGTCGCATTCGAGGTGAAAGCCGCAGTCACTTTCAGCTCACGTGCTTGCAGTTAAATTAGAGTTAATGCAGAATCACATCCGGTGGATGGGTTGTATTCCAAAGGCAAAAACTTCAAGTCGACTGTAACCCGCTGAAACGACAATGATCTCAGTCCTGTCCCTCCTTCTTTTCCTGACGCTCGCGGCGGTCGTTGTCGCGTTCAGCGTCAAGCGCATTCCCGAGGGTCAGGTCTACACGCTGCGCCGGCTGGGCAAGCCCGCGGGGACCCTCACGGCAGGCACCCACTTGGTCGTGCCGCTGATCGAACGCATCGCCCACAAGATCAGCATCACCGGCTACACGCTGGCGGTGGACGAACGCATGGCTGACGACGCAATCGAAGCCCGCAATCTGCGCGGCCGGGTGTGGTGGCAGGTGCTCGACCCCGAGCGCGCCGAAGCGGTGATCGACCGCGCCGACGACATGATCCGCCTTCAGCTGCGCGATGCCGTGCAGCGCGCGGCCGAAACCGAAGCGCAGGACCAGCGCTCGCGCAACCAGCGCATCAAGCAAACCTTGAACACCAGCCTGCGCGAACGCGGCGTGCTGGTGACGCGGGTGGAACTGAATCTCGCCGCGTAACGCGAACAAGTTCAGGGAGAAACGGTGAGCCCGCTCCAAGCGGGCTCCTGTTTTTATGATGGAAGTCCGAAATCTCGCGCATAAACTCGCTGATGGCCTCGCGGGCATGCGGCTGGATTTGCCAGTCGATGCGCAAGGAAAGCTGCTGGCGTACCTCGACCTGCTGGCGAAGTGGAACCGCGCCTACAACCTGACCGCGGTGCGCGATCCCGAAGACATGGTGTCGCGGCACCTGCTGGATTCGCTGGCCGTGCTGCCGTTCATGCGTGGCAGCAGCCTCGCCGATCTCGGCAGCGGCGCCGGGCTACCCGGCATTCCGCTGGCGATCGCGCGTCCGGAGATCGCGGTGACGCTGGTCGAGAGCAACGGCAAGAAGACACGCTTCCTGCGCGAGGCGGTCCGCAGCCTGCCGCTGGCGAACGTGACCGTGGCGCAGGCACGCGTCCAGGACACCACCGGCGAGTTCGACACCCTCACTGCACGAGCCTTTGCCCGCCTGCCCGACATGCTGGCTTGGGGCCGGCACCTGCTGGCCCCGGAAGGGCGCTGGCTGGCGCTGAAGGGCCATGCCGATCCTGCCGAACTGGATGCCGTGCCGCGCGGGTTCCGGGTGGTTGCGGTCCATGCGCTGACGGTGCCCGGCACTAACGGTGAACGTTGCGTGGTGGAACTGGCGCACGCCTGATCCCGCAACGCCCGGCCCGACGATGGTAGGCTAGTCCGCTCACCGTTTGCGTCCCATCCGTTGCGACCATGACGCGCATCATCGCCATCGCCAACCAGAAGGGCGGCGTCGGCAAGACCACCACCGCCGTGAACCTGGCTGCCGCGCTCGCGGAGACCAAGCGCCGCGTGCTGCTGGTGGACCTCGATCCGCAGGGCAACGCGACTTCATCCGCGGGCATCGACAAGCGCGAAGCCAAGCCGAACGGCTGCGAGGTGCTGCTGGAAGAAGCACCGATCGAGGATGCGATCATTCCCACCGAAGCCGGGTTCGACCTGTTGCCCGGCAACCGCGACCTCACCGCGGCGGAAATCAAGCTGGCCGACGCCATCGCCCGCGAGCAACGCCTCAAGGAGCAGCTGGCCAAGCTGGGCGACCGTTACGCGATCATCCTGATCGACTGCCCACCCTCGCTGCACCTGCTCACGCTGAACGCGCTGGCTGCGGCGGACAGCGTGCTGATTCCGGTGCAGTGCGAATCGATGGCGCTGGAAGGTTTGACCGACCTGCTCGACACGGTCAAGGCCGTGCGCAAGCGGCTCAATCCGCAACTCGAAGTGGAAGGCCTGCTGCGCACCATGTTCGACGTGCGCACCGCGCTCGGCAACGATGTGTCGAGCGAACTCACCAAGCACTTCGGCGACAAGGTGCTGCACTCGGTGGTGCCGCGCAACGTGCGCCTCGCCGAAGCGCCCAGCCACGGCAAGCCCATCAATCTTTACGATCGCGAATCGCGTGGGGCGATCGCCTATCTCGGGCTCGCGGGTGAAATGATCCGCAAGCTTGGCTTGGGCGCAGCCCGCAACGACGATGTGGCGCCCGCCACCGCGACCGCCAGGCCGAACACGCCATCGAACCCACAGCCGAACACGCCACGCACGCCCATCATGAAGGTTTCTGCATGAGCGCCGCCAAACGCCGGGGACTCGGTTCCCGTGATCTCGACGTATTGCTGGGTGGTCCCGATGCCGATGCCGCAAGCGATGCTTCCGCAGGCGAGACGCTCGGCAACCTTCCGGTCGCCTCGATCCGCGCGGGCCAGTACCAGCCGCGCCATCATTTCGACGAGGCGGCGCTGGACGAGCTGGCAGCATCGATCAAATCGCAAGGCCTGATCCAGCCGATCGTGGTGCGCGACGTCGGCCGTGGCCAGTACGAACTGATCGCCGGCGAACGCCGCTGGCGCGCCGCGAAGAAGGCGGGCCTGACGGAAATTCCCGCGGTGGTGCGCGACATTCCGGCGCAGTCGGTGCTGGCGGTCGCGTTGATCGAGAACATCCAGCGCGAAGAGTTGACCGCGCTGGAAGAAGCGCACGCGCTGCGCCGCCTGATCGACGAATTCAAGTTGAGCCAGCAGCAGGCCGCCGATGCGGTCGGCCGCTCGCGCGCCGCGGTCGCCAACCTGCTGCGCCTGCTGGACCTGCCCGCGACGATCCGCGAATTGCTGGATGAGGGCCGCATCGAGATGGGTCATGCGCGCGCGCTGCTGACGCTGCCCGCGCCGCGCGCGATCGCGCTGGCGGAGAAAGCGGCGGACCAGGGCTGGTCGGTGCGCGAACTGGAACAAGCGGTGCGCCTCGCGCAACTGCCGAAGTCCTCCGGCAAGGCGAAGTCGCGCGACGTGGACCCCGATGTCGCCGCGCTGGAACGCGAGCTTTCCGATTCGCTCGGCACGCGTGTCGAGATCGCGCAGGGGCGCGGGGGACGCGGCAAGCTGGTGATCAACTACCACAGCGCCGACGCACTCGAAGGCATCCTCGAAAAACTGCGTTGAGCTTTTCGGCGATAATCGCCCCTTTCCACGGCAAGGTCCGACGCATGCCTGAGTTGTCCGTGGTCGTACCCGTGTTCAACGAGCGCGACAACATTCCGCCGCTGCTTGCCGAAATCACCGCGGCCTTGCGCGGGCGCGTCGATTACGAAGTGGTGTACGTCGATGACGCGAGTTCCGATGATTCGCTCGATGTGCTGAAGGCCGAGCGTGCGAAGCATCCCGAACTGCGGATCGTGCGGCACGTCCGGCAAAGCGGCCAGAGCACCGCGATCCGCAATGGCGTGCGCGCGGCGCGCGGCGCGTGGATCGCAACGCTCGATGGCGACGGCCAGAACGACCCCGCCGACATTCCGAAATTGCTCGAAGCACGCAAGGGCGCCAACGCAAAAGTGAAACTGTTCGCCGGCTGGCGCACGACACGGCGCGACAGTTTCAACAAGCGTATTTCCTCGAAGATCGCCAATGGCGTGCGCTCGCGGATGCTGCGCGATGCGACGCCTGATACCGGCTGCGGTCTGAAACTGTTCGAGCGCGAAACCTTTCTCGCGCTGCCCTACTTCGACCATATGCACCGTTATTTGCCGGCGTTGGTGAAACGCACCGGCTTCGAGAGCGTCAGTATTCCGGTAGGGCACCGTCCGCGCACGCGCGGCGTGTCCAAGTACGGCATGCTCGATCGCCTGTGGGTCGGCCTCGCCGACCTGCGCGGCGTCGCGTGGCTGATGCGCCGCGCGAAGGTCACCGACACCGAGGAACTGTGAAACCGGGATTGGAATGCACTTTTCATGGATGAGTCGACGTTCACCGCAAGCCCGGATTCGAAAGTGCACTCTTGCCCTGGTTTTGTCGCGCTAGGGGTGCTGCGCGACGTATTTGGTTACGGCGCGTTTCGCGACCGCCAGCAGGCGATCATCGAACACCTGCTGCAGAGTGGTGATGCGCTGGTGTTGATGCCGACCGGCGGCGGCAAGTCGCTGTGCTACCAGATTCCCGCGTTGCTG
The DNA here is from genome assembly GCA_035572335.1 of Rhodanobacteraceae bacterium. Lineage (GTDB taxonomy): Bacteria > Pseudomonadota > Gammaproteobacteria > Xanthomonadales > Rhodanobacteraceae > 66-474. The sequence goes on from DATNAW010000012.1 coordinate 10,353, forward strand.
CGCGAAGGCACCGCGGTCGTGGTCTCGCCGCTGATCGCGCTGATGCAGGACCAGGTGGAAGCCTTGCGCCAGCTCGGGGTGGCAGCGGCATTCCTCAATTCCAGCCTCGATGCGCTGGCGCAAAGCGATGTCGAGCGACGCTTCCTTCGCGGCGATTTGAAACTCCTGTACGTGGCGCCCGAGCGACTGCTCACCGGGCGCTTCCTCGATCTGCTCGAACGTGTCGAGGTATCGCTGTTCGCGATCGACGAAGCGCATTGCGTGTCGCAATGGGGTCACGATTTCCGGCCCGAGTACCGCGAACTCACGGTGCTGCACGAGCGCTTTCCCGACGTGCCGCGCATCGCGCTGACCGCGACCGCCGACGCGCCAACACGGCGCGAGATCGTCGAACGCCTCGCGCTCGATCAGGCAAAGCAGTTCATCTCCAGTTTCGACCGACCCAACATCCGCTATCGCATCGCGCAGCGCGACCAGCCGCGTCAGCAACTGAAGGCATTCCTCGACGGGCATCACGGCGAATCGGGCATCGTCTATTGCCTGTCGCGGCGCAAGGTCGAGGACACCGCGGCATGGCTCGTCGAACAAGGCATCGAAGCACTGCCCTACCACGCCGGCCTCGACGCGGCCACGCGCGCCGCCAACCAGCAGCGCTTCCTGCGCGAAGACGGCATCGTGATGTGCGCGACCATCGCCTTCGGCATGGGCATCGACAAGCCGGACGTGCGCTTCGTCGCGCATCTGGACTTGCCGAAAAGCCTCGAAGGCTATTACCAGGAAACCGGGCGCGCGGGCCGCGACGGCCTCCCTGCCGACGCATGGATGACCTACGGCCTGAGCGATCTGGTCACGCTCGCACAATTCATCCAGCAGTCCGACGCCAGCGAAGCCCGCAAACGGCTGGAACGCAGCAAGCTCGACGCGCTGCTGGCGTTTGCCGAAAGCACGCGCTGCCGCCGCCAACAACTGCTGGCGTACTTCGGCGAAACGCTCGAACAATCCTGCGGCAACTGTGACAACTGCCTCGACCCACCGCCCACCTGGGACGCGACCGAAGCCGCGCAGAAGGCGCTGTCGTGCGTGTATCGCACCGGCCAGCGGTTCGGCGTCGGTTATCTGATCGACGTATTGCTGGGCAAGGACAACGAACGCATCCAGGCGCAACGCCACGACCATCTTTCGGTGCATGGCGTCGGCACGGAGCTCGACGCACGCCAATGGCGCGGCGTGTTCCGGCAACTGGTCGCGCGCGGCCTGCTGAGTCCCGATCCCGACGGCTATGGAACCTTGCAACTGACCGCGGCCGCGCACCCGGTCCTGCGCGGCGACGAAACGGTGCACCTGCGCCAGGAACCGGATCGCGCACAGCGCCGCGCCAGCCGTCGCGCCGATGCCTCCGGCAACCGCCGCAGCCTCGAGATCGCCCCACACGAGGAACCGTTGTGGAATGCCCTCCGCGACACGCGTGCGAAATTGGCCAAGGATCAAGGCGTGCCGGCATACGTGATCTTCCACGACGCCACCCTGTACGCGATGCTGCGCGAGCGTCCCCAAGACCGCGAGGCCCTGGCCGCCATCAGCGGTGTCGGCGCACGCAAACTGGAACGCTACGGCGCGCAGTTCCTGGCCGTGCTGCAAGACGCCTGACTCCGCTCCCGCTGTCGAAATGCCTGGGCCTGGCACGACATGGTGATGAACGAAGGCACCCGCCTTCGTCGTATGGAGAGTTGCCATGAAATACACGATCCTGCTGTTCGACACTCCCGAAACCATCGCCCGGTTCGATGGCCCGGAGGGCGCGCACTACATGTCGCAGTGGGCGCCCTTCATCAAGGCGCTGACCGATGCCGGCATCTACATCACGGGCGCCGGCTTGCAGCCGGCGGACACCGCCACCACGCTGCGTTTCGACAATGACAAGCGGCGGGTGCAGGATGGCCCGTATGCCGACACCAAGGAACAGCTCGGCGGTTTTTACATGATCGACGTGCCCGATCTCGACACCGCGCTGGAGTGGGCGGCGCGCACGCCGCGCCTGCCCGGCCAGGTGTTCGAAATAAGGGCGAACCTGATTCCGGACCCGTAATGAATGCGCGAACACGCCGTGATCCGGCCATCGCCCTGTTCGCCACGCTCATGACCATGGACCACGACCCCGCCATCGCCCTGTTCGCCGCCGTTGCCGCGCATCACGGCGAGACCTGGGTGCCGAGCGATTCGGTGAAGTTCGGATCGAACGCCTTGCGCGTCAACGGCAAGATCTATGCGGCGCTGACACGCAAGCGTCACCTGCTGCTGAAGCTGCCGCCTGCGCGTGTTGCCGGACTACTCGCATCCGGACGTGCGGCACCGATGGAAAGTGGCGGACGCATAATGCGCGGCTGGATCACGCTTTCCCCCGACGCCGCCGAGTCGTGGATTCCATTGTCGAACGAAGCGCGCAAGTTCGTCACCACCGTAGCCCAGCCCAAAAGGAAGCGATCATGAGCGACAAACTCCCACCAACCGCCGTTGTCCGCGTTTCCCGCGGAAATTTCGATCCGGCCCGCTTCAACGAAGTCGCTCGCGCGAATCGTGAGACCGAGGAATACCTGGTTCCCGCGATCAAGCGCCTGCCGGGACTCATCCATTATTTCGCCGCGTTGTCACCATCGGGTTCCTCGGTCCACGTCAGCATCTGGGAAAGCGACGCGCACGCGCAACAAATGGGCCATTTGAAGGAAATGGTCGTGGACGCACGGCGAGCCTTCGAGAGCGTGGGCGTGGAATTCACCCCGATCATCAACTATCCGGTGTCGTGGACCATCTGAACCGCGTGCGAGCCGCATGGGTGCGCGATCCGCTTGCATCGTCACCGAAATCCAACAGGAGACGCCATGAACTTTTCCATCCTGATCCACGAAACCGCCGAAGCCTTCACCCGCCGCGACGATCCTGCCCAACGTCCCGCACTCTACGCACCGATCGGCGCCTACCTGCAAGCGATGCGCGAAGCCGGCGTATTCGTCGGCGGCGCCGGTCTCGAAGCGCCTCCGACCGCGAACGTCCTGAGCACGAATGGCAACGGCTGGAAGGTGCAGGACGGCCCATTCGCCGACACCAAGGAGCAACTTGGCGGCATCATCATCATCGACGTGCCGGATCGCAAAAGCGCGTTGGAATGGGCGCGGCGCTTCCCCGCGATGCCCGGCCGCAAGCTCGAGTTGCGCGCGAATCTGGTCCCGCCTTCGGAATGAGCGAAGCCGCACGGCATGCCATCGAGAAAGCGGCTCGCGATTCCCGTGCGCGCCTGCTCGCCTTCCTTGCCGCGCGCTCGCGCGACGTCGCGGCCGCCGAAGACGCGCTGTCCGACGCGTTTCGCGCGGCGCTGGAAAGCTGGCCGTGCGACGGCGTGCCGGACAATCCCGAAGCGTGGCTGCTGACGGCCGCGCGCAGGCGACTGATCGATGCGGCGCGCCACCACAAGGTGCTCGCACAGGCAACGCCCGGACTCGTGGCCGCGCTGGACGAAGCGCAAGTGTTCACCGACGATCACGTACATGAATTTCCCGATGAGCGCCTGAAGCTGCTGTTCGTGTGCGCACATCCGGCCATCGACGCCGCGGCACGCACGCCGCTGATGCTGCAGACCGTGCTGGGCCTCGATGCCGTACGCATCGCTTCGGCGTTCCTGGTGAAACCTTCGGCGATGGGCCAGCGGCTGTCGCGCGTCAAGACCAAGATCCGCGACGCCGGCATCGCCTTCGAAATTCCGCACGGTGCGCAATTGGCCGAACGCCTGGACGCGGTGCTGGAAGCGATCTACGCCGCCTACGGCAGCGGCTGGGATGACATCGCCGGTGCCGATCCGCGCCGCAAGGGATTGGCACTGGAAGCGCTCGAACTCGGCGCCCTGTTGGTGCGCCTGTTGCCGGATGAACCAGAAGCCCTGGGCCTGTCGGCGTTGATGCTGTATTGCGAATCGCGCCGCGGCGCGCGACGCGACCCGCACGACGAATACGTGCCGCTTTCGGAACAGGACGTGGCGCTGTGGTCGATTCCAATGATCGAACAGGCCGACCGGCTGTTGCGCCAAGCCGAACGCATGCGCCGGATGGGCCGTTTCCAGCTCGAAGCCGCGATCCAGTCGGTCCACGCGCAACGCGCACGCACCGGCGACACGGATTGGGAATCGATTGCGCTGCTGTACGAGGGACTGGTGCGGGTCGCGCCGTCCATAGGCGCGCTAGTCGGCCGTGCCGCCGCGGTCGCGCAGGCGCGTGATCCGCAAACCGGCTGGACCCTGCTGCAGCAGATTCCCGCCAGTGCGGTTGCAAATTATCAGCCCTACTGGGCGCTGGCCGCGCACCTGCTCAATCGCATGGATCGCACGTGCGAAGCACGCGCTGCGCGCGAACGAGCGGTTGGATTGTGCGAGGACCCTGCGATGCGCGTGTTCCTGCTGCGCCAGCAGCTTTGACGCCTGCCGAAATTCAGCGCTTGCCCTTCGCCAGCGGCAGGTCGGCCTGCTTCCACGCGTTGATGCCGCCCGCAAGCGTGGCGACGTTGGTGAAGCCAGCCTTGACCAATCGGCTCGCGGCCTTGCCGGACTCAGCACCGCTCTTGCACACGGTCACGATCTGCAGGTCCTTGGCCTTGGCGAGATCCTTGTTCTCGGGATCGAACTGGCTGGGCGTCACGTTCTTCGAACCGGCGATGTGGCCCCTCTCGAAATCCGCGATCGCGGACAGGTCGATGACCAGCGGCTCGCCGCGATTGATCATCTGCACCAGCGCGGCCGGCGTCAGCTCGCGGAAGCCGCGGAACTGGCGCGACACTTCCAGGCCGATCAAGGCCAAAATGATCACGATGAACGCGGCCGCCAACAGGATGTTGTGGCCGAGGAACGCCGGCAAGCGGGTCAGGAATTCTTGCATCGAAGGGTCTTGATCCAGAGGGGACCGAGCATTATCCGCGAATATCTCAAACGCTGCATTGCTATTGTGGATTGATATCGGGCAACCCGCTCTCCAGCCACCAATGCTTGCTGGCTGCATCCCAATGCCAGGTCTGGTGGTCGATCACGTCGTAAACGCGCTGGCTGGTCTTGACGATCAGGCTGATCTGCGCGGTCTGCTGGATGGTGTCGGGATCGGTCATGCCGGTGGGCCCCGACGCACTGTATTCGGCGACGCGCACGGTGTCGTAGAGCGCCTTCTGCTGCGGCGTCAGCGGATGCGCGGCGCGCACCGCGGGATCAACGTAGCTCCACGCACCCTGGATGTCGCCCCAGCGGAGCGCGGCGGCGTAACCGTCGAGGGTGTCGTCGCGCAAGGTATTCTTGTTCTGCAGGGTCGCGCACCCGGCCAGCAGCAGCAACGCGGCACCCGCGATCACGATACGGCGCATGGCGTTCTTCTCCTCAACGGCGTGCCGCGATTGTGCCGGATCATGCCTGCCCGCGCAGCTTCGCGAAAAATCGCGCGGTCAGGGTGGTTGCGGCGCGACGCTCGCCGGCGATTTCGCAGATCACTTCGGCGTTGCCCTTGCCACGTTCGCGCACCGCGGCCACCAGCCGCGGCAACGCACCCTGCTCGGCGAAGCGCGCAATGCCGCGCAGCTCGCTCCACACCGGCTCGTGGTAGCGCACGTGCGAATCGCCGACATAGATGTCGCATTCGAGGTTCTGTGCGCTCAGGCCAAGCTCGACCAGGCCCCACCCGGCCAGCGTCAGCAGCGACGCCATGCTGCCGCCGAACGCGCAGCCCTTGTCGTTGACGTTGGGCGTGAGCGGCGCGGTCATTTCGAGCAAGTCGCCAGTGTAGCGCCGGACTTTCAGATTCATGGCATCAGCCAGGGGAATGTTTTCGAGGATATGGGTTTCGAGGGCCGCGGCGGCCGAATCGTTTGCGTTCATCGCACAAGTGTGTCGTGGTGCGCGCCCCGCGACAAGACGTGCGTGGCCTATGATCGGCGCATGGCATCGCATCGCCCACTGGCAGGCACCCGCATCGCGATCACCCGGCCTGCCGGCACGGGCGGCGCGTGGGCGCGGCGCGTGGGCGCGCTGGGCGGAACGTCGCTGCTGCTGCCGGGCTCCAGCCTGCGCGCCGCGTCCGATGCAACCGCCGCACGCAAGGCGTTGCTGGACGCGCTGGATTGCGACGTGGTGATCTTCACCAGCCCCGCGGCCGTGCGATTCGCGCGGCGGGTCGGCGCGTTGCGCGGACGTGCCATCGTTCTGGCGCCTGGCTCTGCGACGCGAGGAGCACTGCGGCGCGCGGGATCCCGGCATCCGATCGCACCCGCGCGCGAGGACAGCGAAGGCCTGCTGGCGCTGCCGGTGCTGCACGACGTGCACGGCCGGCGCGTCGGCATCGTCGGCGCGGCGGGTGGACGCGGACTGCTGGATCGCGAACTCGCGGCGCGCGGTGCCGAGGTGATCCGTGCACACGTGTACCAGCGCGCACCCGCGCGGTTGGATCGTCGCCACACCGATGCGCTGCGGAAGGATGCAGGCAAACCGCTCTACGTTCTGTTGTCCAGCTCGGAAGGCCTCGCCAATATCGTGGCAAACCTGCCGAACGACGCGCTGCGCGCCTTGTTGCGCGGAACCGCCGTCGCCAGCAGCGCACGCATCGCCACGGCCGCACGCAAGGCCGGTTTCGCACGCGTACTGCGCGCCCGTTCCGCGCATGCGGCGGACATGCTGGATGCGGTCATCGCCGGCTCCCCTGCTAGCATTCCGCCATGATCGAAGACACCGAACACGACGACGAACAACCCGATCCGCGCAAGCCGCGCAAACGAACGCCCGGCCTTGCGGGCCTTGCGATCCTGGTCGCGCTCGCCGCGTTGGCCGTGGCGGCATGGAGCACCTGGCGCCTGCACCGCTCCGCGCAGGAAGAACTGGCCGCACGCCAACACGACGCCGCCACCCTCGCCGCGCTGCAAAGCCAGCTGGCGGCCGGCGACGAACAGGCGCGCGCGGGCGATCATCGCATCGGCAAGCTGGAGTCGGGGCTGGATGACCTGCGCGCGACGACGCAAGGTCTCGATCGCCGCATCGCCAACCTCGAGACCGCCTACACCAACCTCAGCGGGCAGCAGCAATCGGCGCAGGACACGGTGCTGCTCAACGACGCCGAGATGCTGCTGCGCACCGGCGCGCAGCGTTACGACCTGTTCCACGACAGCGCCGGCGCGCTGAAGGCTTACTCGCAAGCGATCGACGTCCTGGCGCAGGTGCAGAATCCCGCCTACGCGCCGGTCCGCGCCAGCGCCACCACCGAACGCGACGCATTGGCCGCGGCCGCCCCGCCCTCGCGGCAGGCTGCGTTGGATACGTTGTCCGCGTTGCGTGGCAAGGTCGCATCGCTGCCGCTGGCACCGGCTGAAACCGCATCGCCGGCCCAGTCACAGAAACCCGGCTTCTGGTCGCGCGTCGGCAGTGCCCTCGGCGGCATCGTCAAGGTTTCGCGCGACAATGAAGCGGCGGCGCCGTTGACCGACACCCGCTTCGCGCGGCAGACGCTGGCGGTCGACTTGGCCCAGGCGCAGGAAGCATTGCTCGCCTTCGATGATGCGACCTGCCGCGCCGCGCTGCAGCGCGCGGACGCGGCGCTGGCCGCGCAATTCGACGGCAACGATGCCGGCGTGAAAGACGCGCGCGTGCAAATCACGAACCTGCTTTCGCAGCACGGCGGCGGTCCCGCGCCCAAGCTGGGCGGCGCACTCGCGCAATTGCAGAGTTTGCGCGCCAGCCATCCTGTCGCGCCCGCCCCCGCTTCCACGGCCGGGAGCGCGAAGCGATGAAAGGCAAACGCTGGCTCGTCTTCGCACTGGTCATCATCCTGCTGCTGGCGATTGCGTTCGTGTGGCTGTCGTCCGATCCCGGTTATGTGCTGATCCGTTTCCGCGGCTGGAAGATCGAAGCGACCGTGGTGGGCGCGGTGGCGCTGTTGATCGCGGCGTGGATCGCGATCGGCATCCTCTGGTGGCTGCTGCTGTGGCCGTTCGGCGCGATCTCGCGCCGCCGACGCCGGATCAGCCACGAACGCCTGCGCGACGGGCTGGTCGCGTTGAACGAAGGCCGCAACGTCGAGGCACACCGCACGCTCCAACGCGCGTCGCAGTACGCGTCGCTGCGTTCGCCCGCCTTGTTGTCGGCCGCCGAGGCCGCGCATCGCCACGGCGAGACCGCGCGCGCGCTGGAAACGCTGGACGAAGCCGCGCAGCACGCGCCGGAAGCCGCGCGCACGTTGCGAGCGCGCATCCTGCGCGAGAACGGCCGCGACGAGGAAGCGCTGCAACTGCTCTCGCCCGGCGCCGAAGCCGGCAAGCTGCCGCCCGCCGGCTGGCACGAATTCGCCCTGGCTGCCATCGCAACCGGCCAGCCCGAGAAGGCGCGTTCCGCGCTGGAACCCCTGCGCAAATCCGACATGCTGGGTTCGGCCGCGTACGCCGCACTGGTTGATCAAGTGCTCGGTGCTTCGCTGCGCAAGGCACCCGACATGGCGGCGCTGCAGGACATGTGGAAACGCGCGACGCGCCAGCAACGGCAGATGCCTGCGCTGCTGGACGTTTACGCGCGCCGTGCCGCCGCGTTCGGCGGCGCGCACGCCGCGCTGGATGCCATCGAGGATGCGGTGAAGCGCGAATGGAACGACGGCCTCGTCGTGACGTATGGGGAAATCACGCCGCCGACCGAAGCGCCCGCGCGCCTGCTCGCCGCGACCCGTTGGCTGGAAGCGCATCCGGGCGACGACATCCTGCTGCGCACCCTGGGCACCTTGTCGCTGCGCGCCTCCGATCCGCGCGACGCACGCGCCTACCTGGTGCATGCATTGTCGGTGAAACCGTCCGCGGCAAGCTGGGCCGCGCTGGGTGACGTGCAGTCGGCCTCCGGCGAAGCCGGGGACGCCGAACGCTGCTACGCCAACGCGTGGAAATCCTCGCGCGGCGAAGACATCGCGCCCAACCCGCACGAAGCCGGGCTCGACACCAGCCAGTTCACGCTCGAGGAACGCGACGAACACGGCATGCCACGGTTGCCGGGCGAACCCTCGGCGCCTGCGCGCTGACGTCGCGCTTCAATGCAGGACTTCGATATCCGTGACGCGCCCTTCCTGCAACCGGATTTCACGCGCCGCGCGTGAACCGTCGGCGGGATAGATCCATGTTTCGCCCCACGCCGGCGCCTGCGCGCCCTGGTACGCCGAATACGCGAGCGGATTGCGCGAACGGCTGGGCGCAAGTCCGCACCGTGCGATCAGGTCGGCCACGCTCATGCCGATCGTCACGCCATTGAAATCGCACGGACCGCCATCGCCGACGAAGCCGTAACCCAGTGTCCGTTCGCGCGCCAGCACGCCACCCGAAAATTCCAGGCGCACCATCAATCGTTGCGGCCCGAAGTTGTAGTACCAGGCCTCCGTCGTCACCGCCGCGACCGGCACGTCGGCGGGCGTTTCGACGCCCGCGCCGCGCGGGCCCACGTAGTAGCCGATGTAGAACGGATCACCGCATTCCTCGCGGACCTGGGGCGCCAGGTCGCCCTGCTTGACGATGTGCGTGCCGCAGCGCAGCGCCCATGCGCGTTGCGGCAGCAACACCGCGACCGGCGCCAGCAACACCAGCAACCATCCGATCCTTTTCATGGCCCGTACCTCCCGCCGCAACCTGCCTGGAAATCAGTGTACGCCTCTGCCAGTGGGGACGTGCTGCTCGCCACCGCTGCGGCCATAGGCGACAATGCCGCTCCAGCCCGTTGCGGAACCGCCATGCGAATCTGGAAGCAGCACGCCGATCTCGAGACCATGAACGCGTGGAGCAGGCGCACGCTGATGCACGCGCTCGACATCCGCATCACCGAACTTGGCGACGATTATTTGCGCGGCACCATGCCGGTGGACGATCGCACCCGGCAGCCATACGGCATCCTGCACGGCGGCGCGTCGGTGGCGCTCGCGGAAACGCTGGGCTCGACCGCAGCGATGCTGTGTTGCGAGGACGGGCGCGCCACGGTCGGCCTCGAGATCAATGCCAACCACCTGCGCGCGGTGCGCGAAGGCCTTGTCACCGCGACCGCGCGGCCGATCCACGTGGGTCGCAGCACACAGGT
>DATNAW010000013.1:0-4723 GCA_035572335.1 Rhodanobacteraceae bacterium
TACCGTGACCGAGGCGCGCCTCGCCATCACGATGGCGCAGACCGGCGGCATCGGCATCATCCACAAGAACATGACCGTCGAACGCCAGGCCGCGGAAGTGCGGCTGGTGAAAAAGTTCGAGGCGGGCGTGATCCGTGACCCGATCACGGTCGGCCCGCACACCTCGATCGGCGAGGTCATGCACATCACGCGCTCGCACAACATTTCCGGCGTGCCGGTGGTGGAAGAGGGCAACAAGCTGGTCGGCATCGTCACCAGCCGCGACCTGCGCTTCGAAAAGAAGCCGGATGATCCGGTGAAGAACATCATGACCCGCAAGGACAAGCTGGTCACGGTGAAGGAAGGCGCGAGCGAGGACGAAATCATCGGCCTGTTGCACAAGCACCGGATCGAGAAGGTGCTGGTGGTCAACGACGCATTCGAACTGCGCGGCCTGATCACCGTCAAGGACATCCAGAAGGCGCACGACAATCCGCATTCGGCGAAGGATGCGCACGAGCGCCTGCGCGTCGGCGCTGCGGTGGGCGTGGGTGGAGATACCGAGCATCGTGTCGAAGCATTGGCGGAAGCCGGCGTGGACGTGATTGTGGTGGACACCGCGCACGGCCATTCGCAGGGTGTGCTCGATCGCGTCGCGTGGGTCCGCAAGAACTATCCCGACCTACAGATGATTGCGGGCAACATCGTCACCGCCGACGCGGCGCTCGCGCTGCGCGATGCCGGCGTGGACGCGGTCAAGGTCGGCGTCGGTCCCGGTTCCATCTGCACCACGCGCATCGTCGCGGGTGTGGGCGTGCCGCAGATCACCGCGATCTCGATGGTGGCGGACGCACTCAAGGATTCGATTCCGCTGATCGCCGATGGCGGCGTGCGCTATTCGGGTGACGTCGCCAAGGCCATCGTGGCCGGCGCGTCGTGCGTGATGCTGGGTTCGATGTTCGCCGGCACCGAAGAAGCGCCGGGCGAAATCGAGCTGTACCAGGGCCGCTCGTACAAGAGCTACCGCGGCATGGGTTCGCTGGGCGCGATGCAGAGCGGTTCGTCCGATCGCTATTTCCAGGAACAGGCCGCGGCCGACAAACTGGTGCCGGAAGGCATCGAAGGGCGCGTGCCATACCGCGGTCCGCTGCGCGCGATCGTGCACCAACTGGTCGGTGGCTTGCGCGCTTCGATGGGTTACTGTGGCTGCGCGAACATCGAGGAGATGCGCAGCAAGCCGCAATTCGTTCGCGTCACAGGCGCCGGTGTGCGCGAGGCGCACGTGCACGATGTGCAGATCACCAAGGAAGCGCCGAATTATCGTTCGGATTGATGGTGTTTTCCCTTTCCCTTCGGGAGAGGGTGGCGCGAAGCGCCGGGCGAGGTACGGCAGCCCGGAAGCGCACCACGAGTGCCGTACAAGAGCTAACCCTCACCCCGGCGCTAAGCGCTCGGGCGACGCCCGCCTCTCCCGGTGGGAGAGGGGAGAAAACATGTCGAACATCCACACCGACAAAATCCTGATCCTCGATTTCGGATCGCAGTACACGCAGCTGATCGCGCGGCGCATCCGCGAAATCGGCGTTTATTGCGAAATCTGGGCATGGGACCATGATCCCGTGGAAATCTCCAGGTTCGCGCCGAAGGGCGTGATCCTGTCCGGCGGTCCCGAATCGGTCATCGAAGCGAACTCGCCGCGCGCGCCCGACCAGGCGTTCGCGTTGGGCGTGCCGATCCTCGGCATCTGCTACGGCATGCAGACGATGGCCGCGCAGCTCGGCGGGCAAGTCGAGGGCGAGCATGCACGCGAGTTCGGCCATGCACATATCGAAACGAAGCCGTGCGCTCTCTTCGAGGGCCTGCCGCACGGACAGGATGTGTGGATGTCGCATGGCGATCGCGTCACCGCGATGCCGCCCGGTTTTGCTTTGGCGGCGTCCACCGGATCCGTGCCGATCGCCGCGATGGCGGATGAGTCGCATCGCCGCTACGGCATCCAGTTCCATCCGGAAGTCACGCACACCGAACACGGCATGGCGATCCTGCGCCGGTTCGTGGTGGATCTCTGCGGCTGCGCGACGCTGTGGACGCCAGCACGCATCATCGACGATGCGGTTGCACAGGTACGCGAAACGGTCGGCGACGACAAGGTACTGCTGGGGCTGTCAGGCGGCGTCGATTCGTCGGTGGTCGCGGCACTGCTCGAAAAAGCCATCGGCGACCAGCTGGCGTGCGTGTTCGTCGATACCGGTCTGCTGCGCGCGGGCGAGGGCGACCAGGTGATGGACACGATGGCGCGCCACATGGGCGTGCGCGTGATCCGCGTGGATGCCTCGGATCGTTTCTTCGCGGCGCTCGAAGGCGTCGCCGACCCGGAAGCCAAGCGCAAGGTCATCGGCAAGCTGTTCGTCGAAGTGTTTGACGAGGAAGCCCACAAGCTCACGGGCGTGAAATGGCTGGCGCAAGGCACGATCTACCCGGACGTCATCGAATCCGCCGGCGGCAAAACCGGCAAGGCGCATGTGATCAAGAGCCATCACAACGTAGGCGGCTTGCCCGAGAAGATGAACCTCAAGCTGCTTGAGCCCTTGCGCGAACTGTTCAAGGACGAAGTGCGCCGCATCGGCGTCGAACTCGGCCTGCCGCGTGAAATGGTCTATCGCCATCCGTTCCCCGGTCCGGGGCTCGGTGTCCGCATCCTCGGCGAAGTGAAGCGCGAGTATGCCGAAATCCTCAAACAGGCCGACCGCATCTTCATCGAGGAACTGCGTGCGTCGAACCTTTACGACAAGGTCAGCCAGGCCTTCGCCGTGTTCCTGCCGGTGAAGTCGGTTGGCGTGGTCGGTGACGGCCGCGCCTACGAATGGGTGATCGCCCTGCGCGCCGTGGAAACGATCGACTTCATGACCGCGCACTGGGCGCACCTGCCGTACGAATTCCTCGGCCGCGTTTCCAATCGCATCATCAACGAACTGCGAGGCATCTCGCGCGTGGTGTACGACATCAGCGGCAAGCCGCCGGCCACCATCGAGTGGGAATGACGCACAGCACTCGGCCGCGATAGCGCCGCGCGCATGAGCTATCGCTTCACGACCTCGATTTTGCCGGTCATTCCCGCCTCGTAATGGCCCGGCAGCAGGCATGCGAAGTCCACCGTTCCCGCGCGCGGAAACGTCCACACGATCTCGCCGGTCTGGCCGGGGGCGACGGTGATCGCATTCGCTTCGTGGTGGGGCGGCATGTCCGGTTGCATGCGCATCGCTTTGGCATGTGCGAGCAAAGCACTCGTTTGACCCAAAACCAGTTCGTGCGCCATGTGTCCGGTATTCGAGACGCGCAGGCGAATCGTCTCGCCCTGCGCGACTTCGAGATGGTCCGGATGGAAGCGCATGGCGTCGTCCATGCGGATGCTGATCGTCCTGGCGGGCTGCGGCTGGCGAGCGCCGGGCGCATCGTGCGCAGCAGCCATGCCACCCACGCCAAGTCCGGGCAGGATCAGCAGGGCTGCGATCCATCCGCGAGGTACCAGACGACGAGGAATTCGTGTTGCCGTATTCATGGCTGTTTGCTCCCAACTGGTTGACTGAATGCTGCGGCAGCACATCGGCTGACCGAAGATTTACATCGCGTGCACGATGCCCATCGGCAGGCCGAAGGCATCGAGCGCCATCCAGACTGCCATCGCGATCATCATCAGGTTCTCCGTCAACGACACGAACCCGAGCGGAACATTGCTCGATCCACCCACGCACGCGCACTTCAGTTCGCGCTTGTCGATGTAGACGGCCTTGAACACCGAGACCGCACCGACGGTGCCGATGAAAAGCGCGATCGGAATGGACAGCCACGCCAGCAAATCGCCGATCATGAGGATGCCCGCCAAGGCCTCGGCGAAAGGATAGATGTAGGCATACCTCACCCATCGCCTGGCCAACAGGTCGTAGTTCAGGAACATCGTGGCGAACGTTTCGATGTTCTGCAGTTTCAGCAGCGCCAACACGCTCATGCTGAAGGCAATGAACCATTGGACGGACGCCACCGAGAACGGCGTCCCGTACGCGGCGGCGCTCGCCGCGAGCGCCATCAAAAGCGCCATGCCGAACAGGGCGATCACCGGCCGGTAACTGGTGGCGCTGGGATCCGCGACGCGCCTGCCGAGGAAGCGACGCAGATCGTCGTAGCCACCGATGCGCCGATCCCCGATGAATATCTGCGGGGTCGTGGCGACGCCATGTTGCGCCTTGAAGGTTTCTGTCTGCTCGCGCGAGGTCAGCAGATGATCTTCAACCGCGTAATCGGAGCGCTTCAATAGAGCCAGCGCTTTCAGCCCATAGGGGCACGTGTGCTGCGGCATCCGCATGCGGTAGAGGCGCGCGGTCTTCGCAACGGTTGCGTTTGCAGGGTGTTCCGGCATCCCGATGTCTCCTTTCCGCTTGAATCCAGGTGGATCGGAACACATGGTAAGCTCCGTACCGTGGTACGGAGTCAAGAGGCAAAGATGCTGACCATCGGAAAACTGGCTGACGCAGGGGGCGTCGGCGTCGAAACCGTCCGGTTCTACCAGCGCAAGGAATTGCTCGAAACGCCGAAGCGGGGCGACGGCATCCGGCGTTATGGCGATGCGGACGTCCGGCGGCTGCGGTTCATCCGCAACGCGCAGCGGGCCGGCTTCACGCTCGACGAAATCAAGGAACTGCTCGATCTGGACGCAGGCCACGACCATCACCGGGCACGCGAACTGGCC
>DATNAW010000014.1:0-51427 GCA_035572335.1 Rhodanobacteraceae bacterium
AACGAGATGATGATGGTGATGCTCACCGTGGGCGCCGCCGAACTGGGCGAAGCCAAAGCCGTGGGCGACTGGATCCACCGCAACCTGGTTGGCTACCTGAAGCCGCCGTTCAACGTGCGCAGCGAAACCGCCGACAACAACAATGGCTACATCCTCGCGACCTCAGCGGGTTTCGTGCAGAGCTTCATCTATGGCTTGAGCGGACTGCGCATCGACGACAAGGGCCTCGATGCGAAATACGCGCCGATCCTGCCGCCGGACTGGAAAGCGGTGACGCTGAAGGGCATCACGTTCCGCGGCAGGCACTATGACGTGACCATTGAACGGGGCGCCGGCGGCAAGGCCACGCTGGTCCGTAAGGAGTTGTGAGTTGCGCGGATTCGGATGCGCCACCGGAACATGGCTTGGCCTCGCGCTGGCGTGCGTCGCAACCGCGGCCGGAGCCACGGCGGATCCGGGCTTCCTGCTCACCGCGACGGCGAAGGACTTCAAGACCTATTTTCCGGGCCAGCTGGCCAACGGCTATCTCTCCACCTTCACCTCGCCGCGCGGCACCGAATCCAATCTGTCGTATCTCGTCGCGCTGATGGACTACGGCAAGGACGATATCGCGCGGCCCGCGGCGATTCCGGGCTGGAGCGGTATCGATTACCGCGCGGATGCGAACGGCGCGTGGCTGAACCTGGCGCCTTTGGAACCCGCGGCGTTCGAGGATTACCGGCAGGTGCTGAACCTGCACGACGCGACACTGACGACACGCTATCGCTACGTCGATCGCGACAAGGCGACGCGCGTCGAAGTGATGGCATTCGCCAGCGAAGCCTCGCCGCACCTCGCCGCCGTCCGCTTCACGATCACGCCGGAATTCACGGGCACGATCGAGTTGTCGTTTCCGCTGGTGTTGTGGGCGCCGTACCAGCCGCGCCTGCCCCTGGCGAAACTGCCGGGCGACACCGGATTGACGGGTGACCGCTTCCGGCAGGCGCTGCAAGCGCACGGCCTTTCCTTGACGCCGTTGCCGCCGGCGACGGCCGACCGTGCGGCCATCTGGTACCACGGCGATACGCGCGTGCGGGATGCTGAAGGTGACACGTCCAACTTGACGTTGCGACTGGATGGACAGGCGACGAACGGCGCGCGCATGGGCGAGGCCGTGGCCGTGCAACTGCCCGACGGCGTTCGACCCATCGAGTCGAAACTGGACCGTACCGGCAACCGGCTGTCGCTGGACCTGCGCGTTGCCGTGCAAAAGGGCAGGACGTACGCGTTCACCAAGTATGTCGCGGTGTCGCGCGATGGCTGGGGCGGCGATGCGCGCGCCGATCTGGCGCTGGCCGAATCGGCGCGCACGCACGGTTTCGACACGATGCTCGCGGCGCAGCGCTCGGCGTGGGCGAAGCTGTGGCGGTCGGACATCCGCATCGATGGCGATCCGCACGCACAACGCGCGGTGCATTCCGACCTCTATTACCTGCTCGCCAACGCGCCGGTGGACACGGCGTGGGGCGTGGGCGCATGCGCATTGACTACCGGTTACGTTGGCCACGTTTTCTGGGACAGCGACTCCTGGATTTTCCCGGCGCTGCTGTTGCTGCATCCGCAGCGCGCGCGTTCGATCGTGATGTTCCGCGACCGCACGTTGCCGGTGGCGCAGCAGCGGGCGCGCGACGCCGGCTTCGCCGGCGCCAAATATCCGTGGGAAGCCGATCCGGACAACGGCAGCGAACAGATCCTGTATGCGGCGCACCGGCTGAGCGTCGGCGAGATCCACGTCAACGCAGACATCGCGATCGCGCAGTGGCAATACTGGCTGGCAACCCACGATCTCGACTGGTTGCGCAACGATGGCTGGCCGGTGATCCGCGACATCGCGAATTTCTGGGCCAGTCGCGCGAGCTACGACAAGGCCAAGCGGCGCTACGAGATCCGCGACGTCGTCTCGATCATGGAACCCTATCCGCACGTCGACGACGACACCTTCACCAACGCCTCGGCGGCCAAGGCGTTGCGGATCGCCAC
The DNA here is from genome assembly GCA_035572335.1 of Rhodanobacteraceae bacterium. Lineage (GTDB taxonomy): Bacteria > Pseudomonadota > Gammaproteobacteria > Xanthomonadales > Rhodanobacteraceae > 66-474. The sequence continues at coordinate 2,020 of DATNAW010000014.1, forward strand.
CGCCGCGGCCAAGGCCGTCGGCGCGCAACCCAATCCGCGCTGGACGCAAATCGCCGACAAGCTCGACATCCCGTTTTCGAATGCAGGCCGGCATCACCTCGTTTTCGATCCGGGCACGCCGCTGCACGATCCTGGCGACAACGACCTGGCCTTCCTGATGTTCCCTTCGCTGGACCTGGCGATGGATGCCACGACGCGGCGCAACGACGACCGGATCGCGGCCGCGCCACTGGAACAGCCCGGCGCGACAGCGACCTCGATGGGGCTCGCGCCGCTCACCATCGCCGCCGCGACAACGGGTGATACGGCGGGCGTGGCGCGCTGGCTCGCCGACAACATCAGCGGCGACATGTTGAAGCCGCCGTTCAACGTCCGCACGGAAACGCCGGACAACAACACCGGCTACTTCCTCACCGGTTCGGCGGGTTTCGTGCAGAGTCTCGTTTACGGACTCACCGGATTGCGCGTCGAGGACGCCGGCCTGGTGCAGGCTTATCCGCCGCTGCTGCCATCCGGATGGAAATCGCTGACGCTGACCAACGTGAGCTTCCGCGGCAAGCATTTCGACATCACCGTCGACCGTGACGCAAGCGGCAAGCCGCGGTTGCAACGAACGCCCGCTTCGGAGGGAGACACGCCATGAATCCGATCCCGTGCAATGCACGCTGGTGGCTCGTCGCATTGGCCAGCGCACTGGTGTGGATGCCGGGAATGGCGGCGACGACGCATGTCGACGCGCAGGACACCGTGCATGCACCGGCTTTCACGGTGCCGTTTTCCAGCTACGCGTCACTTGAGGCGCGCAAGCTGTTCCAGCGCATGCTCGAACAGGGCCGGAACGCGCCTCCACTGGACGGCCCCATCGCTGCAAGCCGCGCGTACTACGACAAGATCAATACCGCTCGCGCCAAACTGATGGAGCGGCTGTATCCGGTGACGATCGAGCAGCGCAGCATCGGCGGCGTGCCGACGCAGGTGGTCACGCCGAAGCAGGGCGTCACAGCGGCGGAGCAACATCGCGTGCTGATCAACCTGCACGGCGGCGCATTCCTGTGGGGAGCCGGCGCCGGGGGACTGGTCGAAGCGATCCCGGTCGCGAGCGTCGGCCGCATCGAAGTCGTCACCGTGGATTACCGGCAAGGTCCCGAGCACGTCTTTCCCGCCGCCAGCGAAGACGTCGCCGCGGTGTATCGCGTGCTGCTCAAGCAGTACCCGGCGAAGAACATCGGCATCTACGGTTGTTCGGCGGGCGGCGTGCTGACCGGCGAAGCGGTGGCGTGGTTCATCCACGAACATTTGCCGGTGCCGGGCGCGATCGGGATGTATTGCGGGGCGGTGGCCGAATTGAGTGGCGATTCGGCGTGGGTCGCGCCCGTGCTCGATGGCAGCGCGCCGACGTCGCCGCTGAAGCTCGCCGACTTGCCGTACTTCAAGGGCGCGCGAGCCAGCGACCCGCTGGTGTTTCCCGCGGACTCGCCGGAACTGCTGAAGCAGTTCCCACCCACGCTGCTGATCACCGGCACCCGCGACTTCACGATGAGTTCGGAAATCCAGAGCCAGCGGCTGCTGACGATCGCCGGCGTCGATGCGGAGCTGCACATCTGGGATGGCATGTGGCATTCGTTCTTTTCCGATCCGGAAATGCCGGAATCGAAGGAAGCCTACGCGGTGATGGCGCATTTCTTCGACCGTCACCTGGGACACTGACGATAATCGCGCCGTGGCCGCGAATCCCCTCCACGAAGCGATGCAGCGCGTCAATGGCCTGCTCAAGGCCGGCGAGCTTCGCGCGGCGCGCGATGCACTTCGGGAAATCGTCGAAGCGCATCCCGGTTACGCCGAGGCGCAACGGCTGCTCGGCGGCGTGACGCTGATGCTCGGCGATGCGGCCGATGCGGAACGGATCCTGCGGCGCGCCATCGAGCGCGATCCGGATTGGGCGCCCACGCTCACCACGCTCGGCGAATTGCTGCTGGGCAGCGGACGGCATATCGAAGCGGAAACCTTCCTGCAGCGCGCCGCCACTGCGAAACAGCCCGATCCGCACGCCGCGCAGGTGCTGGCGCGTTACTACAACGATCGAAAGCAGCCAGCGCGGGCGCTCGCGATCACCGCGCCGTTCTGCGCGCGCGACAGCGTGCCCTCCGAACTGATCGTCCAGCAGGTCACCGCGCTGGTCGCGCTGGGCCGCAGCGGAGACGCCATCGAATGGTGCCGGAAACTCGTGGCGCGATCGCCGGGCAACGTCGCCACCGAACAGGCACTGGCCACCGCGCTGCAGGCCGGCAACCATCATGACGAAGCGGAAAGCGTCGCCCGGCGTGCGTTGGAGCGCGGCCCCCGCAACGCGACGTTGTGCTACACGCACGCGCGCAGCTTGATCGCGTTGGGCGAATACGCACGCGCCGAAACGGCGTTGCGTGATTGCCTGCGGCTGGAACCGCAACACGTCGATGCGCATGGTGATCTCGCGCGACTGATATGGATGCGCAGTGGTGATGGCGGCAAGGCCACGGCGATGCTCGACGCGGCATTGCAGACCTTCCCCAACAACGATGCGCTGTGGGCCGCCAAAGCAGCGGTGCTGCAAGGCACGGGCGACGCGCGCGCGGCCTGGGCCTGCCTCGCGCCGCGCGTCGAGCGTCCGCAAGCGCCGCCAGCGCTGCAGGTGCGCGCCGGACTCGCCGCGCTGGAGTTCGATCCGCGCATGGCGCTCGATCGCGCCGAGTGCGCATTGCGCGTAATGCCCAATGATCCCGCGGCACGCACGCTTCAGGCCGCCGCGATGCTGGGCGTCGGCGATGCGCAAGCTGCATTGCGGACGTGCGAGGTGCTGCGGCGTGAATCACCCGACGATCAATACCTGCTCGCGTTGCAGACGACCGCGTGGCGCATGCTCGGTGACGAACGTTACGCGCAGCTTTGCGATTATCCGAACCTGGTGGTGGCGTACCGGCTCGAACCGCCGCCGCCATGGACGAACCTCATCGATTTTCTCGGCGAACTGCAACGCGCGCTCGGCCGCTTGCACGACGCGTTCAGGCATCCGCTGCTGTTCCAGTCGCTGCGCCACGGCACCGAAACCACCAACGACCTGACGCGCAGCAACGATCCCGCGATTCGCGCGCTGTTTCATGCTTTCGACGCGCCGGTCCGCGATTACATCGCGCGGATGGGCGCGGGCACTGATCCGCTGCGTCGCCGCAACCGCGATACGTACAAATTCAACGGCAGCTGGTCGGTCAGGCTGCGCAACGATGGCTTCCATCACAACCACGTGCATCCGCGCGGCTGGATTTCATCGGCGTGCTACATCGCGTTGCCGGAAAGCATGGGCGATCCTGCCAGCCACGAAGGCGTGCTGACGTTCGGCGAGCCCGGCATTCTCACCGCGCCTGCCTTGCCGGCGCAGCATGAAGTGCGCCCAGAAGCGGGCATGCTGGTGTTGTTCCCGTCGTACTTCTGGCACGGCACCGTGCGGATTTCAGGTACGCAGACGCGGTTGACCGTCGCGTTCGATGCGGTGCCCGATCGCTAGTCAAGCCGCCGGCAGCGCATTGAACGCGATCACGATGCGCGGTTCGTCGTTGTCGTGCGGTTCCACGTAATGTTCCATCCAGCACGGGAACAGCACCAGCAGTCCCGCTTCCGGCGTCAATTGGATGTCGCTGTAGCCGTTCGGCACCGCGCCCTTGACGTAGCCGTGTACCACGCCGGGGCGCGGATCGCGGAACACGAACCGACCCGAGCCGGGCGGCACCTTCAGGTAAAACGATCCCGACAGCAGGCAGCCTTCGTGCACGTGCAGGAAATTGAAACCGCCGCGGTCGTGCAGGTTCACCCACGATTGCAGGTCGAACGGAATGCCGGCGACGCCCATGTCGCGCAATGCGTTGGCGCACGCCGCGCGCACGCTGTCGCGCAGGGCCGCGAATACCGGCCGTTCGAGCACCGCCATGTCCTCGCTGTTCCAGCCTTGGCGGTTGGTGCGCCCCGCCGGTTTCGGGCTGGCCGCGCGCATGCGCACGACCTCCGCGATCCATTCGTCCAAATAGCCGCGCAACGACGGCAGGCGCGCCTGCCAGATGCGCGTCGGGAAAAGATCGTAGGCTTGCAGCACGGGCGTCGCGACGGGAGCCCCGGACGGATGCACGATCGTTTTGTCGCTGCTGGTTGCCACGCTGTCTCCCGCGTTACACCATGATCAACGAGTCGGCCGCGTGCGGAGGAAGCAATGTCGAGACCACATCCGTGGCGTGCGTGGATCGGCGTCCTGCTGCTGGTCATCGGCCGGGCCGCGTGGGGGCTTCCGCCGCTGCCCCAAGCCTGGCAGCCCGAGATCGAGCAGCTCGTCGCGAATGATAGCGCGCACCCGCCACCGCAACGCGGCGTGTTGTTCGTCGGCAGCTCGTCGATCCGGATGTGGACAAGGCTGGCCAGCGATTTCCCGGGCGTGCCGGTGATCAACCGCGGCTTCGGCGGCTCGGCGATCGCCGACAGCACCTATTACGCGGATCGCATCATCGTTCCCTATCACCCGAGACTGATCGTGATGTACGCCGGCGACAACGACATCGCCGAAGGCAATACGCCGGCGCAGGTGTTGGTCGAGTTCAAGGCGTTCGCCGGGCGCGTTCGCCGCGCCTTGCCGGCTACCGCGATCGTCTACATCTCGATCAAGCCGAGCCTCGCACGTGCGGCGTTGTGGCCGCAAATGCGCAAGGCCAACCGCCTGATCGCCGGCTGGTCGCGCCAACAAAACGGCATCACCTTCGTGGATGTCGCGGCGCGGATGCTGGACGCGAACGGCCAGCCGCGCGCGGAATTGTTCCGCGCCGACGGATTGCACATGGACGCGGCCGGTTACGCGATCTGGGTGCAGGCGCTTAAGCCGGTGCTTGCCCGGCACGGATTCGCGGTGCACTGATCGGACGGATCGTGTGTCGCAAGCGCCGAGACGCCACGGCGTATGCTGATCGAATGTCAGCGATCCCTCCTGCGCGCATCAAGGGCCGCGGCGCCGCTTCCAATCCGGAAGGGCGTTTCGAACACGTGCGCCACCAGGCCGAGGACGACGGCTGGCAGAGCGCGCTGCTGGATGAAGCCGCGCCGCGTCCGCGCACCGAAGTCACGGAAGAACGCGCGCGCAGCGTGATCACCCGCAACGATTCACCCGACATCGCCTTCGAGCAGGCGATGAATCCGTACCGAGGCTGCGAGCACGGATGCATCTATTGCTTCGCGCGGCCCTCGCACAGCTATCTCAATCTTTCGCCGGGGCTGGATTTCGAAACCAAGTTGCGCGCGAAGACGAACCTTGCCGACGTGCTGCGCGCGGAGTTGTCGAAACCCGGCTACGTGGTGAAGCCCATCAACATCGGCAGCAACACCGATCCGTACCAGCCCGTCGAAAAGAAGTGGCGATTGACGCGTGCCGCGCTGGAAGTGCTGGCCGAATGCCGGCACCCCTGCACGATCGTCACCAAGAATGCGCTGGTCGAACGCGACCTCGACATCCTCGGCGCCATGGCGCGCGAAAAGCTGGTGCAGGTGTTCGTGTCGGTCAACTCGCTCGACAACCGGCTGGCATCGAAACTGGAACCGCGCGCGTCCGCGCCGCACCGGCGCCTGCAGGCAGTGCAGGCGCTCGCGCAAGCGGGCGTGCCGACCGGCGTGCTGGTGGCGCCGGTCATTCCCGCGTTGAACGATCGCGACATGGAAGCGGTGCTGGAGCGCGCCGCCGAGGCCGGCGCGAACATGGCCGGCTACACCGTGGTGCGCTTGCCGTGGGAATTGAAAACGCTGTTCCGCGAATGGCTGGCGATCCACGTCCCGCAACGCGCCGAACACGTGATGAGCCTGGTCCAGCAAATGAATGGCGGGCGCGATTACGATTCCGATTTCCGCACGCGCATGCGCGGACAGGGCCCGTTCTCGGATTTGCTGCGCCGGCGTTTCGAGGTCGCCTGCCGCAAACACGGCTTCCATCGCGCGCGCAACCTGCAACTGGATTGCACGCGCTTCACGCCGCCGTGCAAACCCTCGCCGCAGGGCGAATTGTTCTGACCCAAGTGGACAGCCGCAGCCGCAATCTGCCGGCCTGATAAGATCAATGCGGCCGCGCATTCGGCATCTGACGGGGTCGTGCGGTTGGGGTGTGAAGGAATTCCACCATTTCCGCACGTCGATCGTCCAATCCGAAAGCGCGAAACGTTGTCCAGTACGACGGCATCCGTATGCTGGAGAGCTCGAAGATCGCGGCGCCCCTGCGCTGGCGGCCCATGCAGCCGACGGATGTCGATGAGTGCGTGGCCATTGTCGCCGCCCATCCCGTGATCGGCCCGCGCTACGGCGCGGACATCGAGAAGCTGGGCCGCGCCTGGCGCCAGCTTCTGGGCTCGGCTTCCACTACCCGCGCCGTTGTCGAACGGCTGGACCGGAAACGCGCACGGATCGTGGGCATCGGCTTCGACGTCTTCGTTCGCGACGAATTCATCCGCGAGATCAAGACGCCTCCGCTCTTCTGGATTGGTCCGGAGCTCGCGCGACGAGTCGCGGGAAGAGACTCTCCCGTGCTCACCGATGACGAGGTGCGCGACGCGAATTCAGGTGCGGGGCTCAATGTGCTGGTGTGGGAAGGCATCGGAGCGCCGGAGTTCGAGCAGACAATGGATTTTATCCATCTCATGGTGGGTGGCTACGTCGAGACACATCGAGGTTTCTTGTTGAAAGAAATGATCTCTGCCCAGGCGGAGAGCGTCGAGCAGTTGCTATGGGCCGTCGAAGCGGGAGGACTTTACTGGAATCCGGCGAACCAGAATTACGAGAAGGCGCCGCCCGAGCCGGCCGAAGTCTTGGCGGCACGGCCGCACCTTGTCGGCATCACACGCGAGCTGGAACTCGCGCGGCGCGGCGCATGGGTGAACACGCTGTTCGACTATCGCCCGCCACGGTTCGGGTTCAGCCGTGGCGAACAGCAACTTCTGCAAGCGGCGCTCACGAGTTCCTGCGGAACGGACCAGGAACTGGCCGCCGCCCTCCAGCTCTCGGTTCCGACGGTCAAGAAGATGTGGGGCTCGATCTACCGGCGCGTCGCCGATTGCGATCCCGACCTGATCCCCGATTCGACACTGGCCGAATCGGGGACGCACGAGCGGGGACGCGAAAAACGGCGCAGCCTGCTCGCGTATGTCCGCGAACATCCCGAGGAACTGCGCCTGCATTCGCGCAAGCTCCTGAGGCAGAACCTGCATCAAATGACTGCCGGGTAATCACGTCGCCTGCTCGTTATTGCACCACCACCCTGCAGTTCGGGGATTCTGCGAGTCCCAATCGCCCGCCGCACCTCGTGACGACTCCATGGATGGGCGCCGTCCCGAAGTGACCGGCAGCTTTCTCGCCGATGGTCATCGTGAGATTCGAGTATTGGACATACGCGGTCCCCGAGGTGCCCGTGCCGGTTGCGCCAAGGATGCAGATCGTCACGGGGGACGGATTGCCGAACGGTGGGTTGGATCCATTGGCCGTGAGGTACATCGAACCGGTCACCGCAAAACCACCCGAGGCTGCAGGCTTGAGCGCCGGACACATCGTCTGCCAATCCGTCGGCAAGTTGTGGACTACGCCATCGGTCACGCTGATGTGGTGCGTGTGGGCGCCCAGGCTCCCGGGGTCAAAGACCGAACTCGCGTTTGCAACTTCCGATGTTTCCATCGTCATCTCGGCGGAAAAGGTTGCCGTGCCCCGCTGTGCGTTCAGATCCAGGGTCCATCGGCCGTGCATCTCGTACGGACTGCCACTGATCGGGTTGCCCGTGTTGCTGTCGCTCGTGGGCGTGTAGTCGTTGAGCAAACCACTGAAGTGGGTGGGCATCGGCGGCGAGCCGCCCGCCCGGGCGCTGGCCGGTCCAGCGGCAGCCATCGTGGCCAAAACCAGAATGCCCAATACCGGGGTCGCCCTGTTAAGTGCGGTCCGCATCAATGCCTTGCGTCTCATGGAAAACCTCCCGTTCGCGTGGTCACTGCGCCTTGAGTGATCCGGAATGCATGCCCGCAACAACCGGACCGCCCGAGCGGTGAAGGCTAGGCGAAGCGCGAAGGGAAACAATCCTCCTAAAAGACCCTAGTGGCTGGCCAGATATTTGCCGAACCAATCCAGCGAGCGGCGCATGATGTCTTCCTCGTCGGCGTGGTCGGCGATGTGGTGTCCCTGGTTGGCGTACACGACCAGCGTTGTCGGCACGCCCAGCGTCTTCAGCGCGTGCCAGTATTCGAACGATTGCGGCGCCGGGCATTCCTCGTCGCGTTCGCCCACGACGATCAGCGCGGGCGTGTGCGCGTTCCTGATGTAATTGATCGCCGAGCTTTTCGCGTAGGCCGCGGGATCGTCGTACAGCGACGCGCCGAAGAACGGAATCATCCACTGGTCGATCTGGTTCTCGCCGTAATAGCTTTGCCAGTCGGACAGGCCGGCGCCCGCGACCACCGCCTTGAAACGCTGCGTGCGGGTCGGCGCGAACATGCTCATGAAACCGCCGTAGCTCCAGCCGGTCAGGCCCAGACGGGCGTCATCGATGGGTGCCATTTTTTCGACCTTGTCGACGCCCGCGAGGATGTCGTCGAGATCGCCGTAGCCCATCTGGTTGCGGATTCCCTGCGCGAAGGCTTCGCCCTCGCCGAAACTGCCGCGTGGGTTGGGCATCAGCACGAAGTAACCGAATTCGGAATAGGCGCTCGCGTTGGTGCCCCACCTCGGCAGGTGCGCCGATGAGGGGCCGCCGTGCACGTACACGATCATCGGATATTTCTTGTGCGGGTCGTAATCGGCCGGATACATCAGCCAGCCCTGCACGTGCGCGCCGCCGTTGTTCCATTCCACCGATTCGGCCTTGCCCCAGGCGTGCGCAAGCCCCTTGTTGATGGACGTGACTGCCGGCGGGGGCGCGGTGGTGAGCTGGCCTGCGTGCACCTCGGGAGGCTGGTCGAACGAGTTGCCTGCGTAAGCGATGCGACGCGGCGCCTTGTCAGACAGCGACACCGAAAGCTCGGCGCGGCCGTCGCCGATAATGCCCGGCGCGGTGAACCACAGGCGCGTCTGGCGCGCGCTGTTGCCGGCCAACGTGTACTCCGTCACCTGCACCTCGCCGCTGGCGATCTGGTTGACCAGCAGCGAGCGCGCATCGAGGAAGGTGAACCAGGAAGGCGTGACCTTGGTGCCTGCGGTCAGGTCCACCGGCGTGCCGCCAGAAGCCGGCACGCCGTAGAGGTCGCCCCCGGTGGCGCCGCGATCGCTCATCAAGCCGCCGATGAACAGGATGCGTGCGTCGTCCGGCGACCAGCGCGGCAGCGCGATCTGCAAACCGTGCAAGGAACCGCTCACCGTCGCCGGATCGACGATGATCCTGGGCGTCGCGCCGCTGCGTGAATCTTGCACGTAGAGCTTCGCCGTCCACCAGTTGTCATCACCCGGCGGCTGGGCGGCGGTGTAGGCAATGCGGTTGCCGATCGAGGACGCGCGGAATTCATATACGTACAGTCCTTCCGGCGTCAGCAGTTCGGGCGCGCCGCCCGACACCGCGACGCGGGCCACGCGCTGCACCTGCACGTCGGCTTCGCCGATCACGCCGACCCGCGGATTGCCCGAAGCCGTCGCGTAAGGCAGGCGTGTCGCCCCGGGCACGTAAAGGAATGCGATGTATTGACCGTCACGGCTCCATTGCATGCCCTGCGCGAAGCCTTCGACGTTGGCGAGCCTGCGCGGCGGCGTGCCGGCATCGACGTCGATCAGCCAGATCGCGCCGTTGATCGGCTTGGTGTTCGAAGGATCGACCTTGCAGCGCATCAGCACCGCGAGCTGGTTCGCGCGCGGTGCCCAGCGGATGCCTTCCTCGCGGCAATCGCCGGGGATCGCGACGGCATGCGCGTTCTGCCCGTTCCATGCGCCCAGCATCAGCTCCGTTTTCTCGTCGTGCGCGATGACCCAGGCAAGGTGCTGGCCGTCGTACGACAGCGCCACCGCGGGAATGTCCCTGACCTTGGCGTGCTGCGCGAGGATCTGTTCGATCCTGGCGTTTTCCGAAGACGCATTCGCGGGCGGCGCCTTGGCCTGCAGGACCGGTGCGAGGACAAACGCCGCGCTTGCGGCGAGCAACAGCAGACCGTGACGGGCGGATTTCATGGCGCGCGCCTTCATGGAAGAGGAATCCCACGAACGTACACCCGCGCCGCGCGCAGCGCCAAGTGCCGATGGGCACGGGCCCGGCGTGACGGCCCGCGATGCGATCTACGCCCGCTTTTCGCCCGAAGCGTGCAGCACCCGCGGCTCGTCGCGATCGCTCCGGCCCGGCGCATTGCCCTCGGCAGCGCGGGGAGTCTTGCCCTGGCGCGCACCCAGCAATTCGTCGAGTTGCGCCTGCAGGGCCTTCATCTGCACGGTGTGCCGGTGCAACGCCGCCATGATCGCCCACAGCAGGACGCACAGCACGATGAGAAGAATGCCGATGTCAGTCGTCGTCATTTAAGTCGTTCCTCGCGGTCCGACGAGGTGCGGGTGAGGTGCGGATAGGGCGCAGGCTGAACGAGTATGGCGGCAAAACCCCTTCCCCTGCAGGCCAAGCATACAAGCAACTTCCATGCCCGTCGCGAAGGCTGAATCACACTTTTGCAGCAACCGAAAAGCTGAACGGGCGAGCGTTTCGTTCGACCGCGCAGGCGCTTGCACGGGATGCCCGTGTACCGCGCCGCGATGTCGCGATCGAAAACGGCGGACGAACAGGCAGCGCGAAAGCGTCGTGGTTTATTCGTGATTCAATTAGCTAAACACGTTCATTTTCTTTCGTCAAAGAAAACGTAAATAATCACGAATATTCAGCGCCAATTTCACCGGACTGGACATACTCAATCCTTTCGACAGCCGAAGGGAACCAAGGATGATTTCTACGGCGCACACGGTGTTGTCCGCATGCATGGTCTCGCTGGGCGCATCGGCACTTGGTTTGTGCGTACTCGTCCCGATCAGCAAGCCGTTCGGATTGCTCGATTATCCGGATGCCCGCAAGCGGCATGCTTTCGCAACCCCACTCGTGGGTGGCTTGTCCATTTTCGTCGGCATGCTGGCCGGCTGGATGTGGTTGGGACAGGCGCAACATTTCGATGACGTCGTGCTCGGCACGGCATGCATGCTGGTGCTGCTGGGTGCGCTCGATGACAAGTACGGCCTGCGGGTCGGCGTGCGGGTGGTCGTGGAGATCGTGGCCATCCTGGTCGTGATTTCCACCACCGGCGTGTACGTGCATTCGCTCGGCCTCCTGCACGGCTACGACCTCCAGTTGGGCTGGCTCGGCATTCCCTTCACCGTGCTGGCCGTGATCGGGCTGATCAACGCGTTCAATCTGATGGACGGCATCGACGGTCTGGCGGGCTGCCTCGCGCTGGTCAGCGCCGGCGCGATCGCACTGCTGATGGAGCCCGACATGCCGGCGCCGTTGACCATCATCGTGCTGTTGCTGGCCGCGGCGCTGTATCCGTTCCTGATGGCCAACCTCGGACTGCTCGGCCGCAGGGCCAAGGTCTTCCTCGGTGATTCCGGCAGCGTGGTGCTGGGATACGTCATCGCGTGGACACTGATCGCGCTCAGCCAGAGTACGCCGCGCTACATTTCGCCCGGCCTGGTGCTCTGGTGCGTCGCGCTGCCGGTGATGGATACGCTCGCGGTGATCTACCGGCGCCTGAAACGCGGTGTGTCGCCCTTCACGCCGGATCGCACCCATATCCACCATTTGCTGATGAACGCCGGATGGGGCCCGCGCCGCACGTTGATCTGTCTGGTGGCGTTCGCCGTGGTCATGCCCTTCGTGGGCGTGGTGATCCATACGCGGCTGGGTCCGATCGCGAACCTGGTGGCGTTCGTGTTCGTGGCGTCGGCGTACGGCGCGTTCACCACGCACCTCGAGCGCAAGCAGGCGGTTGCGCAAGCGCCGGCGAAGGCGCGTGCGCCGACGCCGGTGTCCGTGTCCGTGGTGCGATCCTTGCCGGCGGCTTCGGCCCGCGAGCGCCGGCGCGTCGGCTAAACGGTGGCCGGAATCGTGCCGGGCGCGTCCAGCACTTCGCCGTAGGTTTCCAGCGTGCGGCGGATGACGATGCGTTCGTCGAACCGCGCCAGCGCCTTGGCACGGGCCGCCAATCCAAGTTGCCTTGCCCATTCCGGCGCATCCAGCAAGCGCACGATCGCCGCGCACAATGCTTCGGCATTCCTGGGTGGCACGATCAAGCCGTCCACGCCGTCGGCGACCACGTCGCGGCAACCCGGCATGTCCGTAGTGATCAGCGGCGTCGCACAGGCCGCCGCTTCGATCAGTGACTTGGGCAAGCCTTCGCGGTAATAACTTGGCAGCACGAAGATGTCGGTCGACGCGAACAGCGCCGGCATGTCGTCGACATGGCCGATCCATTCGACCGCGCCTTCCTCGACCCAGCCGCGCACGACCGTTTCCGGGACCGCCGCAGGATTGCCGGGATCGGATGCACCGGCCAGGAGGAAGCGCACGCGCCTGCCCTGCGCGCGCAAGTTGCGCGATGCCTGCACGTATTCGGCGAGGCCCTTTTCCCACAGCAGCCGCGCCGCCAGCAGCACGAGGGGCGGATCGTTGCGCGATGCGGACCGCGGCACGAAGCGCGCGCAGTCCACGCCGGAGCCGGCGATCACGCGCACGCGCGCGTCCTCAATCAGACCGTGGCGTTCGAACATGCGGGCATCGTCGGGGTTTTGCAGGATCAGCCGCGAACGCCTGCCGCGCAGCGCCAGCCGCATCAGCGTGCGCACCAGCGGACGCAGCGCACGCGCGCGGCGATCGTCGCTGGCGAACACGTAACCCAAACCCGCGACGGCGTTGATGCGCGCCGGCACGCCGGTCAGCATCGCGGCGAGCGAGCCGTACACCGCGCACTTGATCGTGAAGTTGTGCACCAGTGCCGGGCGTTCGCGTTTGAACAACGCGACCAATTCCGCGAGCGCGCGAACCTCGCGCCAGGGATTCAGGCTGCGGCGATCCATCGCCGGCAGCGGCATCCAGCGCAGGCCCAATTCGCGGAAACGCGCGCCGTATTCGCCGGGCGGCGAGACCAGCAGCACGTCGTGGCCCGCAGCCTGCACCGCCAGCGCCAGCGAACGCCGGAAGTTGTAGAGATACCAATCGGTATTGGCGAACAGGATGATCCTGGACATGCGGCACCCGATGCGTGATGTGGATCCGCCGCGTCAGCGCGACGCCTGGCAGCGCGTCTCCACCCGATGGATCGCATCGGTGAACTGGTTGAAGTCTGGCGTCACCGGACCCGGCGCATACGGCCCGTCGGTCTGCCACGCGCTGCCGTGGCCGTAGATCCAGACGTACTGGTTGGCTGCCGCGTACGCGGCGCGGAGCCGATCCGCAAAACGTCCCGGACTTTCGCGCGCCGCCTTGTTGGTCCGCGTCGGACCGAGCGGCCACAAACCGGGCGCACCGCTGAGATGCATCGAAGCCACGCTCTTGCCCATCAGCTTGGCGAAATCAGCCTCGGTCCGCTGCACCGACGGCCCCATGCCGTTGGCGTTCCGGCTGTAGGTCTGTTCCATGCCGATCACGACATGCGACCACGGCACCGACAGCAGGCCGCGCATGAACGGCACCGCCATTTCGTAGCGGTTGTACTTCGGCATCTTCTTGGCGGTTTTCATCGCGTGCACGCCGGACTTGAACCGCTGCAGCAGCGTCGCGTAACGCTGCGTCTGGTCGAGCACATCCGGAAGCACGAACAGCGTCATGCCTGGATCCGCCTGGTGCATGGCTTCGCCGATCGCGCGTCCTTCCTGCTCGATCGTGGTCTCGAGTTCTGGGCCGGCCGCGGGCCCGCCCCAGATCGGGACGTACGGTTCGAGGTCCAGTGCGACGCCCTTCAGGCCGGCGTACTTCGCGAGCATTGCCGCGTGCCGGAAACGCGCGACCGCCGCATCGTTGCTCTGGGCGTTTTTCCAGTCGCGGGCCTTGTACGACGCGACCTTGATGAAGTTGTCGGTCACGCCTTCCTTTGAATACAGGGACTGGAACTTCGCGACGTCCTGCCAGATCGGGCTGTCGGGATTGGTGCCGACGTCCTTTTGCCAGTGCGCCATCACGGAATTCAGGAAGAAGCCCTGCACGCCCACGGTGCGGCCCCAATAGGCAGCCTGCTGCGCGTTGTTCTGGGTGCGGATGTCGAAGCCGTCGAACATCAGCAGTTTCGGGCATTGCGCGGCCAGGGCGAGATGCCAGGGACCGGCCAGCAGCACCAGCAGTGCCGCCCAGCCGATGGACTTCAACGAAAACCGCAGCGTCGCTCCATTCATGTTGCACACTCCTTCGTCGGTCCGGCGGACCACGGCTCGGCACGGTGTGCGACAGCCGCGTGCGGCTAGTCGTCGCTATGCGTGCCGCTTCGACCGCAGCAGGAAAATCATTTCCTGTGAAAGCGCCGGGGCAATCCAGGTTCTCGCCATGATGTCGAAATGCGGTGCGAGCTCCGCGCACGCTTCGACCAGGCTGCAGAAACACAGCGTGTCCTTCTGTCCGCCGAAGATCGCGGCACGCGTTCTCCGCCGCAGCGCATGGAAACCGTTTTCGATCCCGAACGACACGATCGTCCACGGCGCGACCCGCGCGAATTCCTGCAGCATGCGCGCGCGCAACGAGGAAGGCACGCGGTGCATCAGGCGCAGGCACGCCACCACGTCGAACGCGCCATTGGCGAACTCACCCAGGTCGGCTGCGTCGGCGACCCGAAACTCGACCTGTGAATGACCGGCCCTCGCGAATTCGGCTTCGGCCTGCTTCAGCATGCTGGTCGAAATGTCGGAGGCCACCACGCGGGTGCCCAGCGAGGCGAACACGCCCGCGAGCTTGCCGGTGCCGGCGGGGATGTCGAGCGCGCTGCGGTGCGGCACCCGCGCCAGCAAGTCCCTCATCACGCGCCGTTCGCGTTGCGCCACCACCCGCGAGGGAAGATTGCGCCAGCCACTCGGCGACATGAACATCGCGTGATAGCGCTGTGCGGTGGCTTCGTCCTGGTAGAACTTCCGTGTGTCACGTTCGTAATCAAATTCCATGGCCTGAACCGGACCTCTCCGCCCAATGTTCGAGTTGCACGAAATAGGCGGACAGATAGGGGCGTCCAATCCATCTCGACACGCCATGCAGCGCGCCCAAGGCCTTTTCCGCAAAATGCCGCCGCATGGCGATCGTTTCGTGCAGGAAATAATTCAGCAATACCGGGTCGATGGAGCACGACGCGGCATGCGCGTAAATCGACACCAGATCGCCAATGTCAAAGTGTGTCCATATTTTCGGCGAGCCGCCTTTACCCCAGCTAACCATCAACAGTGAAATGATGAAACGCGCGAGATCATTTTCCGGCACCCCGCGGGAAACCACCTGCGGGTCGAAAAACGTCCACGCGCGGTGATGCGCGTCGTACCTGAAATTGCGCACCTCGAAGCCTTCGATGCAGAGCGTGCGGCGGCGCTCCTCGATGCGGCGCAGCACGTCGGCATCGGGATCCAGGAACACATCGACCAGGTAATCCTTGAGCGGATAGTGCGACACCGCATCGGTGACCGCGTGCAACCGGGCCAGCAGCGATACGGCATCGCGAAGCGCCGCCGCGCGGTCGATGCCTGGGCCATGCTGCAGCAAGCGTTCGCGCAGGTCGGGTCCGGACAAGTTGGGATACACGATGCAGCCGTGGTCCAATCGCAACGGCTTGCAGGCGCGTTCGTCGAGTTGGTGCAGCAATCGCATCGCGGCGTACTCGCGACGGGCTTTTTCCATGCACGCGGAATCGAGCCAGTCTCGCGCCGGATCGCCGCTGCTGCGGAAGATCTTGTAGAAGCGGTCCGCGGATGCGGCCACCCAGGATTCCTTGCGTCGCGTGAATGCAAGCGCGTCGATCCAGCCGGCGTCGGCGTGCGCATGAAGTTCCTTCCGTGCGGCGGCCCGTTCGATCATGCGGCGATCCCGCGCACGGGCAAACGGTCGCGCGTCGTTTCCGCAAGCCACGCCTGGAACATCAACACGTCCCACAAGCGCGCGCCTTCGTCCGCGGCACCCGCAAGATGGCGCGTCCACAATTGCCGCACGTGGCCGGGTTCGAAATAGCCCTCCTCATGCAGCCGCCGCGCGTCCAGCAGTGCTTCCGCCCAGTCGCGCAGCGGCCCCCGCAGCCACGCGCCGATCGGCACCCCAAAGCCCTGCTTGGGGCGATCCATCAGCTGCCGCGGGACATGGCGATACAGCACTTCGCGCAGCAGCCACTTGCCCTGCCCGTTCCTGACCTTCTGTGCAAATGGCACGCGCCACGCGAATTCCACCACCCGGTGGTCGAGCAGCGGCACGCGCGCCTCGAGGCTCACCGCCATGCTGGCGCGATCGACCTTGGCCAGGATGTCGCCCGGAAGATACGTGACCAGATCATCCAACATCATCCGTTCGATCACGCTGCGTGCGCTCAATGCGGACACGGGGTTGTCGAACCGCAGCGCAGGTTCGGTGGCGCGCAGCACCAGCTCCGCCGGATGCCGGTGGTGCGACATCAGCACTTGGTAGCGTTCGCCCTGCGAGCCAGCCTGCAGCATGTCGGCGAGTACCCCGACCTTCGCTTGTGGACGCCTGAGTTTCAATCGCGCCGGCATGCCGCCGTTGATGGACGCCAGCAACGATTCATAGAATCCGCGGTGCAGCACGAGTGAACGCGCGGCTTGCCTGCGTGCGGCGGGCGGCAGCCAGTTGAAGCCGCGCTCGATGCTGCGCGCCGCGAAATAGCGGCGGTAACCGCCGAACAATTCGTCGCCGCCGTCGCCGGAGAGACCCACGGTGACGTTGCGGCGTGCCAGTTGCGCGACCAGGAAGGTCGGGATTTGCGAGGCGTCGGAAAACGGCTCGTCGAACATCCCGGGCAGCTTCGGCACCACGTCCAGCGCATCCTGCGCGGTGACATACAACTCGTGGTGATCGGTGTGCAGATGCTGCGCGACCGCGCTGGCGTGGGTCGCTTCGTCGTAACCCTTTTCGTTGAACCCGATCGTGAACGTCTGCACCGGACGGCTGGACTGCGCCTGCATCAACGCGACCACCAGCGACGAGTCGATGCCGCCGGAAAGGAACGCGCCCAGCGGCACGTCCGCTTCCATCCGCAACGCCACCGCGTCGCGCAGCAGGCTTTCGAGTTCATCGGCGGCTTCGGCATCGGACAGGTGCAGGCGGTCGGCCATGCCCGCGGCCGCCGCGTCGCGTGCCGACCAGAACGGCTGCGTGTTTTGGGCGAGAACCGATTCGTCGGCCGCGGCTTTGGCAACGCTACCGGCATCGAGGGTGAGTATCGTGCCCGGTTCCAGCTTGCGCAGATCGCGATAAATGGTGTGCGGCGCCGCGATGTAATTGTGGCGCAGCAGCAGGCACAACGCGTCGCGATCGATCGGGTTGTCGAAATCCGGCATCGCCGCGACGGCTTTGAGTTCCGACGCGAACACGAAACACCCACCGGCCGAGCCGAAGTACAGCGGCTTGATGCCGAGGCGGTCGCGCACCAGCGATAGCGTGCGTTTGCGGCGATCCCACAGCGCGAACGCGAACATCCCGATGAAATGTTGCAGGGCGCCGCGCAAGCCCCACCGTTCGATCGCGGCCAGCATCACCTCGGTGTCGGAATGTCCGCGGAACGTGGCGCCGGACTTCGCGAGTTCCTGCCGCAACGCGCGGTGGTTGTACACCTCGCCGTTGTAGTCGATCACGTAACGGCCGCTGGCCGAGACCATCGGCTGGCGGCCCTCGGGCGAAAGATCGATCACCGAAAGCCGGCGATGGCCCAGCGCAATACCGGACGCGGCATCCTGGAAATAGCCCTCGTCGTCCGGTCCGCGATGGCGGATCGCGCGCGTCATGCGGCGCAGCGCCACCGCCGCGTACTCGGCGTCGAGGCGATGCGCAACATCCCAGAAGCCCGTTATCCCGCACATGCCGGAAGTGTCCTGATCTGCACGCGTGATTGCGCCGACGTCTTCATTCGAGTGCGGCCACGAGTTCGTGGATGTCCGATCCGGCGCCGATCCGCGCTTCGGCCAGGAAGCGCTTGCCCGAGCGCCGGAACACGCTGGACTGTTCGATCGATCCGCCATCGATGTTGCGGTTCTCGACCACCGCCAGCACCGCGCCGTCGCGCATCGCGTCGCGCAGGTTGCGCAGGCCCGCCTGCAGGGCGTCGTCCGTGAAGTAGCCGCGGTTCAGCAGGTTCGCGGCGATCACGAGGTCCGCCTTCTCGTGTTGCCACGCATCGAAGATGTTGTATTGCTCGATGCGGATGCGGTCGCCGCGCATCGCCGCGAGATCGGGGTTGATCATGTAGATGTCGCGTTCGTCGCGGGGCTTCGAGGCATCGAAGGTCTTGAACACGCGTTCCGCGATCACGTTGTAGGGCCACTCCGCGCCGTCGAGGTCGTTCTGGATCACGAAGCAGCGGTTCGCGTACAGCCACGGCCTGGCATCCATGTCCGAGAGGAACATGCCTTTCTGGGTCGGGTATACGTGCGCCCTGATGTGGCGGTCGGTCACGTAGTAGCGCGTGAACCGCAATTGCTTCATCACCGCGAGCGACGTGCTGCCGTCGGAGGCGCCGACATCCAGCACCACCGGCGGGGTCGCGAACGGCAATTCCGAAAGCAGGTGCGTGGTCTGCGGAAACCGGTCGTAGTCCGTGGTCTTGTAGGTGGTGCCGATCTTCAGCCGCTGCAGCGTCTCGGTGAGCACCGCAGCGTCGATGCCCCGATCCAGCAGGCGGCGCGGATCGGGAATGCCGCGGCGCAGTTTCTGCATGGCGGTTGGCCAGATGGCGCGATTGAGTCTTATCGGTCGGCGCATGGAATCCTCGTGACGGTTCGATACAGGTCGGCGTAACGGCGCGCGCCGGCGTCGAGGGCGTATTGATCGACGACGCGCCGGCGTGCGCGCAGCCCCAGCGCGCGCCGGGCTTCCGTGTCGAGATCGGCCAGCCTGGCCCACGCCGCCGCGAGCGCGGCGGCATCACGCGGCGGCACCACCACGCCGGTGTCGTCCACGATCGCGGGCGCATCGCCCACGTCGGTGACCACGCAGGGCACGCCGCACGCCATCGCTTCCGCGGTGGCGTTGGGAAACGCTTCGCCCCATGCAGAAGCGGAAGCGGCGATGTCGAGCGCGTTGTCGACGGCCGCGACGTCGGCGCGGCGGCCGCACAACCGCACGCGGTCGCGCAGGCCGATCCCGTCGATCAGCGCAGCGAGTTCCGGGTTGTTGTCGTCAGCGCCTTCACCCACCAGCACGAACACCGAACGCGGATGGCTTGCGGAAAGCTCTTTTGCGGCGCGCAGGAAATTGGCGTGGTCCTTCATCGGATGCACGCGCGCGACCAATCCGATCGCGAGTGCATCGGGCGCGATGCCCAGTTCGGCGCGCACGCGCGCACGTTCGGCGGGCTGCGGCGCGAACGCGCGGGTATCGAAACCGTTCGGGATCACCACCGCGCGCTCGCCGTCGTAACCGAAGGCAACGTGCTGGGCGCGGCTGACCGCGGCATTGAAGATGATCCGTGCCGGCCGGTGCGATAGCCGGGCGCCCGCGCGGATCACCCAGCGCGTGCTGCGTTTCTCGTGTGCCAGTGCATGCAGGGAATGGCGGATGTTCCAGACCACCGGCACGCCATCGCCCCAGCCGGCCATCGCCGCCATCAGGTTGGCGTGGTACATCCAGCTCTGCACCACGTCGTATCGGTTCTCGCGCAACATGCGCCGCAGTCGCCACACGTCGTGCGGCAACAGGCGTCCGGCGTGCATGCCGAGATGATGCAACTCCGCGGATTCGGCGATCGACGCACTCATCGAGCCTTCCGCGCCCAGCGCGATCACCACGTGCTCGAAGTCGGGCGCTCGCAGCGTCTGCACCAGCCGGTGCAGCGCAGCCTGCGCGCCGCCGGTGCCGAGTCCGGTGATGATGTGGCAGATCTTCATGCGAAGGGATTCCGGTATGGCATCGTCACGGGTGCCCTCAGGCGGCCGGATAGGGGTCGTGATGCATGGGTCCGTCCTCGCCCAGCGGATGCGCGGTGACGACGAGGTAACGGCGCTTCCGCCGGAACCGGCTGCGCAGCAGCGCGAGCACGCCGATGTACTGGAACACCACGATCAGCCCGTCGATCTGCACGCGATGGCGCGGCCCCTGCAGCGTCGGGAACATGCCATACAGCAGCGTCATCATCAGGAAATAAATGACCATGAAGCGCAGCGTCATCGTCTTCCTTCGCCACGCCGCGACCATGCCGTAGAACTGGAACGGCAGCATCACCCAGAAGAACAGCTGCGGCAGGTCGAGGAACGCGTAATTGGGTTGCGTGTGGAACGGAATGGGCGTGGCGATGAAACGCACGACGCCGGTCAGCGGATCGCCTAGGCGCGAACGGAATTCGTGCATGGCGCCGCCGATGCTGCCGTGGCCGAGGCCATGCACCACGACCACGAGCGCGGCGACCGCCGCCAACCACATCCACGGATTGCGGCGGCCGCGGCGCGAGCACAGCACCATGATTCCGAATGCCGCGCCCAGCATCAGCGGCACGTAGAAACGCGTGACCGCCAGCACCAGCCCGCAGATCACCGCGATCACCGCCGCGCGCTTGAAGCGGCCGGCTTCGACCAGCGCGACGGCGTACACCACGCCCGCGGTGCCGGTGGCGACCAGGATGTCCTTCAGGTTGGCCACGGTGGACCACGCCAGCACCGAAGGACTCAACGCCAGGAACACGAACAACCCGATGCCGCTGCGGCGGCCCATGCCGAACGCGAGACGACCGGCCTTCGCCAGCACGCCGGCCCCGATGAAGGTGAGCAGGATGTTGGCCGCGACGGGCGCGAAATAACCCGATCCGAAAACGGCGAGTGCGGAGGCGTTGTAGACGTAATAGAAAAGGTTCGCGCTCTTCACCATGCTGCGCACGTAGTCGTAGTTGTCCGTGATGTTGAAGACGCTCACGCCGCTCTGCAGCAGTTGCTTGCCGAAGCGCAGGTAATTCCAGTCGTCGAAAAACGTGTACGTGCCGTCGAACACGAATCCGAAATAGAACAGGAACAATCCCGACTTCAACGCGGCAACGGCAAGGCTGAGGCCGGCCCTGCGCGTGAACCACAGCGACAGCAGGAATCCCACCAGCATGATCGCGATGGCGGGCCAGATCAGTTGGCCGATCGGGAAGGGATGCAGGCCCGTGCCCATCACGTGTACCTGCGGGTTGCGCACACGCCGTCGAGCGCGGCTTTCGAGTTGGCGAGCAGCGCATCCAGTGAATACGCGTCCACGATGCGTTTGCGCGCGGCTGCATGCATTGCGTTTGCGGCTTCCGCGTTCGCCAGCGACGGCAGCATGTTTTCGATGGCGGCAGCGAAGCCTTCCGGGTCGCGCGGGGCGACCACAGTGCCGCAATCGCCCACGATGCGCGCGCAATCGCCCACGTCGGTCACCACGCACGGGCGACCGCAGGCCATCGCTTCGGCAACCACGTTGGGGAAGCTTTCGCCATAGGAGGTCGATGCGAGCACGTCCAGCGCGCTGTACACCGCGGGCATGTCGCCGCGCGGACCGGCCCAGATCAAACGATCGGCCAGGCCGAGTTCATCCGCCTGCGCGTGCAGCGTGGCGGCGTATTCCGCTTTGCCTTCACCGACGCAGACGAAACGCCAGCGTGGATCGTGCGCTGCGAGCCGCGCGGTGGCGGCAAGGAACGTGGGATGGTCCTTCATCGGGTCGAGCCGGCCGATCAGCCCGACCAGCAGCCCGTCGTCCGGCACGTGCCATTCGCCGCGCACGCGTGCGCGCGCGTCGGCATCGAAACGGAAACGCTGCGTATCGATGCCGTTCGGAATCGCCCGCATGCGGTCGCGCGGATAACCCAGCGCCGCGTGATGCGCCGCGCCGGCATCGGAATTCACGATGACGAGATCCGCGAGTCGGGCGCACAGGCAACTCAGGCGGAAGGTCAGGCGCGCCATCCGGTCATAACGCGCGCGATCCATGTACGCGGAGCGCACGCCCCAGACGACGCGCGTGTGGCGATGCGCAAGCTTCGCCAGCAAGGCCAGCAAATTGCCGACGGTGAGATAGCCGTGCACGACATCGGCATCGTGGGTGCGCAACGTGCGCCACAACCGCCACAGGAACCCCGCGACGTCCCAGCGACCACGCTTGCGCAGGTCGATCACCGGTACGCCCGCCTGCACGAGTTCACGCTGGAAGACGTCGCCGCCATAGAAACACGCGACCGCGACATCCCAACCGGCGCGGTGCAACGCCGTCGCCAGCGCCACCAGTTGCCGCTGCGCGCCGCCGCGCCCGAACGAACGGATCAGGAACAGGACGCGCAAGGACCCGCCGCGATGCGTGGCCGCGTCGCGCAGGTTCGCCATCACCGCGCCGGATTCGGAGGCAGGCATCATGCTTGCTCCGCGGCCGCCTGCGCGCGCTCCGCGTCCGGCGCCGCCACCGAAGCCAGCAGCCTGTCCCACTGGCGGAGGATCTCGCTGACCGAATAGAGGTTGCACACCTCGCGCGCGTGCGTGCCGAGGCGGGCGCGCAACACGTCATCCTGCATCAAGGTGTCGAGCGCCATGGCCAGCCCGTCCACGTCTTCGGCGGGAACCAGCCAGCCGTTCTCGCCGTGCGTGATCAGTTCGCGCGGACCGGCCGTGCAATCGAAGCTCACGCAGGCCACGCCTTCGGCCATCGCTTCCAGCAGCGCATTGGGCAGGCCCTCGAAGCGCGACGACAGCACGAACAGGTCGGCGCGCCGCATCGCCTGCCTCACCTGCGGGCTGAAACCCGGCAGCGCGATGCGCGTCGTGAGTCCATGCATGGCGATGGATTGCGTCAACGGTTCGCGCAAGGGGCCTTCGCCGAGGATTTCCAGCTTCCAACCGGGATGTCGCTTCGCGACGCGCGCGAACGCATCGATCAGCAGGTCGAAACCCTTCGCCGGAACGAGCCGTCCGACGGCCAGCAAAGTGCGGACGCGCCCGTCCCCGGCCGGAGCCGGCTCGGGCCTCGCGTTGTCGGCGCCGGGCGCGACCGGATTGGCGATCACCTGCACCGCGCGCCCCACCCGCGCTTCCAGCTCATCGGCGCAGCGCCGCGTCTGCGCCACCACCGCCGCGGCGCGCCGATACAAGACGCGGCGCAACAGTGTCCAGACCAGGCGCGAGGGTTCGGCGCCGATGAACTGGCGTTCCGTGACGATGACCGGCACGCGCAAACCCGTGGCGGCGATCATCGCCAGCGCGTTGGTGTTGGCCACGAAGCTGATGACGGCGTCCGGGCGCGCCGCCTTGATGGCACGCCGCAGCGCGCGCACGCGCACGACGTTGCGGCCGAGTGCCTGCGCCGGATTCGACGAGCGCCGCGCCACGTCCAGCGCCACGCGCCAGACCCTGCGGTCCAGCGGATAGCGATCGTTCACCGCCGAGCTCAGCGTGATCAGCGTGACCTCGACGCCGCGCATGGCCCACGCATTCGCCAGCGTCGCCATCACGCGCTCGGCGCCGCCGCCGCCGAGCGACGGCACGATCAGCACCAGTTTCATGGCGTCCCGGCCGTCCTGGCCGGAAACGGAAAGCGCAGGCATCGCGATCATGACGGCTGTCCGTATGACGGCTTCATGCGGAAGCGGAGGTCCTGGTTGCCAGCCCGGAAATTTTTCATGCTGTCATCCTTCCTTGTGGTGCGACGGGTTCGCTTCCGTGCAGCCAGGCATGCAGGTCCCGGCCGGTGAGTTTTTCGAGCAGGTGGACATCCGGCGTGAAATAAGCGCGCAATTCGTCCAGCAATGCCGGTGCGATGGCCTGTTGCTGGACCGGCGCGAAGTTGGCCTTGCGCAAGGTTTTCAGCACGCCAAGCCGTTCGATGCCCGCGCGCTGCTTGACGTACATCGCGGCGCGCAAGAGCGGTTTGGGCGTCTTCTGCGTGAATTGCGCGAGCGTCTGCGAACGTGCGCGCGTGCGCCCGTTCACGCGTGGAAACTCGTTGCGTCCGTCGTAGGCAACACCGAGGAACGCCAACACCTCGCGGTAAACGCGCGCAGGGTTCGCGGCGAAGTCGTCGTAGAACCACCAGCCAAGTTGCGCCTTCGGCACCAGGTCCAGCAGACGCTGCAGTTGCGCGCCGAGCAGCGCCATGCGGTCGTACAGCAGGATCTTGGCGTCCCGGCATTGCGCCGGCACGCGGCGGCCGGAGCGGCGTTCCGCGCACAGCTGCCACGCCGCGGCGAAGTCGATGACGGTTTCGTCGCGCGTCCGCAGCGACTGCGCATGCATGGACATCGCGAGGTCGACCGGATTGCGCAACATCACCAGCAGCCGCGCCGACGGCAGCCGCTTGCGGATTTCGGCAACCGCCGCGTCGGAATACATGTAGAAGATCGAGGCTTCGCCGATCGCGATATGCTCGCGCCCGGCGCCGGTGAACAACGCCTGGTAATCGTCCCAGTCCGACACGTAACGATGCGACGGCATGTCGAGCGCGAAATAGTGCGGTTCCTTCGGCTTGCTCATGAACACGCGCGGATGCGTGCGCAGGAATTCCGCCAGTGCGGTGGTGCCGCATTTCGGTGCCCCCACCAGGATGAAATTCGGCGCGGTCATGGTTTGGACGAAAGCGGCAACACGGTGGGATCGACATCGACACGCGGGCGGACGAACGCCAACCCGGAATTCCCGAGCCAATGCGCCAGATCGCGGCCGGTGATCGCTTCGAGCAGATGGATGTCCGGCGCGAAATGTGTCCGCATGTCGCGCAGCAGGCCGGAAGGAATATCCGGCGGCCGCGACGGCACGAAGCTGGCCTCCCGCAAGGCGTTCAAAACGCCAAGCCGCCGGATGCCCATCCGCTTCTTGGCGTACATCGCCAGGCGCACGACGGATTTTGGCGGCCTTTGCACGAGCGAAGCCAGCGTTTGCGAACGTGCCTGCGTGCGCGCGTTCACGACCGGGAATTCGCTGCGCCCGTCATGCGGAAGATCGAGGAACGACAAGGCCTCGCGGTAAACCTTTGCGGGATCGGCGGAGAAATCCTCGAGGAACCACCACCGCACCTGCGACTTCGGAAAAACATCCAGCACACGCTGCAATTGCAATCCCAGCAGCGCGGCCTCATCGTAGAGCAGGGTCTTGCACTCGCGGCAGCGCGCCGGAATCTCGTTGCCGGCGCGGCGCTCTGCGCACAGCGCCCACGCTTGTGCGAAATCCGCGACGTCTTCGTCGCAATCGTGCAGCCGTTGGCCGTGCAGCGAGACCACCAGATCCAGCGGATTGCGCAGCATCACCAGCAGGCGCGCGGAAGGAAAGCGCCGATGCAGTTCGGGCACGGCGACTTCCGAATGCATGTAGATGGTGGAACCTTCGCCGACCGCCCGATAGGTTTCGTCGGCGTCGCGGAACAGCGCTTCGTACTCGCTCCAATGCTTCGCGACGCGAATGGCCGGAAAGTCCAGCGCGAAAAACGCGGGCTCCTTCGGAACGCACATGAACACATCCGGATGCGCGCCCAGGTAGACGCTCAGCGCGGTCGTGCCGCACTTCGGTGCTCCGACGATGAAGAAATTCGGCAGCATCATCGTTTGCTCGGGAGAGGCAAGATGGTCGGGTTCACGTGCAACCGCGTGCGGACGAACGTCAGGCCGGTTACGTTCCATGCCACGGCTCCGAGCGCGGTCGCGATCGCGGCGCCGATCAACCCGAATATCGGAATCAGCGCGACGCTGAACACCACGTTCAACGCGGCCGCCAATGCCATGAACCACGAAGCCTGGCGTTCGTAGCGTGTCATCGTCATCAGGAAGCCGGTGGGTCCGGTCATCGCGGCGACGCACTGGCCGGCCAGGATGATGAGCAGCGGAATGTAGGCAGCTTCCGCGAAGCCCTTGCCGAACAATTGCAGCGCCCAGTACCCGGCGATCGCGATCGCCAGCGCGACGGCGGCGGTGACCACGAACGTCAGCTTGGCTGCGTGGTGCACCAGCCTCGCCATGGTGGCGTGGTCTTCGGCCGCGTAGCTTTCCGCGATCATCGGCGCGAGGATCGTGTTGACCGCGGTGAGGCCGTACGCCGCGATCGCCGCCAGCCGCACCGCCGCGTAATAGGGACCGACCACTTTCGCACCGGCGAGCGCACCGAGGATCAGGACGTCCACGCGGTTCGAAACGATCCCGATCGCCGCCAGCAGGAACAACTGCCGCCCCAGCTTGAACCAGGCGCGCGGTTCGTAGCGTGGCCTGACGTGTTTCGCCGCGGCCGGCCACGCCCGCGACAGATGCCACTCCGAACAGGCCACCGCGGCCAGCGCCGCGACCACGTTGGCCAGCATGATGCCCGGCGCGTCCAGCCGCAGGCCCAGCGGCAACGCGAGCACCAGCACCAGCACGATCAGGAACGCCGGCCGCACCAGGCTGTTGTACGCGCCGGAACTGATCGCCCGCTTGTAGCCGCGGAAAAATCCGCCGTTCAATCCGAGCTGCGTCAGCAGCGGCAGCAGCAGGAACGCCGCCAGCATCGTTTTCAGCGTGGCGCTGTCCATCCTGTCGCGCAGCGCGAACACCACCACGCCGCCGACCAGCATCACCGCGATGCTGCCCGCCAGCACCATTGCGCTGGTGCCGCGGCGCAATCCGCGCAGCGTGCCCCAATCCCTGCGGTGAAGATAGACCGGCACCAGGCGCACCACGCTGCTGCTTTGTCCCAGCAGCGACAGTACGCCCAGCACGCTGACCCATGACATCGCGTAGGCGTAGATGCCGTACTGCGATTTGCCGACCAGCCGCGCCAGCAGCACGTTGACGATCAGGGCGAATGCCGCGCCGCCCACCTGCACCAGCAGTGCGCCGGAAGCGCCGCGGCGGAGCAGGCGCGTGGCCGCGGCGAAATCCGCGTGGGGCCGTTCCGGTCGCGCTGCCACAGCGTCGGTCGCTTCAACCGACATCGTCCTGCTTCCCCGGTGGCGCAGGTTCCGCGGTGGTCGCGATGCGCGTCATTGCACGTATCCGTCACCCTGGTAACCGTAGGCGTTGAAGCCGCCGCTGCGCCGTTCCATGCCGTTGAACACGACGCCCTTGATCTCGACGCCGCTCTGGCGGAAGCGCTGCATCGCCATTTCGACTTCGCGCGACTGGTTGAGGCCGAAGCGCACCACCAGCAGGCTGGTACCGACGTGGTGGCCGATGATCGTCGCGTCGGTCACCGAAAGGATCGGCGGCGAGTCGATGACGATCAGGTCGTATTGCGGCGACAGCTTGTCCAGCAGCGACGCGAAGCGCGGCCGCATCAGCAGTTCGGACGGATTGGACGGCCGCCTGCCGGCGGGGATGAAGTGCAGGTTGTCGACGTCCTCGACCAGGCGGATCGCTTCCTCGAGGATGATCCGGTCGGCGAGCAGTTCGGAAAGGCCGTGCTCCGCGCGGCCGCCGAGGATGGTGTGCAGCTTGCCGTCGCGCATGTTGGCGTCGATCAGCAGGACCCGCTGTCCGGCCTGCGCGTTGATCGCCGCGAGGTTGGCGGACACGAACGTCTTGCCGGCGTTCGGGCTGGAACCGCAGATCATGATGCGGTTGTCGTCGGCGTCGGGCGCGGTGAAGTACAGGCTGGTGCGCAGGCTGCGCAGGGCTTCGGCCGCGATGTCTTCGGGCGCCGCCAACGCCAGCAGGCGTTGCCGGCGGCGCGAGAACAGGCGCGGGCCGCTTTGCGACAATGCGAGTTGCTGCTCGCTCAACGGGATCGCGGTGTAAACCGGCAGGCCGAGCTGCTCGATTTCCGCCGGGTCCTCCACGCCGCGCTTCATGAACTGGCGCAGGAACACGAACGCCAGCGCCAGCACGCCGCCGGCCACGGTGCTGCCTGCCACCGTGATCAGTTTCTTCGGCTTGGCGGGACTGGTGATGTCGACGTTCGGCTGGTCCACGATGCGTGCGGTGCCGACCGCGCCGGCCTGCGAGATCTCCAGTTGCTGTTCTTCGTTCAACAAGCCGTTGTAGGTGGTGTCCAGCACCTGCACGTTGCCGTTCAGCCGCAACAGTTCGCGCTGGGTGTCGGGCAGCGTGTTCATCTGGCTTTGCATCGCACTCTTGCGCGAACGCAGCATCGCGATCTGGTTGACGATGGCCTTGTAGGCCGGGTGCTCCGGCGTGTACAGGCGCGCCGCCTCCAGCTTCTGCGTCTCGAGTTGGCGCAGGCTGTCATCGACGCTGTTCAATTCCGTCAGCAGGCTCTGCGTCTGCATCGGCACGTCCACCGAGTGCGCCTTGATCTGGTAGGCGTTGAGCGCGGCCTGGGCCTGTTCCAGGCGTTGCTTCACCACCGGCAGTTGCTTCTGCACGAACTTCAGGCTGTTGGCGGATTGCGCGGAATTGCGGCCCACGTTCTGCGCCAGGAAAGCCTGGGTGATGTAATCGAGGATCTGCACGGTCAGATGCGGGTTGGTGCCATCGAGCGTCAGCGCGATCACGTTGGAACCTTGCTGCGCCGGCTGGGCATTGATCGACGCCTGCAGTCCGGCAATGGTGGTCGCCTCGTTGTTGCGGGTGACGCTGAAGTGCGTGCCCGGATTGGCATCCAGTTTCGCGACGCGCATGGTGATGCCGTCATGCTTCACCGTCTGGCCGACCTGTCCCTGCAACAGCACGCTGCCATCGAAGAAGGGAAGCAGGCCATCCTTGCGCAAGGTGTACGAGCCGTCCTTGCCCGCGACCAGCGTCAGCTCCTGTCCGAGCAGGCTGTTGGGCACGTCGAGTTGCGGGACATCGAGGTGCGAGCCGCCCCAGTCGTAACGCCCGAATCCCGGCCATGCGCTGGCGACGTCGCCCGGCTTGGCCGGCGTGTAGAACTGCGCGGCGAGCTCACCTATCAGCGGCACCCGGTAAGGCGCAACCACGATGTTGAGGTTGAGCGCGTCGACCGCCTTCTTCACCACCGAATACGACGTGAGGATCGATACCGCGTCGGTGGATTCGGGATTGGATGCGCCCACCGCCTGTTCGACCGCGGTAATGCCGGGCAGCGTCGGAGCCTGTTCGACCTGCAACAGGGCGGAGGCCTCGTAGACCGGACGCGCGAGGAATACATAGACGAGTCCCAGCACGAAGAAGATCGCGGTCACCGTGATGATGAGCCGCTTGTGGTCGATCAGCGTGCCGAGTAGTGCGCGCAGGTCGATTTCCTCGCCGGCCTGCTCGATCGGCAGCGCCCGCGCGTCGATGAACGCGCTTCGGGAATATTCAAGTCGTTGTGTGGGCGTCATGGGATACCTCCAGGTTCGCCCGGGTCGTGCAAAGG
This sequence comes from Rhodanobacteraceae bacterium, assembly GCA_035572335.1. Taxonomy (GTDB): domain Bacteria; phylum Pseudomonadota; class Gammaproteobacteria; order Xanthomonadales; family Rhodanobacteraceae; genus 66-474. The sequence continues at coordinate 31,411 of DATNAW010000014.1, forward strand.
AAATACCGGATGCGCATCAGGGGCCGCGGACGGACGGTGCAGGCGAGAGGACGTCTGCGTTCGGGCGTGTTCCGGGCATGCGCTTGCGATTTCATCCTTGGCGTCGCTCCGTGTGGCAATGCGGCCGCTGTCCACTGACACCTGTGCAGCGGCCGGTGTCTTTCGAGTGATTCGCCGCATCGCGGCGATTCGCGTGCGTCGACACGTGGTGCATGCCGTGTCGCGGACGTGTTCGAATCAAGGATTCTTGCAACGATGTGCTGAACGAAACCAGCACAAATAAAGCACGCTTTCCGAATGTTTATGCGTTCATGAAATAGACAGCCATATAAACGTGCAGAAAATGCAAGCCCATACAAAAACTTGTCGGCCGCATTCCCGCGGCATCACGTTTCAATGACAAAAATAAATGACATTTCATTCAGCGAATTGCGCTGGACACGCCTGGATCGGCATGGCCTACTGCGGAGCACATCGTGGCGGGATGCAGTGCATTCGACCGCGATTCCGCGCGTTTTACGCTGCGCGCGATGACGTTGGTGGCGTGGCACGCCCGGCATCGCCGTTCATCGTGGCAAGCACCTCGTCGAACGGCGGACGGCAGGTTGCCGGTGCGTCGCGCGTCATGTACCGGGTTCGAGCGTGTGCTCCGGCAACCCGCGCGGCACATGCATTTTCCTCATCTGCAAGGACATGGCCATGGAACGTTTGCAGCGGACCCTGAATGGAACGGATTCCGGCGCGCATGCTGCGCGCCGAATGGATGCATTGCGCAGGGCAAATGCCCTGCGCTGCGTTTTCGCGATCATCGCGTGTGCGGCGATGGCGGGCTGCGTGCCCGGCCAGAACGCTTCGCTCAATGTCCGCGCCGCCAACAACAATCCCGATTACGTGCACCTGGTGCCGATCACGCCGCAGGTGATCGCCGCGCAAAAAGCCGCGAATCCGCCCGCGGAAGTTCCTTCCGCACTGCTCGATTATCAGCCGCAGGGATACCAGATCGGTCCCGGCGACACGCTGTACATCACGGTGTGGAATCATCCGGAGCTGACCTCGCCGGCAGGCAACCAGCAGGAGGCGGCCGCCAATGGACGCGTGGTGCAACCGGATGGTTCGATCTACTATCCCTTCGCGGGCAAGGTGCAGGCGGCGGGCAAGACCATCGAGCAACTGCGCCAGGATCTGGCCCACAAGCTCGCCACCTATCTCAAGAATCCGCAGGTGGATGTCAGCGTCATCAACTACGGCAGCCAGCGCGTATCGCTGGAGGGCGCATTCACCAACACCGGGCCGCAGCCGATCCTCGGCGTGCCGCTGACGCTGGGCGAAGCGATGGGCAAGGCGGTGGTGGACGATCCCAACGCCAACCTTTCGGACGTGACGTTGACGCGCGATGGGCTGGTCTACCACCTCGACATCGACCAGCTCCAACACGAGGGCCTCGCCAAGACCATTTACCTGAAGGGCGGCGACCGCATCTTCCTGCCGTACAACAGCCACCAGAAGGCGTTCGTGATGGGCGAAGTGAATCGTCCGCTCGCCGTCCGCTTCAGTTCGGCCGACATCAGTTTGTCGGAGGCGATCGGTGCCGCCGGCGGGCTGAACCAGGTCACCTCGGAGGGCAAGATCTACGTCATCCGCAACACCACGCAGAACGGCGATTACAAGGCCACGGTTTACGAACTGGATGCGAAGTCGGTGGTCGCGTTCGCGCTGGGCAGCCAGTTCGAGGTGAAACCCGGCGACACGGTGTTCGCTTCGGCTGCGCCCATCACGCGCTGGAATCGTTTCCTGACGCAGCTGCTGCCACTGACCAGCGCGCTCAGTTCGACCGCCGCGGCCCAGTACTACATCCAGCGTTGACGATCAGGTACAACGGTGCAGGAAAAACGGGGCGTCGAAAGACGCCCCGTTTGCGTGTCAGCGTTTGTCCTTCACGTACTGCGTGAACAGTTCGTGGATGCGGCGGTATTCGTCGTACCAGTCGTCGGCGTGTTCGAACGCGTGGCGTTCCATCGGATACAGCGACATCCAGAAGTTGTTCTTGTGCAGTTCGATGAAGCGCTGGTACAGGCGGATCGAATCGCCGGGCATCACGTTGTTGTCGATGAGCCCGTGCATGATCAGCAGTGGATCCTGCAGGTTCTTCGCGTATTCGATCGGCGATGAAACCTTGTACGCCTCGGGATCGAGCTGCGGCGTGTTGAGGATGTCCGAGGTGTAGCCGTCGTTGTAGCTGGTCCAGTCCGACGGCGGACGCAACGCCGCGCCCGCGGCGAATTCGCCCGGCGCGCGCAGAAGCGCCATCTCGGTCATGAAGCCGCCGTAGGAACCGCCGTACACGCCGACGCGCTGCGGATCGACGTGGTGGTTCTTCACCAGCCACGCTTTGCCGTCCAGCAGGTCTTCCAGTTCCGGATGACCCATGTGCCGATAGATCGCGTCGCGCCAGTCGCGGCCGTAACCGGCCGAGCCGCGGTAATCCATGTCCAGCACCACGTAGCCTTCCTGCGTCAGCAGGTTGTTGAACATCTGCTCGCGGAAGTAATACGACCAGTTCTTCTCGACATCCTGCAGGTAGCCCGCGCCGTGCACGAAGAACACCGCCGGATGCGTGTGCGAGGTGTCGTAATCAGTTGGCTGGTAATACTTGGCCCACACGCCGAAGTGGCCGTGGCTCGACGGCACCTTCACGAACTGCGGCTGCACCCAGGTGGACGACAGCGCCTTGTATTCCGGCGTGCGCGTGTCGGTGAGCTCGTGCACACCGCTGCCGTCGATGTTCACCACCGCCAATTGTGGCGGCACGTAAGCGCTCGAATGCAGCACCGCGAGCTTCGACCCATCGGGCGAGAGCACGAAGTCGTCCATGCCTTCGAAGTGCGTCACCTGTTCCAGTGCGCCGCCCGCGACCGGCACGCGATAGACGTCGTAGTCATACGGTGCCTGCTTGTTGGAGCGCACATAGAACCACTTGCCGTCGGGCGACACCACGGGCGTCGAGACCTCGAAGCCCGTCGCGGTCAGCGCGCGCGCCTTGCCGTCCAGCGGCTTCACGAACAGCTGCGCGTAACCGGAGGCTTCCGATGCGAACCACAGCGTGCGGTTGTCGGGCAGCCAGCCCAGCGCGTTGAAGCTCCAGTTGATCCACGCCGGATCGGTGAGGCGATCCTGCGTTACCAGCGTGTGGCCTTTGAGGTCCACCGATTCGATCCAGCGATCCTTGTGGTCGTTGGCGACCAGTTCCACCGCGAGCTGGCTGCCATCCGCGCTCCACACGATCGCTGGAAAACCCGATTCGCCGACCGCGACGAAGTTGATCGACACCGGCCGCGTCTTCGGCGCGGCCAGTGCGGCGGCTTCGTCCTCGTGGCCTTCCTGCTTCAACTGCGCGATGCGTTTCGCGCGCAGTTCGTGCAACGGATCGTCGTGGATGCCGGGCAGGCCGTCCACCGACAACGGATGTTGCCTGTGCGCCTGCAGGTCCAGCAGCAGCAGCGATTGCGGCGCCGGATTGTTGTGGCCGGCGTAGGTGCGCGCGTCCTCGGTTTCGGGATAGCCGGAATCGTTGACGTAATGCACCACCACCGGATGCTTGCCGCGTTGGTACGACTTCGGCACCGTCACCACCAGCAGCCAGCGCGCGTTCGGCGACAGCGAAGTCATCACCACGTGCACCTTGTCACCAAAATAGAACGGTGCCGCGGCGCGCGCAGGATTTTCCGCGTCCAGCTTGTCGTCGTGTTCGCGCACCGCGTCCTTGTCGGCCTTTTCGGCGCGCAGCGTCGAGAACAGGCTCAGCTGGAGGCGCTCCATCTGGTCGGGCTTGGCGTCGGTGGGGTTGTCTTCCATCTTCAACGTCGCGGCCGGCGCCACCACGCCCGTCGAGGCATTCCACACGAACCATTCGTTGCCCTGGCTCCAGCTGACGAGCTGGCCGTCGGCGGAAATCTGCAGGCCGAACTTGTCGGCGTCGTCGCGCGTGATCTGGCGCGTCGTGCCGCTGGCGACGTCGCGCACCAACACGTCGCCGTGGCGGATGTACGCCGCGCGGTCGTGCGCGCGGTCGAACATCGGAGGACCGTCGGCGGTGGCCAATTCGGTGCCGCTCAACTTGACCGGCGTGCCACCGTCGGCAGGAACGCGGTACAGATCCTCGATCGACGAACCCTTGCGCTTCAGCTTGAAGTAAACGCTGCGGCCATCGACGCTCCAGTATTCGTCTTCGACCGGCGGCCCGATCCAGTCGGGATCGGCCATGATCTGTTCGAGCGTGAGTTTCTGCGCCGCGTTCGCGGGGGCGGCGGCCGCCGTGTCCTGCGGCGCGGCACAAGTGCCCGCACTCACCAGAAGACAAGCCAGGCCGGCAACGGCGATGCGATTCATGGAGTGATCCCCGGGACAAAGGAACGCAGCGTAGCCACACGCGATTCGCACGCGCAAGCGCCGAAAGTCCCGAGCACCGCGCGCCGATCGCGTGGCGCCACGCGCGCGCCGGCGCTACCCTGCCGGCATTCCCCGCCGCCGGAGCCTGCCATGCGCCGCATAGTCTTCTTCGCCGCTCTCGGTCTCCTGCCCGGGCTTGCATGCGCGCAGGCCACGCCCGGCACTGGCGCCGGCCTCGACCAGTCGCTGATCGACACCCGCCACGAGATGCCCGCAATGCCACCGTCGACCATACAACACGACGTCACCGAAACCTTCTTCGGCATGACGGTGCACGATCCGTATCGCTGGCTGGAAGACGCCGACGCGCCCGCGGTGAAGCAATGGATCACGGCGCAGAACGCGTACACCGAAAAGGTGATGGATGGTTTCGCCGGCGCCAAGGCCATCGCCAAGCGCGTGGGCGAACTCGCGTTGACCTCGACACAGCAGTTCGATCCGGAAATCGTCGGCGGCACCTTGTTCTACATGCGCCAGACGCCACCGCAACCGCAGGCCGTGTTGGTGGCGCAAGCGTGGCCGAGCGGCAAGGCGCGCGTGCTGGTCGATCCGAATGCTGCGCAGGGCAGCACCGCGATCACCGGCTACTGGCCGTCGCCCGACGGGCAGTACGTCGCCTATGGCACCGCTGAAGGCGGCAATGAGGAAACCACGATCCGCTTCATCGATGTCGCCACCGGCAAGACGCTGCCCGACGCATTGCCGCACGCGGGCGGCGGCACCACGCCGCAGGCGCTGGTGTGGGACGCCGACGGCAAGGGCGTTACGTATGTGCGTTTGCCTTCTGGCGTACCGGCCGATCAATCGCAATTCAACGCGGCGCTGTACCACCACGCGCTCGGCAGCGATGCGAACGGTGATGCGCTGGAATTCGGCAAGGGCTGGTCGAAAGTCGCGGAGTACACGCTGCTCGGTTCCGCGAACGGCGAACATGCCGCCGCGCTGGTGCACGCGGGCGACGGCGACCCCGATGTCGTTTACCTGCGTTCCGGCAAGGGGCCGTGGAAGCAGGCGCTGGGCACCGAAGCGAACGTGCGCGCGGCGTGGGAAGTGAACCAGGGCGCTGCGTGGGGCGGCAATCGCCTGCTGGTGATCGCATATCAAAACGCACCGCGCGGCAAATTGCTGGCGCTGGATGCAAACGGCAAATCGACCTTGCTGGTGCCGCAGAGCGAATGGGCGATGCATTCGGTCGCGCCCATCAAGGGTGGATTCCTGATCACCGAAGTGCGCGGACCTGATTGGCGCGTGCAGCAGTACTCGAACGATGGCAAGTTCGTGCGCACCGTGGCCCTGCCGAAAACCGGTATCGGTATCGGCACGATCGCCAGCAGCGCGGATTCCGCGCGCGCGTTGATCACGTACGCGGGCTGGACGATTCCGTCGCGCTGGGCGGAATACGACGGCGCGAGCGGCGCGTTGAAGACCGTGTTCGAAGTGAAGTCCGCGGCCGACTATTCGAAGATAGTGACCTACCGGCTGGATGCGACCTCGAAGGACGGCACCAAGGTTCCCGTCACCGTCATCGCGATGAAAGGCGTGACGCCGAACGGTGCGCGTCCGACGATCCTGTACGGCTACGGCGGCTTCGGCATCACCACCGCGCCGCGCTTTCTCGGTTCCAACCTCGCGTGGCTGGAACGCGGCGGCGTGTACGCGGTCGCCAACATCCGCGGCGGCGGCGAGTACGGCGAAGGCTGGCACGCCGACGGCATGCTGTCGAAGAAACAAAACGTGTTCGATGACTTCTACGCTGCGGCTCGGGCGCTGGTGCAACAGCATTGGACCGACAGCGCACATCTCGGCATCCTCGGCGGCTCCAACGGCGGCCTGCTGATGGGCGCCGCGCTGACGCAACATCCGTCGCAATACCGCGCGGTGGTGTCGCTGGTCGGCATCTACGACATGCTGCGCGCGGAGCTGTGGCCGAACGGCCAGTACAACATTTCGGAATATGGCACGGTGACCAAGCAGCCCGACTTCGCATGGCTGCGCGCGTATTCACCGCTGCAGAATGTCAAGCCGGATACCGCGTATCCCGCGGTACTGCTGATCACCGGCGTCAACGATCCGCGCGTCGCGCCGTGGCAGTCGCGCAAGTTCGCGGCGGCGCTGCAGGCCGCGACCACGTCGAAGGAACCGGTGCTGCTGCTGACGCGCATGAACGAAGGCCACGGCGTCACCGCGTCCTTCAGCCAGCGCGTCGGCAATGCGGCGGCGGCGATGGCGTTCTTCGCGCAGGAACTGGGGCTGCCGTCGCAGGGGGCGGCAAAGTGACGATCGAGTGCGTGGAATTCCAGACCGCGTCCAACCCGCGTCACGCGGTGATCTGGCTGCACGGCCTCGGCGCCGACGGCCACGACTTCGAACCCATCGTGCCGCAACTGGTGCGGCTGGAATGGCCGGCGCTGCGTTTCGTCTTTCCGCACGCGCCGGTGCGGCCGATCTCGCTCAACGGCGGCCTGCCGATGCGCGCGTGGTACGACATCGGTGGTTTTGATTTGTCGCAGAAGCAGGACGAGGCCGGCATCCGCATGTCGATCACCGCGGTCGACTCATTGATCGCACGCGAAGTGGAACGTGGCGTGCCGAACGCAAACATCGTGCTGACCGGATTTTCGCAGGGCGGCGCGATCGCGCTGGCGGCCGGTTTGCGGCATGCGAACAAACTCGCCGCGATTGTCGCGCTGTCCACGTATCTGCCGATCGCCGAAGTGACCGCGGGCGAACGCAACGCCTCGAATGCCGCCACACCGATCTTCATGGGCCATGGCGCATTCGATCCCGTCGTGCCGCGTTACCTCGGCGAACGTTCGCGCGACCAGCTGCGCGATTGGGGCTACCACGTCGACTGGCACAGCTACCCGATGGCTCACCAGGTTTGCCCGCAGGAGATCGCGGATCTCGCGGATTTCCTGACGGGTTGCCTGAGGCAGGTCTGAAGCGTCCATACTGGCCACCATGGCGGAAACCACCGGACCACGCAAACCCGACGCCGCCGTGCTGCCGGATTTCTGCAGCGCGGCGTCCGTCTTCACGCTGGTCGTGGTCGCCGAACTGGTGGTGGTGATCGACGCGCTGGCGCCGGATGCGCGGATGCAGTGGCGCGGGTTCGCGACCGCGACGGTGTTCGTGGTGTGGCTGGCGTTGCTGGCGTCGTTGTTGCTGTGCCGGCTGAAGCCGATGTTGATCCGCTGGCCGCGTACGTTGGCGTGGCCGCTCGCGTGGGGTGCATTGATCGCTCTGGTTGCGTTGGCAAGTGCGGTGGTGGCGTGGCTGGATCATGCGCTCGGCACGGCGTTGACGCCGACGTCGGGCACGCGTTTCGTCATCGGCAACACGGTGCTTGCCGCGCTGCTGGGTGCGGCGTTGCTGCGCTATTTCTACGTGCTCGCCGAATGGCGCGCGCGGCTGGCGGCGGTGGCGCGCGCGCAGTTCGAAGCGCTGCAGGCACGCATCCGCCCGCACTTTTTGTACAACAGCATGAACACGGTCGCGGCGCTGGTGCGGGTCGATCCGGACGCGGCCGAGCGCACGGTCGAGGATCTTTCCGAGCTGTTCCGTGCTTCGCTCGGCGCGGGCGACAAGCCCAGCACGCTGGGCGCCGAACTCGGCTTGATCGACCGTTATCTCGCGATCGAGCAACTGCGTCTCGGCGATCGCCTGAAAGTGGAACGCGACTTGGCCGGTCTGCCCGCCGACATGGAAATCCCCGCGCTGTTGTTGCAGCCGCTGGTCGAGAACGCGGTCTACCACGGCATCCAGCCGCGCCGCGATGGCGGTACCTTGCGCATCGCCGGTCGTCGCGCTGGCGACAGCGTCGAAATCGAAGTCGCCAATCCGTTGCCCGACACCTCGGCACCGGCGCGCAGCGGGCATGGACTCGAGAACGTGCGCCGCCGCATCGCCTACCACTTCGGTGAACGCGGTGTGCTGGAAACCCGCAACCGGGAGGGCGAGTTTCGGGTATTGGTGAGGCTGCCGTGCGCATCCTGATCGCCGACGACGAGCCCCTTGCGCGTGCGCGGCTCGCCGCGTTGCTGCGCGATTGCGAAGGCGCCGAGGTCGTCGCCAGCGTCGGCGACGGCGAGGCGGCACTGGTGGCTTGCGCGCAGCACAAACCCGAACTGTTGCTGCTGGACATCGCCATGCCCGGCCTTGACGGCATCGGCGTGGCGCGCCGGCTTGCGGCGCTGCCCGATCCGCCGCAACTGGTGTTCTGCACGGCTTACGAAAAACACGCGCTGGCCGCGTATGAATTGCGCGTGGCCGATTATCTGTTGAAACCGGTGCGGATCGAACGGCTGCGCGAAGCGCTCGCGCGTGCGCAGGCGCTGCGACGCCGCGCACCGTCCGCGGCCGCTACCTTGCTGGCGCAGGTGCATGGCGCGCCGCTCAAGGTGTCGCTCGACGAAATCCTGTACCTGACCGCCGACGACAAGTACGTCACGCTGCATCGCGCCGCGGGCGACCTGTTGAGCGAACAATCGCTGAAGGCGATCGAAGAAGCGTTCCCGGATCGCTTTGTGCGCGTGCATCGCGCCTGCCTGATCCCGCTCGAACGCCTGCTCGGCCTGCATCGCGATCCCGACGGCACCGTGCGCGCGCTGATCGCGGGCAGCGACGCGAACCCCGAAGTCAGTCGTCGCAATCTGCCGGCGGTGCGTCGATTGCTGCGCGGCGGGCGGGACTGACGCGCGCCGGTTGACACGTTCGTTTGCGCACGGCTAGCGTGCGCGAGCCGGTGCCGGCAGGGCGGCACAACCATCGGGGGAAGGCATGCAGTCGTGGATACGGATCGTCGCCGTGCTGGCGGCGTGCATCGGGTTGGCTGCCTGCCAGCGCACGCCTGACCTGAGCAAACTGGGTTCGCCCGCGCAACGGTTGGTCGGACACTGGGCGACCAGCGACGGCAACGAGGAATTCTTCGCGCCGGTGGATGCTTCGGGCAAGGGCGAATTCACCGCGATGCAGTCGGGCGGCAAGCCGTCACGGCAACGCTATCGGGTGCTCGACGAAGAACCGGCCACGCAGACCGTCCGCATCGCCATGCTCGATGGGAACGGCAAGGAAGGTGACCCGCGCACGATCATGCTTGCCGAAGACGGCGAATCCGCCACGGTCACGCAGGGCAATTCGTCGGTCGCACTGGCGCTCGCGCGCATGGACGATGCCGCGACGCCGGAACAATCCGCTTACGTATTGCCGCCGCCGTCGGCCAGCACCGCAACGCCGCGCAACGCGCGCTACGCCGAAACGCGCGGCGACCGCCCGCCGGTCAATCCGTCGTTCGGGCCGCCGGCGAATGCGCCGGACGGCGTGTACCGTTACGTGCTGATCGGCTACGACGGCATGACGCCGTTGTACGCGTGGAAGCGCGTATCGGATGTGTCGGGCCAACACATCGACGACAACGCCGTCGCGTATTCGCGCGGCATGGCGCGCCGGCACAACTACGTGATCTGGCTGAACGCGGTGGCGTTCGCGCTCATGCTGGTCACGACGTTGCTGTTCCGCAAGAACATCGACGAGAAAGTCCTGCTGGGCAGTTGGGTGATCGCGATCGCGATCGGCCTGCTCGGCGTGTTCGTGTTCAACATGCCGATCATCGCCGGGCTCGTGGAAATCGCCATCGCATTCGTGCTCGTGGTGCGCGGGCTGTTCCCGAAATCCGACATGCTCGCGTAGCGCCAACTCGCAACCCGCGTTTCAGGGAAGCAAGACGAAGTGCGTGATCGATTGCGCCACTTCGCGCGGCTTTTCCATGATCGACATGTGTCCGCAATCCGTCAATTCGGTGACGCCGATGTTGGGCGCATGGGTGAGGCCCTTGCGGATCGCATCCAGCGCGGACACGTCGATGATCCGGTCCCTGGTGCACCAGATCGCCAGCGTCGGCGCGGTGATGTCCGGCAGTTTCGCTTGCAGCGCGTTGCGCTCGTCCGGCGCGGCGATCCCGCGCAGCACCTTGTCGTCGAAGGCGCGCTCACCCTTCGACTTGTCAACGAACACATCCTGGATGCGCGCGGGCACCGGCGGCGGATGCGCGAACAGCAGCGATTCGAGATGCTGGAATTGCGCGCGGTCGTCGATGTCGAACGGGCTCTTGCCGGATTTCAGTTCGCGCACGAACGCGTTTTCCTTGAACGGCACGCCAGCACTGTCGACCAATACCAGCGCGGCGACGTCCTTCGGATGGTCCGCCGCGTACAGGCCTGCGATCGCGCCGCCCATCGAATGCCCGGCAATCGCGATCTCGCCGAGGTGCAGCGCATTGACGAAGCCATGCAGGCGATCGACCTGCGCGGGATAGCCGTAGTCGGCGTTCGACAAGCGCGTCGAGGCACCCCAGCCGGGCAGATCCGGAATGATCAAGTGGAAGTTTCCGGTGAGGTACTTCGCGGCCAGCAGCCAATCGGCGTAGCTGCCGCCGTAACCGTGCAGCAGCACCAGCGGCGGCCCGTTTTGCTTGCCGCCTTCGAGATACACCCAGCGCGTGTCGCCGACCTGCACCGATTGCTGGTGCAGGCCATCGCGCCACGCCTGCCACGCGATCGCGCCGCGCAGCAACCATTGCGGCGCGATGAAATACACGCCAAGGCCGATCACCGCCAGCGCGATGACGATGGCGCCGAGGATCTTCAGACGCCATGCGAGCCGCGCCAACAGCACGTCGCGAGTTGGGTTGTTCGACATCGATCAGCCTTTCGCGCCGGGCTTGGCTTCCGCCGCGCGCGTCTTCGCGAACAGCCGCTCCACCGCCATTTGCGTCAGCGGGTGATAGCCGTCCTTCGCTTTCGCGTAAACCTTCCCGGCATACGTGAAGCCTTCCGGCGTCGCGCAGAACGCCTTGTACACGGGCATCGTGAGATAAAGGCGGCCGATGCGCGTCATGTGTTCGGCGGCGGCGGGCCACGCAGCCTTGTCGCCCGCCGCGATCGCGTGCACGTACCAGCGCATGCCGATCTCGGCGTTGGGCGTGCCGGTGAGATGCCACGCGGCGTCGAGCTGCTGCACCTTCGCGAGCGGCGGCGAATCGGGCAGGCGGTCGAGGAAGTACATCCACTCCTGTGTGTTCCACGATTTCGCATCGAGCTTGTCGGCAGCCAGCGTGCCCGCAAGGAACGCCGCGCGCTCCTTGTCGATCGCATCGAAGCGCGGTGAATCCGGAATCGGCGCATCCTTCGGAATGCCAGCGCCGTATACCCATTCCTTCACTTCATCCCAGCTCATCTTGCCGGGATACTTGTCGATCAGGTTGGGTTTCAGGTACGCCAGCATCTGTTCGGTGGTGATGCTGTGCCACGCGAAGTGGTTGAAGTAGCCTTTCAGCCATGTATCGAAATGCTCGCGTCCGAATTTCTGTTCCAGCGCGCGCAGGAACCACGAACCCTTGTCGTAGGCGACGTCGGAAAGTTCGTCATCGGCATCGGTCGTGCGCGGCTGCGGTGCGAGGCGCTGGGAATTTTCCGGCATCCTGCCGATGGACTTTTCGAGATTGCGGATCGCCAGCAGCGATTCCTCGGTTTCCTGGCGCTGGCCATACAGCGCTTCGGTGACGCGGCCCTGCACGTAGGTGGTGAAGCCTTCGTTCAACCAGCCGTCGCGCCACGTCGCGTTGGTGACGAGGTTGCCCGACCACGAGTGCGCGAGTTCATGCGAGATCACGCTGACCAGGCTCTTGTCGCCGACGATGATCGTCGGCGTCGCGAAGGTCATGTTCGGATTTTCCATGCCGCCGAACGGGAACGACGGCGGCAGCACGAGGATGTCGTAGCGACCCCAGCGGTAAGGACCGTACAACTTCTCGGTGGTCCCGATCATCTTCTCGGTGTCTTCGAACTCGCGCGCGGCTTTCGCGACGACGGAAGGTTCGGCGTACACCGCACTGCGCGGCCCGGTCTCGCGCACGTCGATGTCGCCTGCAGCGATCGCCATCAGGTACGACGGGATCGGGTGCGTCTGCTCGAAGTCGAACGAACCGTCCAGAGGGTGCTTCGGATCGTTGGGCGCGCTCATTACCACGCGGACCTCCTTCGGCGCGCTGACGTGCGCCTTGTAGGTGAAGCGGACCGCCGGCGAATCCTGCAGCGGAATCCACGAGCGCGCGTGGGTCGCTTCCGATTGCGAGAACAGGAACGGCAACTTCTTGTCCGCGGTTTGCGCGGCGGTCAGCCATTGCAGGCCACTGGCGTCGGGTGACGTGGTGTAGGCGATGCGCACTTCGTGGGGATGCTTCGGCGCCGCGATCGTGAGTTTCGAACCCATGTTCGGCACCGGCGCGGCAAGCTGATACTTCAAGGCGCGGGTCTGGCCCTTGCCGTCCACCGCTTCGATCGAGGCGATCTTCAGGTTCCCGGTGTCGAGCACCAGGTCGTGCCCCGCGGCGTTCTTCCAGTCCAGCGTCAGCATGGCCACGCCGTCCAGCTGCTTGTGCGTGAAATCGACCTTGAGGTCCAGGTCGATGTGGTTGATGACGACCTCGTCCGGCTGCGCGTACGAATGTCGATCCGCGGCCTGCGCCGCGATTGGCAGCACGAAGGCGCCGAGGGCGAGGGTGGAGAGCAGGCGCATGGGCGCTCCTGTCGAAAAGGAAATCCCGAGTATGCCAGCGCCCCGATGCCCGCGCCCGTGCGGAAAGCAACGGCGCCGCGCTTTCCGTGCGGGAATAGAATCCGCGCTTCGGCCACGCGGAGTTTAGCCATGCCCACGCTGTACATCGCCAACAAGAATTACTCGTCGTGGTCGCTGCGTCCGTGGGTGCTGCTGCGCGAACTCGGCATTCCCTTCGAGGAAAAAGTAATGCCGTTCCATGGCGGCGCGTTCACGACGTTTTCGCCCAGCGGCAAGGTGCCGTGTCTCGTGGACGGCGCGATCACGGTGTGGGATTCGCTGGCGATCGCCGAATACGTCGCCGAGTCGCATCCGCAGGTGTGGCCGGCCGACAAGGCCGCGCGCGCCTTCGCGCGCTGCGCTGCCGCGGAGATGCATTCGGGATTCATGGCGCTGCGCACGCAATGCGGGATGAATTGCGGCATCCGGGTGAAGCTGCATCGTGTCGACGACGCGTTGCAGCACGACCTCACGCGTTTGAACGCATTGTGGAACGACGGCCTGCAACGTTTCGGCGGCCCGTTTCTCGCTGGCGCGAAGTTCAGTGCCGCCGATGCGTTCTTCGCGCCGGTCGCGTTCCGCATCCAGACCTACGCGCCGCCACTCGACGATGCCGCGAATGCTTACACGCAACGTCTGCTGGCATTGCCGTCGATGCGGGACTGGTATCGCGCCGCGCTGGCCGAAACCTGGCGTGACGCCGGGCACGATGCCGAAGTCGCGGAGTGGGGGTCGGTCACTGAGGATTTGCGCGCGGTCTGAAGCGCTCGTTCGGTGTCGATCAACTTTGCACCTGTCACATCGGGAGACGGCGATGACGCTTCGTTCGAAACTGTCGTTCGGCCTCGTGGCCGTGATCGTGCTGTGGGCGGGATTCCTGTTGCTGCCATTGGGGGTGCCCGGTTACGACGGGGTCAGGCAGACGGTCAGCGAAATCGGGCAACAGGGTTCGCCGATGCGGTTTCCGTTTGCGGGCATGCTTTGCGTTTTCGCAGCTTGCCTGCTCGTCTTCGCATGGGCATTGCGCGACGTCGCGCGCAAATCCGGCGCCTCCACCGCGGTCGCCTACGTCACCGGCTTCATGGCGATCTCGTCCGTGGGCGTGGGGATCTTCGCCTATCCGCATCCGCTGCACGGCGACTTCGGTCTTTCGGAATTTGTCGGCTACCAGGCGCCTTGGGTGCTCGCGCTGACGTGGCGACGCGCCAAACAGGCCCGCGGACTGGTGACATTCTCGTGGTGGATGGCCGTGATCGTGTGGTGTGCGATCCTCGCGAACCTCAGTGCGCTCGATTTCAACGGCTGGCTCTGGCATCTCGAACGCCCCGTGTACGGCATCGTCCAGCGCTCGCTGTTTTTCATGTGGAGCGTGTGGTTGGCGGGCACCAGCGCCGCGCTGATGAAGCAGCGCAACGTTGCCGGCGTGCGCGAACCCGTGCCGTTGACAGCGATTGATTGAGCGGCGCGGGTCAAGGCAACTCGTCAGCCGTGTGCGGGTCTTCGCTGTACGGATGCATCGTCGCAAGGAACCGCGGTTGCGCCTGCACCCGTGCAATCCACGCACGGAAGTGTGGATACGGGTCCAGTGGAATGCCGGCCTCTTCCGCACGGCTCGCGTAGGCGAACACCGACATGTCGGCGATGCTGTAGCGGTCGTTGGCAAGAAAGGATCGCGTGGACAATTCGCGATCGAGGATGGCCAGCGTGCGCAACGCGCCCGCGCGTTTCATTTCGACCAGTGCGGGTGGGCGCTGTGCCAGCTTGCCGGTGAGCGTCCAGTAACGCAGCGAACCGATCACCGATTCCACGCGCTCCTGTTCGAAGTGCAGCCACTGCTGCACCTTGGCGCGCTCGAACGGATCGCTCGGCAAGTACGGCGTGCCGTCGGCGAGGTAGGCGAGGATCGCGTTCGACTCCGCCAGCGTGCGGCCGTCGTCCAGCCGGATCGCGGGTACCGTGCCGGTGGGATTGATCGCGAGATAGGCCTCGCTGCGTCCCGCGCCTTCGAAGATGCTCACGATTTCGGTGCGGTGCGGACGATCGAGATGGTGCAACAGCTGGCGTACCTTCCAGGCGTTTTGCGAGGGCAGGTAGTCGAACAGGGTCAGCATGGCGCGGCTCCATCATCGAAAGCGCGAAGGTTGCCAGTTCGCGCGCCGTCGTGCCATCCGGTTCTTGCGGATGGATCAGCCGAGCCGATCGGCGAATGCGTCGGTGGCTTCGACCAGCTTGTCCACGATCGCCGGATCGGCTGCGGAATGTCCTGCCAGCACGACATGGAATTCCGCTTCCGGCCACGCCTGGTGCAGCTCGAACGCGGTCTTCACCGGGCAGATGATGTCGTAGCGGCCGTGTACGATGACGGCGGGGATGCGGCGGACGCGATCGATGTCGCGCAGCAACTGATTCGGTTCCAGGAACATGCCGTTGCGGAAATAGTGCGCTTCCAGCCGGGCCAGGCTCACCGCCTTGTGCGGTTCGTCGAAATCGCCACCTGCATCCGGATCGTGGACCAGCGTGGTGCTGCCGCCTTCGTAGGCGCTCCATGCGCGCGCGGCGGCGAGTCGAACGGCTTCATCGTTGCTGTCGAGGCGCCGCCAGTAGGCTTCGATCATGTTGCCGCGCTCGGCTTCCGGGATGAAGTCGCGGAAGCGCGTCCAGCGTTCGGGAAAAATGCAGCGCGCGCCGCCATCCATTTCGTTGAACCAGCGCAATTCCTCTTCGCGCGCGAGGAAGATGCCGCGCAACACCAGACCGGTGACGCGACCTGGATGTGCTTCGGCATAGGCGAGCGCAAGCGTCGAACCCCACGAGCCGCCGAACACAAGCCAGCGTTCGATGCCGAGGTGTTCGCGGATGCGTTCGATGTCGGCGACAAGATGTGGCGTGGTGTTGGCATCGAGGCTGGCGAACGGCGTCGACTGGCCCGCGCCGCGCTGGTCGAACAGCACCACGCGCCAGCGCGCAGGGTCGAAGAAGCAGCGGTGATAGGGCGACAAACCCGCACCCGGACCGCCGTGCAGGAACACCACCGGCAAGCCATCCGGGTTGCCGCATTCCTCGACGTGCAGCATGTGCCCGTCGCCGACGGAAAGGCTTCCGGTGCGGTACGGTTCGATTTCGGGATACAGCTCGCGCATGGCTTCACCGGTCGCTCAGGGACAGGCCATCTTCAGCGCCGGTCCCCAGGTGTTGCGGAAAGACATGACGTACTTCGCCGCTCCGTGTTCGTCCGTGCCCCGGTAGATGCCGACCGGCGCGGGTTCCTGGTCCGGATTCCACTGCACCGTCAATCCCGTTTGCAGACGCGCATGCGACGACTCGCCGACGGCGGCGAGCTCGTGCCGGTTGGCGCGGCGCAACTTGAACACGCTCGAATACGAGCCCCAGTAACTCCCAATCGCGCGCAACTGGTAGCCGTCGTCGGTCTGGCGCACCTGGATCAGGAAGTCCGCATTGTTGGCGCCCCAGCTTTGCGGTGTCACGCTGAAGCAGCCCAGCAGGTCGTCGACCGATTCCGCGCCGACGTGCATCTGCACGGCCTGCTCGCTCTTGGCGCACGGCGAGTCCTGGTACGCGACCTGCCCGCCGTGCGTGCATTTGTAGACCTGCGCCGAAGCGACGGACGAAACCAGCAGCAACAGCAACGCCAGGATGTAACGCATCGTTCCCCCTGAAAGAACGTGGATTCAAATCTTGTAGCCGCGATGGATGGCGACGATGCCGGCGGAAAGGTTGCGTACCTGCACGCTGCGGAAACCGGCCGCTTCCATCATCGCCTTCAGCGTTTGCTGGTCCGGATGTTTGCGGATCGATTCGGCGAGGTAGCGATAGCTGCCTTCGTCGTGCGCAACCAGTTTGCCGATGCGCGGCAGCACCTGGAATGAATGGAAGTCGTACAGCGGTCGCAGCCAATCCTGGTTGACGCGTGAGAACTCCAGGATCAACACGCGGCCACCCGGCTTCAGCACGCGCTGCATTTCGCGCAAGGCCTGGTCCTTGTCGGTGACGTTGCGCAGGCCGAACGCGATGGTGACCGCGTCGAACGACGCGTCCGGAAACGGCAAGGCTTCGGCGTTGACTTGCGCCCAGCGCAACCCCTGCAGCATGCCGCGATCCAGCAGCCGGTCGCGACCGACGCGCAACATCTCCGCATTGATGTCGGCGACGACGATCTCGCCCTTGTCGCCCACGCGCGGCAACAGCAACGCCGCGATGTCGCCGGTGCCGCCCGCGAGGTCGAGCACGCGATCGCCTTTGCGGATGCCGGACGTCGCAACGAAATGCCGCTTCCACAAACGGTGGACGCCGAACGACATCAGATCGTTCATCACGTCGTACTTGCCGGCGACGGACGAGAACACTTCGCCGACCAGTTTCTGTTTTTCGGCGACGGGCACTTCGCGGTAGCCGAAGTGCGTAGTGGTGCCGGGAGTGTTCGATGCGCTCATGTCGGCATTCTAAGGCGAGTTCAACGGGAGCCGGGCAAAAAAAGAACCCCTCACTTTCGGGAGGGGTTCCAAGTTGCGTCTACGTGATGAATTTACTTCACCGGATTGCCGTCCGCATCGATCACGTGCACTTCGCCCAGATTCAACGCGCGCACCGGCTGCTCGATCTTCGAAAGATCGCCCACGATCACCCAGGTGAGTTGATCCGGGTGGATCACTTCCTTGGCGGCCGCATTGACCGCGGCGTCCTTCTGCGCCTCGATGCGGCCCTTCAAGGTTTGCACGTAGTCGTCCGGACGATCGAACTTGACGATGCCCGCAACGGCCGACAGCACCGCGCGCGAAGTCTCGTACTCACCCGGCATCGAACGGACATCGTTGTCCTTGATCTTCTGGATCTCCGTGTCGGTGAGCGGCTTGTCGCCGATCACCGCGCGCGCCTCCTTCAGCACTTCTTCCGCGGACGGCGCGGTCTTGTCGGTCTGCACCGGCGCGTACATCAGGAATGGCCGCTGGCCGACCGCGCTCGGGCTGAAGCTGAAAGCGCCGTAGGCCCAGTGCTTGTCCTCGCGCAGGTTCATGTTGAGGCGCGAAGTGAAGGTGCCGCCGAACGCACCATTCATGGTGCCGATCTCGAGATTGTTGGGCGCCTTGGTCGACGGCGAAACCAGTCCCGCGATGATCACCGACTGCTGCGCGCCCGGACGATTCACCAGGTACACGCTGGACTTGGCCGGGAAAGCGACCTTGGCGAGGTTCTTGGGCGGGACCGGCGTCGACGGTGCCTTCCAGTCGCCGAACACCTTTTCCAGTTGCGGGATGATCTTGTCCAGCGTGGTGTCGCCCGCGACCAGGATCTTCATGTTGTCGGGACGGATGTAGTCGTGCACGAAACCGCGCATGTCGGCCGTGGTCAGCGACTTGATCGAGTTTTCCGTGCCCGAACCGGTGAACGGAATCGCGTAGGCGTTGCCGTTGCCGTACAGGATCGGCGGCAGCAGGCGCAGCGCGAGCGCGGTCGGCTGGGTCTTCTCCTGCGCGATGCCGGCCAGCCACTGCCCGCGCAAGCGCGACACGTCCGCATCGCGGAATGCCGGGTTGCGCACGACATCGGCGTACAGCGCCAGCGAATCGGCGAGATTGGAATCGAGCGCGCTCATCCAGGCGTTGCAGGTATCGAGGTCGCAACCGCTCGCGATCTCGGCGCCCAGCCGTTGCTTGCGCTTGGCGATTTCGACCGAATCGAGATCCCTGGTGCCTTCGTCCAGCATGCCCATCGTGAAGCTGGAGGTGCCGAGCTTGCGGCCCTGGTCGGCGGCGTAACCTGCATCGAACAGCGCCTCGACCTGCACCACCGGGATCGAGTGGCGCTCGGCCAGCACCACCTCGATGCCGTTCTTCAATTTGCCGTGCTGCAGGTTCGGGAACGTGAGATTGGGGAACGCCGCCACTTGCGGCACGCCCTTGCTGCGGTCAACGTCGCTCCTGGTGACCTTGTAATCACCCTTGGGCGACAACTGATCGGCGGGACGGCCCGGGATCGCGGCGCGGCCGCTTTCGGTGGCCATGTCCTTGGCCTCGACCTTGCCCGGCACCACGGTGAGCGTGTAATCGCCCTGCGCCAGCCACTTGTCGGCGGCAGCTTTCACTTCGGCGGGCGTCGCCGCCATCGTGGTGTCGTAGTCCTTCTTCCACGCGCCCGGATCGCCGCGATAGACCTGACCCTCGGCCAGCGTCACCGCCTTGCCCGAGAAGCCGCCGATCTGTTCCAGGCCGCGGATCGTGGAGGCCTGGTTGGTGGTTTGCGCGCGCTTCAATTCGTCTGCGCTCGGGCCGCCCTTGAGGAATTTCTGCCATTCATCGGCGATCGCGGCATCGACCCTGGCCGGATCGACGCCCTTCTTTACGTCCACCTGCAGCATCGACATGCTGGCCAGTTCGAAGGTCATGTTGTAGACCGAGACATCGTCGGCCAGCTTGTCCTTGTAGACAAGGCGCTGGTACAGGCGCGAGGTTTTGCTGCCGCCGAGCACCTGCGCGGCCAGGTCCAGCATCAAGCGGTCGTTGCCGGGCGCATCGAGGCCGGGCGTGTTCCACTCGCGGTAGATGCGGGTTTGCGCGACATTGTCGGTCATCGTGCCGCTGGACGATTTCGTGTTCGGCGCGACCCACGCCTGCGGCCGCGGCACGCGCGTGCCGGCCGGGACGTCGCCGAAATACTTCATGGCCTTCTCGCGCGCCTGCGCCGGCGTGATGTCGCCGACCAGCACCAGCGTGGTGTTGGCCGCGCCGTAGTAGTCGCGGAACCACTGCTTCACCGTGCCGAGCGAAGCGGCGTTCAAGTCCGCCATCGAGCCGATGGTGTCGTGGTGGTACGGATGGTCGGCCGGGAACGCATTGGTTCCGCGACTACTACGGCGCGGCCAACACCACGCTGGTGCTGGTCGGCGACATCACGCCCGCGCAGGCGCGCGAGAAGGCCATGAAGTATTTCGGCGACATTCCCG
>DATNAW010000015.1:0-6894 GCA_035572335.1 Rhodanobacteraceae bacterium
TCGTCGACGGCGTCCTGCACGGTGTTGAACACCGGCAATCCGATGTGCTCGGTGCCGCCCTTGCCCGGCGTCACGCCGCCGACGAGCTTGGTGCCGTAGTCGACGGCCTGCTCGGAATGGAACGTGCCCTGCTGGCCGGTGAAGCCCTGGCAGATGACCTTGGTGTTCTTGTCGACCAAAACGCTCATGCGTGTGTTCCTTGGTATTCGCTGTTCCCTTCTCCCGTTTGCGGGAGAAGGTGCCGAAGGCGGATGAGGGAAGCTTTGCGAGGAAGAACCACGCCTGCCCTCACCCCAGCCCTCTCCCGCAAGCGGGAGAGGGGCTAATGCTTCACGGCCGCGACGGCTTTCTGCGCCGCGTCGTTGAGATCGTCCGCCGGCGTGATCGCGAGACCGGAGTTCGCAAGCAGCTCGCGCCCCTTCTCGACGTTCGTGCCCTGCAGCCGCACGACGACCGGAATCTTGAGCCCGACTTCCTTCACCGCCGCGATGATGCCCTCGGCGATCATGTCGCAGCGGACGATGCCGCCGAAGATGTTGACGAAGATCGCCTTCACGTCGGCCGACGACAGGATCAGCTTGAACGCCTCGGTCACGCGCTCCTTGGTGGCGCCGCCGCCCACGTCGAGGAAGTTGGCCGGCTCGCCGCCTTCCAGCTTGATCACGTCCATGGTCGCCATCGCCAGGCCCGCGCCGTTGACCATGCAGCCGATGTTGCCGTCCATCGTCACGTAGTTGAGGTGTTCGGCCGCGGCTTCGGCTTCGGCCTTGTCTTCCTGCGACACGTCGCGCATCGCGACGAGGTCCGGATGGCGGAACTCGGCGTTGTCGTCAGAGTTCACCTTGCCGTCCAGCGCCATCAGGTCGCCGGACGCGACGATCGCAAGCGGATTCAATTCGACCAGCGACAGGTCCTTGGCGTTGAACAGCTTGTACAGGCCCAGCATGATCTTCGAGAGCTGGTTGACCTGCTTGGCGTTCAGGCCCAGCGCGAACCCGAGTTCGCGGCACTGGTACGGCTGCAGGCCTTCGGTGAAGTTCACCGTGACCGTGTGGATTTCTTCCGGCGTTTCGCGCGCGACCTGCTCGATGTCGACACCGCCGCGCGCCGACGCGATGAAGGTGATCGCCTTCTCGCCGCGATCGACCAGCGTCGAGAGGTACAACTCCTTGGCGATATCGGTGGCTTCGGTGACCAGCACCAGGTTCACCGGCAATGCGCGACCGCCCGACTGGTAGGTTTCCATGCGCTTGCCGAGCATGCCCTCGGCCGCGGCCTTGACCTTGTCCAGCGAGTCGCAGAACTTCACGCCACCGGACTTGCCGCGTCCGCCCGCGTGGATCTGCGCCTTCACCATCCATTGCTCGCCGCCCAATGTGCGCGCGGCTTCGACCGCTTCGGCGGGCGTCGATGCGACCTTGCCGGGCGGCACCGCGATGCCGAATTCGGCAAACAATTGCTTGGCCTGATATTCGTGAAAATTCATGCAGGAGCCTCGTGATTCAAGGGATTGCCGGCGGCGACCTGGGCGCCGTCCCGTGCCGCGGGCATCGATCACGCAGGCACGACAGCCGCCTATTGTTGCGGCGCACGGCGGTCATGTCCACCGCCGAAAAGCCCGAAAGCGATCAGCAACACCGCACCCACGGTGATCGCCGAGTCGGCGACGTTGAAGGCGGGAAACGACCACGCGTGCCAGTAGACCTGGATGAAATCGGTGACCTGGCCGTGGATCACACGGTCGATGAGATTGCCCAGCGCACCGCCGATGATCAGCGCGAGCGGCAGCGCGGCGCGCCAGTCGCGGCGCGACGTGCGCGCCAGCCATGCGGCCAGGCCGATGCACACGGCCACCGCAAGGCCGCCGAACAGCCACGTCTGCCATCCGGACGCATCTTCCAGGAAACTGAAAGCCGCGCCGCGGTTGAACGCCAGCGTCCAGTTCAGCACGTGCGGGACCACCTGGTGCGGCATGTACGGAATCAAGGCATGGCGCACCACCGCCTTGGTGACCTGGTCCGCCGCGATCACCACGACCGAAACGGCCAGCCATGGCAACGCGTTGGGTTTGGGCAACTTGCTCAAGCGGATTTCCTTGCGGTGGTACTCGCGGAAGCGCGCATGATAGCGGCGCGTGCGCATCAATCTTTCTGCAGCACCTTCCGTGCAACCGGCAGGATCGCCGCGGTCCAGCGTGCGTACTGCGCGCCGGAAGGATGCAGGCCGTCGGCCACGAGTTCGTCGCGCGCCCCCGGTGCACGGGAAAGGGTGGTGACATCGACCCAATGCGCGCCGGCGGTGCCGGTTTCCATGCAAGCAGCAGCATTGAAGGCGTCGATCTCGCGCGCGACCCGCGCAGCATCGCGGCCTTCGCGCGCCGCGAACGGCGTGACGCCCCAATCGGGAATCGACACCACGATGACGTGCGCGGCACTGCCGTCGGCGAGATGGATCGCGCGTTGCAGCAGATCGCGGAACTGCGCGCGGCACTCGTCCAGCGGCCGCCCGCGATACTGATTGTTGACGCCGATCAGCAGCGTGACCAGATCGTACGGCGATACGAACGAAGCCGCGTCCATCGCCGACGCAAGCTCGCCGGTGGTCCAGCCGGTCGTCGCGATGATTTGCGGATCGGCGATGTCGATGCCGTCCTCGCGCAATCGCGCGGCCAGTTGCACGGGCCAACGTTCATCGGGCGCGACGCCTTCGCCGATGGTGTACGAGTCGCCCAGCGCAAGAAAATCGGCTGCCATCAGGCGACCTTCGATTCCGGTTGCTCGTCCGCCATCCGTCCAAGCACCCGCTCGATGCGCGCGAACACATCGGCGATCTCGCCCGCTTCCGGCAACAGCGTGATCCGGAAATGCCGGCTCGCCTGCAGGTTGAAGCTGGAGCCCGGCACGACCAGCGCGTGCTCCTCGTCCAGCAGGCGCATCGCGAAAGCGTTGTCGTCGAAATCGGGCAGCACGCCGGCACGCACCGCCGGGAACGCGTACAGCGCGCCTTCCGGCGCGACGCATTCGAGCAATTCGCTGCGCGCGATGCAATCCAATGCCGCGCGGCGCGATTCATACAGGCGTCCACCCGGCGCGGTCAGCACGGAAATCGTGTCCGGGCCGGCCAGCGCAGGCTCGATCGCCCATTGCGCGGGCGCGTTGGCGCACAGCCGCAGCGCCGCCAGCAACTGCAGGGCATCGCGATACGCCTCGATGCGCGCGGCCTCCCCCGACAGCGTCGCCCAGCCGATCCGGAAGCCGCAGGCGCGGTGCACCTTCGACAATCCCGCGAATGTCACGCACGGCAAATCGCCCGCGAGCGACGCCAGCGGCGTGAACGCCGCGCCGTCGTAGCGGATGTCGTCGTAGATCTCGTCGGACAGCAACAGCAAACCGCGGCGCTCGGCAATCACGACGATCCGTTCCAGCAGCTCGCGCGGATAACACGCGCCGGTCGGGTTGTTGGGATTGATCAGCACGATCGCGCGCGTGCGCGGGCTGCACAGCGCCTCGATCTCGTCCGGATCGGGCAGGTGCGCGCGCGACGCCGGACATGTGTAATAGCGCGGCGTGCCGTCGTTGAGGATGGTCGCGGCGCTCCACAGCGGGTAGTCGGGCGCGGGCAGCAGCACCTCGTCGCCGGTGTTCAACAGCGCGCGCAGCGCAAGATCGATCAGCTCGCTGACGCCATTGCCGATGAACACGCGTTCGATTCCGGGCACCTCGACGCCACGTTGCCGCTGCCGCGCGACGATCGCCTCGCGCGCGGATTCCAGGCCCTGCTCGTGGCAGTAGGCATCGCTGTCGGCCAGATGCGCGGTGATCGCGGCCGTCAGGTGCGCGGGGGCGCGAAAACCGAATCGCCCGGGATTGCCGATGTTGAGTTTCAGCACCGCGTGCCCGGCGGCTTCCAGCGCGCGCGCATGGCGCGCGAGCGCGCCGCGGATCTCGTAGCGGACCTGCGCGAGATGGAAGCCGGGATGAACGGGAGGTGTGCGCATGGCTGCAAACGATCGAAGGATCGGGCATGCTAGCGCCGATTCAGGCGTCCGCAAACACCCACTGGACTCACCGGACGGGCAATCCCCGCCATGGCAACCGCTTCCACGCAATCCCCTCCGGCGCTGCAACGCATCGGCTGGCAGGGCGCCCTTCCGCCGCTGCCACCGGGACACGTGCTGGCCCGCGTGTCGGCGCAACACCGCGCCGGCTACGAGGTGCACGACGGCGAGCACGTGTTCAACGTGCAGCCCGCCCCGAAATTCCTGAAGCGCAAGCTCGATCCGGTCGAGCGGCCCGCGGTCGGCGACTTCGTGGTCATCGAAACCGGCGCGCCGCCGCACATCGTGGAAGTACTGCCACGCCGCGGCGTGTTCGAACGCGCGGCCGCGGGCGAGAAGTACCAGCGCCAGATCATCGCCACCAACATCGACGTCGTATGCGTGCTGACGGGGCTCGACGGGGATTTCAATCCCGCGCGCATCGAACGCTATCTCGCGCTGGTCGAAGGTTCGGGCGCGCGCGCGGTCGTCGTGTTGACCAAGCGCGACGTGGCCGATGCCGACGAAGCGGAGGCGGCCATCGACGCGCTGCGCAAGCGCCTGCCTGCCGATACGCCTGTCGTCGCGATCAACGGCAAGGACGCGGCGAGCGTCGCCGCGCTCGAACCGCACCTGGCGCCCGCGACCACGGTCGTGCTGGTGGGTTCGTCCGGCGCCGGCAAATCGACGTTGAGCAACACGTTGCTGGACGAGGATCGCATGGCCACCGCGGCGACCCGCGCCGGCGACGACCGCGGCCGCCACACCACCACCCACCGCGCCTTGCTGCCGCTGCCAAGTGGCGCATGCCTCATCGACACACCCGGCATGCGTGAGCTGAAACTGACCGGCGATGAAGACCTCGAACTGTTCGACGACATCGACGCGCTGACCGAGCAATGCCGTTTCGCCGACTGCGGCCACGGCAACGAGCCCGGCTGCGCGGTGCGCGAGGCGCTGGAAGCGGGCGAACTCGACCACGAACGCTGGCGCCATTACCTGAAACTTCGCGACCAGCGCGCGGAACAGGCGACCCGCTTCGAGGATCGCCTGCGCGGCACCCACGAACCGATCCGCTCGCAGCGACACCGCGGCTGGCAGGAACGCGAGTAGCGCCGTCCATGGACGCTGCCGCGCCACGCGCCCTGCGTCGCTGCGCTGCGCTGGACAAGCGATTGGTGGACGCGGTTCGCGGCATCCGCGTACTCGACACCGTGGCGTGGCCGGTGGCCGTCGAACGGCGTTTCCTCGATGGCTTGCACCACGGCCGCGAAACGCTGCCACGCTTCGAATACCAAGCGCCGGATTTTTCGACACAACGCGCGGAACTCGATTCCATCGTATCGAAAGCCGACGCTTCGCATCCGCTCGGTGGGTATCTCCAGCGCAGCGCGGCATCATGGCAAACCGCGGCACGCATGCTGGAATCGGTCGGCACCGGCGGCGTCACGGCGCCGTCCATCGAACTCTACGGCAAGCCCGGCGATGCGTTGCCGGGCGGCACGCAAACCAACCTCGACGCCGCGCGCTGGTTCCTCGACATCGCCGAGGAGATGGGCAATGGCGAGGCGCTGCCTGAAGCCGAATACTGCATTCCCGCCGAGGTGCTGCGCGACGAAGTGCAGGCCGAGGTGGATGCCTGCTTCGGCGCCGGCACGGTGCGCGTGGAGATCGATCCCGAACTCACATCGAAAGCTGCGGCCGGCGCCACCCGCATCCGCCTGCGCGGCGCAACGTATTTTTCCGAATACGACCGCTCGCAACTGCTGGCGCACGAAGCCTTCGTGCACACGCTCACCGCCCGCAACGGACGCGCGCAGCCGGTATTGAAGTCACTCGCGCGTACCGCGCCGCGCGCCACTGCGACGCAGGAAGGCCTGGCGGTGTTCGCGGAATTGATGTCGGGCTCCATCGACATCGCGCGCCTGCAACGGATCAGCCTGCGCATCCTCGCGATCGACATGGCGCTGTCGGGTGCGGATTTCATCGAGGTCTACCGCTGGTTCCGCGCGCACGGCCAGAACGTCGCCGACAGCTTCTATTCCACGCAGCGGGTGTATCGCGGCGTGCCGGTCAGCGGCGGCGCAGCCTTCACCAAGGACAACGTGTACCTCGCCGGCCTGCTCACCGTGCACACGTTCTTCCGCTGGGCATTCAAGCGGCGCCGGCTGGACCTGATGCAGCACCTGTTCGCGGGCAAGCTCGCGCTGGACGATGCGATCGCGTTGCGACCCTGCTTCGCGGACGGCTCCGTCGCGCCGCCGAAATACCTGCCGCCGTGGATCCAGCGCTCGCAGGGCCTGGCGGCGAAACTCGCGTTCTCGCTGTTCGCGAACCGGATAAGGATGGGGCGGATCGGGGATTGGGATTGATACGACGCGCGCCGAATCAAAACCATCGACGATTTTCGCCCGCTCCCTTGCCCTCGGACGCCTCGACGTTTTCGACGCAGCGGCCGCACAACTCCGGATGCGCGGGGTTTGCCCCGACATCATCGCGATGATGCCAGCAGCGCACGCATTTGGGCGCCGTGCTCACCTCGGCCGACACCCACACGTTGGCGCCTTCGAGTTCGGTCAGCACGGCGTCGGCCGGCGCCTCGCCGATGTCGAGCCGCAGGTCGGAGACGATGAAGAAGAAGCGCAATTCGTCGGCGACCTGCTTGTAGCGTTCGACGATCGCCGGGTCGGCGTGCAGGGTCAGTTTTGCGTCGAGCGATGAACCGATCCTGCCCTCCTTGCGCATGCCCTCCAGCACGCGCCCGGCGGTTTCGCGGATCGCCAGCAGATCGCCCCACCAGCGTCGCTGGTCGGGGTTGTTCTGGGTTTCGCGCAGGCCCTGGTACCAGGTTTCGTACA
>DATNAW010000016.1:0-18991 GCA_035572335.1 Rhodanobacteraceae bacterium
ACGTTCTCGTTGACGCCGACGTTCCACATCGACGACAACACCATGCTGTATGCGCGGGTGGCGTCCGGCTTCCTGCCCGGCGGTCCGAACATCGTTCCGGTCGGCGTGCCCAACGTGCCGGCGACGTTCAGTCCGACCAAGTTGACCGATTACGAACTGGGCCTGAAATCGACGTCAGCCGATGACCGCCTGATGGTGGATTTGTCTGCATACTACATCGACTGGACGAAGATTCCGCTGACCACCTTCGAAAACAATTTCACCTTCCTGACCAGCGGCGGCCAGGCCAAGAGCAAGGGGCTGGAAGCCACCATTTCGTGGATTCCAGCGCCGGGCCTCAAGTTGTCGGCCAACGCCGCCTACAACGACGCCACCTTGACCAAGGATGCGCCGTATCCGTCCAACGGCAAGCGCGGCGATCCATTGCCCTACGCGCCACAATTCACGCTGGGTTTGAGCGGCGACTATGACTTCGCGCTGGGCGGCGGCTGGCACGGTTACGTGGGCGCAAGTTACCAATACGTCGGCGAGCGCTCCACCGACTTCGCCTTCAGTTATCCGATCGCGGGCGTCCTGCCGCCGCTGCCATCGAGTCCGACCATTCCCGGCTACAACACCATCAACCTGCGCGCGGGCGTGAACCGTGACCAGTGGAACATCGACGTCTACGTGAAGAACCTGACCAACCAGCGCGGCATCGTGCAGGCAAGCACCTTCCAGAACTACGTGCCGGTCGCGGGCGCGCCCAATCCGATTACCGGCATGATGGAAGACAACGCGACGATCATCACGCCACGCCTGTTCGGCATTTCGGTCAGCCGGAATTTCTGAGCCGCGGCTTCGCCGTTTCGAACGCGTGGAGCAAACGGTTCCGCTCCGCGCCCATACGCTTGAGGAGACATGTCATGTTGAAGCGCCTCGCCTCGCTGGTGTTGGTCCTGGGTGCATGCGCGCCGTGTCTTGCGCAGGTTCCGTCCGCCATCGCCACGCATCCGGCGCCGGCAACGTCGACGGCGCAGCCCGCGACATCGGCGCCACCATCGGAACCGGCAACGTCGGCGGCAGCCGGTGCGACAGCCACATTGGACGCTGCCGACCTGCACACGTTCTTCGACGGGCTGGTGCCGTACATGCTGAAGCGCAACGACATCGCCGGCGGCGTGGTCGCTGTGGTGAAGGACGGCAAGCTGGTCTTCGCACAAGGCTACGGCCACGCCGACGTCGCCAAGCGCACGCCGGTGGTCGCGGACAAGACGCTGTTCCGGATCGGCTCCGTCTCCAAGCTGTTCACCTGGACCGCGGTCATGCAACTGGTCGCGGCCGGCAAGATCGATCTCGATGCGGACATCAACACGTATCTCGACTTCAAGATCCCGGAGAAATTCGGCAAGCCGATCACGATGCGCGATCTGATGACGATGACGCCGGGCTTCGCCGAGAGCATCCGCGACCTGATCTTCGCCTCGCCGCGGCAGCCGTATCCGCTGCGCCAATACCTGATCGAGCGGATGCCGCCGCGGATTTTCCCGCCGGGCAAGGTCGTCGCGTATTCGAATTACGGCGCCACGCTGGGCGGCTACATCGTGCAGCGCGTTTCGGGTGAACCGTTCGACCAGTATGTCGCGGACCACATCCTGAAACCGCTGGCGATGGCACATTCGACCTTCGTGCAGCCGCTGCCGTCCGCGCTGGCCGGCGATCTCGCCACCGGCTACATCACCGCCACCAACAAGACCACCGTGCCGTTCGAGGTGATCGAGCCATATCCGGCTGGCTCGTTCACCTCCAGCGCGACCGACATGGCGAATTTCATGATCATGCAGTTGCAGGGCGGCCAGTTCGACGGCAACACCATCCTGCCTGCCGCGACCGCGCAACTGATGCACAGCCCGCATTACAACGCGGCGCCGGACATGAACGGTTACGACTTCGGCTTCTATCGCGAAAACCGCAACGGCCTGCGCATCATCGGACACGGCGGCGACACCCTCGCCTTCCATTCCGACCTGCACCTGCTGCTGGACAAGGACATCGGCATCTTCATGTCGTTCAACAGCGCGGGCAAGGCGCCGAACGGCACTGCCGAGGCGGTGCGCACCGATCTGTTCCGCGCCTTCCTCGATCGCTATTTCCCGTACACGCCACCGTCACCCCCGACGGCGGCCTCGTCGAAGGCCGACGCCGCGCGCGTGGCCGGCTGGTACTGGGCGAGCCGCCGCGAAGACAGCGCGTTGCGATTGATCTTCAGCCTGGGCCAGGGGCAAGTCGTGGCGCAGCCGAGCGGCGAGATCACCGTCAGCATGCTGAAGGATTCTTCCGGCGCCGTGAAACACTGGCGCGAGATCGGCCCGCTGCTGTACCAGGAAGTGAACGGGCAATCCAAGCTGCGTTTCGTCGCGAATGCCGACGGCTCGATCAAGTGGTGGACCACCGATGATTTCCCGCCGGTGGAACTGTTCCAGCCGGTGCATGGCCTGCAGCAACACGGCTGGTTCGTGCTGCTGACCCAGATCGCGATCGCGGTGTTCGTGCTGACCCTGCTGGTCTGGATCGGCGGCGCGATCGCGCGGCGGCGTTTCGGCCGCAGGCCGTTGATGGCGACTACCGATCGATTCGCACTGAACCTCGCGTCGAGGATCGGCGTGTGCCTGATGCTGGCGGTCGTGATCGGCTGGCTGCTGTTGCTGACCGCGTTCTCGAAACCGATGGCGCTGATGTACGGCGACTTCACGGGCTGGCTGGTCGTGCTGTACGTGCTGGGCGTGCTGGGCATCCTCGGCGGCATCGCGATCGTGCTGGAGGCGATTTCGCGGATCGTGCGCGGCCCGGGCGGCTGGCTGGTGCGCATCAGCGAGTTCGTCCTTGGACTGTGCGCGATCTATGGCATCTGGGCGATCGTCGCGTACGGCCTGGTCAACTTCAACACACACTTTTGACCGGCATTACTGACCGATGCACGCGTCGCCGAACGACAGTGCCAGCGCCGAACTCGACGCGGCCGGCTACACCCAGCAGCTGGATCGCCGGCTGAAGCTGCGGCACCTGCTGGTGTACGGCATGGTGTTCATCGTGCCGATCGCACCGGTCGCGGTGTACGGTTTCGTCGCGCATGCCAGCCAGGGCATGGTGCCGCTGGTGTACCTGGTCGGCATGGTCGCGATGTTCTTCACCGCGCTCAGCTACAAGCAATTGAGCGCGGAGTTCCCGTTCGCCGGTTCGGTGTACGCGTACGTGCGGCGCGGGATGAATCCGTTCCTTGGTTTCATCGCGGGCTGGATGATCCTCGCGGATTACCTGCTGGTGCCGGCGGTGATCTACATCTTCGTATCGAACTGGCTCGGCGGGCTGGTGCCGGGCGTGCCGCACTGGGTGTGGATCGTCGCGCTGCTGGCGATCAACACCGCGATCAACGTGCTGGGCGTTCGGCTGCAGTCGCGCGCGCATTTCGTGCTGCTGGCGCTCGAACTGGTTGCACTGGCGGCATTCGTGGTGCTGGCGATCCGTTTCGTCTTCGTGCTCGGCCACGGCACCGGCGGCTTTTCCTGGGCGCCGCTGTACCAGCCCGGCCACTTGAGCTGGAGCTTCATCGCGACGGCCACCACGATTGCCGCATTGAGCTTCCTCGGCTTCGACGCGATCAGCACGCTGGCGGAAGAGTCGCGTGAACCACGACGCGACATCGGCACCGCTACGGTGCTGACGCTGCTGGTCCTCGGTGCGCTGTTCGTGCTGCAAACCTGGCTGGCCGCGCTGGCGCATCCGGACTACGCCAACCTCGATGACAACCTCGGCTTCTTCCAGATCGCGCGCGACGTCGGCGGCGCCGCGCTGTTCGCGTTGTTCATCGTGGTGAAAGCCTTGGCGACCGGCGTGGCGAGCGCGCTCGCCGCGCAGTCGGCGATTTCGCGGATCCTGTTCGCGATGGGGCGCGACCGCGCCCTGCCCTTCGGCGGATTCCTCGCGAAGGTGGACACGCGCTTCAAGACGCCCACCAACGCGATCCTGTTCGTCGCCCTGCTGTCGCTGGCACTGGCGCTGACGGTGCCGATCACGGTGCTGCTGCACCTCGTCAACTTCGGTGCGCTGACCTCGTTCCTGCTGCTCAATCTTTCGGTGCCGGCGTATTTCTGGTTGCGCCTGCGCGAACGCACGCGTCCCGTGCGCCATCTGGTGCTGCCGATCTGCGGCCTGATCGTTGTCGGTTTCATCTTCACCGGTTTCGATCGCACGACGTTCCTGTTCGGCGGCGCGTGGCTGGTGGCCGGGCTTTTGATGGCGACGCTCAGGCGCCAAAGTTCACTTCCGCTCGGAGCTTCGCCATGAAGCGCGCGCTGTTGACCGCTGCTACATTCGCGTTTGTCTGCATGGCGGGCGCGGCGATCGCGCAGGTTCCGCAACCGGCCCCACACCCGCAGGCAGCCGCGACGGCAACACCACCTGCATCGTCGCATTCGCTGACCGCAGACGACCTCTCGACGTTCTTCGGCGGCATGGTTCCGTACATGCTGGCGCGCGGCGACATCGCCGGCGGCACGATCGTCGTGGTGAAGGATGGCCAGGTGTTGTTCGCGCGCGGTTACGGTCATGCCGACCTGAAAACGCGCGCGCCGGTGTCGCCCGCGACGACTTTGTTCCGGATCGGCTCGGTCTCGAAGCTGTTCACCTGGACCGCGGTGATGCAACTGGTCGAGCAGCACAAGCTCGATCTCGACCGCGACATCAACGACTACCTCGATTTCAGGATTCCCGCGAAGTTCGGCAAGCCGATCACGCTGCGCGACCTGATGACGCACACGCCGGGCTTCGAGGACACTGCGCGCGACTTGCTGCCGGCGACGCCCGCGGGCGTCGATCTGGAGCACTACCTCAAGCAACACGTCCCCGCGCGCATCTTTCCTCCGGGCGAAACCGTCGCCTATTCCAATTATGGCGCGGGACTCGCTGGCTACATCCTGCAGCGTGTGTCGGGCGAACCGTTCGACGATTACATCCAGCGCCACATCCTCGATCCGCTGGCGATGCACCACTCCACTTTCGAACAGCCATTGCCGGCCGACCTTGCTCCGCTGCTTGCGAAAGGCTACGCGTCCGCGTCGGATGGCGAAGCCAAGCCGTTCGAACTGGTGAACCCGGCTCCGGCGGGCGCCATGAGCACTTCCGCGCTCGACATCGCGAACTTCATGATCGCGCAGTTGCAGGACGGGCGATTCGGCGACACACGCATCCTGTCGCAGTCGACCGCCGAACAGATGCACAGCCTGCAACACACGTCCGCGCCGGGCCTCAACGGCTTCGACCTCGGTTTCTACCAGGAAAGCCGCAACGGCCAGCGCATCATCGGACACGGCGGCGACACCATCGTGTTCCACAGCGACCTGCACCTGCTGCTGGACGCGAACGTCGGCCTGTTCATGAGTTTCAATTCCGCTGGCAGGAACGGCGCCGTCAATGACGTGCGCAGCGACATCTTCCGCGCGTTCCTCGATCGCTATTTCCCGTGGCACGTTGCCCCGGAATTGACGTGGAAAGACGCGAAGGCCGACGCCGCGCGCGTGGCGGGCTCGTACGAATCCAGCCGCCGCAACCAGAGCGCGTTGCGATTCTTCTACCTGCTTGGACAAGCCAGCGTGCAGGCACAGCCGGACGGCACGATCACGGTTTCCGTGCTGGCCGACGATGCCGGCGATCCCCTGCACTGGCGCGAGATCGGTCCGCTGCACTACCGCGAAGTCCATGGCCAGTCGCTGCTGGACTTCGTCGCCGACGCGCAAGGACACATTCTTTATTTCGCCACCAGCGACAACCCGGCGTCGATACTGCAACGCGTGCCGGTGCGGTTGAGTCCCTCGACTTTCGGACCATTGCTCGGCATCACGCTGGTGATCCTGCTGGCCGCGCTGCTGGCCTGGGCCATCGGCTGGGGAATCCGCCACCGCTACGGCGGCACGCTGGTGCTGGCCCGCGCGCAACGCATCACTCGCCTGTTGTCCCGGCTCGGCGTGGTGGCATGCATTGCCGTCGCGATCGGATGGTTCCTGTTCGTCGCCGTGATTTCCGCCAACGAACTCCTGCTGGTGCGCGGCGGCCTGACCCCGTGGATGTATCTGCTGTATGTGCTGGGCGTGCTCGCGTTGTGCGGCGTGCTCGCGGTCCTGGCGAATGCGGCGGCCGCGTGGTTCGCGCCGCGGCGCAGCCGCTGGGTGCGCGCGGGCGAAATCGTCCTCGCGCTCGCAGCGATTTACCTGGCGTGGTTCATCGTGGCGTTCGGGCTGGTCAGCTTCAACGTCCGGTTTTGACGAAACATTCTGACGATGCAACGCGAAGCCGCAAACAACAAGGAGATGACATGAGCGCCCCCCGATCCGTGAAGCTGCACGCCGCGATCGAGAAGCGGCCGATGAAGGCGCCGCTCCACATCACCGGCTACACCTTCAACGGCTTCGACGCGCTGGTGGTGACGCTGCACGAGGGCGGCTGGATCGGCCGCGGCGAGGCGCAGGGCGTTTACTACAAGCACGACAATCCGCCGGACATGCTGGCGCAGGTCGAGGCGCTGCGCGGCAGCATCGAGCACGGCATCACGCGCGATGAATTGCTGGACTGCCTGCCGCCCGGCGGCGCGCGCCACGCCATCGACGCCGCGTTGTGGGATCTGGAAGCCAAGCGCAAGGGCGTGCCGGTGTGGAAGCTGGCGGGCATCGATCCGCCGCGTCCGCTCACGACCACCTTCACGATCGGCGCCGATGAACCGTCCACCATGGCCGCGCACGCGCACGCGTTCGCCGACGCGCGCGCCCTCAAGTTGAAACTGACCGACGACGATTTCAACGCCGAACGCGTGCGCGCGGTGCGCGCGGCGAGGCCGGACGTGTGGATGATGGTCGATGCCAACCAAGGCTTTACCCGCGACTCGCTGGTGCGCCTGCTGCCGACGCTGCAGCAATGCCGTGTTTCGCTGATCGAGCAACCCTTCCCGCTCGGCAAGGAGGGTTGGCTGGACGACCTGGACTGCCCGATCCGCGTCGCCGTGGACGAAAGCGTGCAGGACCACACCGACCTCGCGCGCGTGGCCGGACGCGTCGACACCATCAACATCAAGCTGGACAAATGCGGCGGCCTCACCGAAGCGTTGGCGATGGCAAACCAGGCACGCGCGATGGGTTTCGACCTGATGGTCGGCAACATGTCGGGCTCGTCGCTGGCGATGGCGCCGGCGTTCGTGCTTGGCCAGCAGTGCGCGGTGGTCGATCTCGACGGTCCGTTGTATTTGCGCGAGGACTGCGTGCCCGCCGCGCGTTACGAGCGCGGCGCGATCTGGTGTCCGGATGAGCTTTGGGGAGGCCCGATGCCCGCTGCCGCCTGATGCGCGCCGCGGCATCGCTGCCCGATAATTCCCGCAATGGGCCAAGACCTCCAAAAGAAGCTCAAGAACCGGTGGGCAAGCTTCACGCCCTCGGAACAACGGCTCGCCGGTTATCTGCTGCAGAACCTCAAGAGCCTGCCCTTCGAAACGGCGGCCTCGCTGGGCCAGCGCGTCGGCGTCAGCGCGATGACCGTCGGGCGCTTCCTGCGCAAGCTCGGTTATGCCGGCGTGGCCGAAATGAAGGAAGAGCTTCGCGGCGACACGGCGTGGCTGAAGTATTACCACAGCCCGGCGCCGCCGGCGGAAGGCACGGACGCCCGTGACGAAAACCTCGAAGCCGAAATCCGCGCGGTGTCCGCGATCCATGCGCTGGCACGCGGCGGGGAATGGAAAACCATCGTGCACTTGCTGGCTTCGGCCGACCGCGTGTCGGTGGCGAGCTTCCAGTTGGGCCGCTTCCTCGGGCTGATGTTCGCGACATTGCTGCAGCAGATCCGCCCGCACGTCGCGTTCGCGACCGGCATCGATGGCGCCTACACCGACGTGCTGATCGACTCGACCGAAAAAAGCTGCGTGGTGCTGATCGACGAGCGCCGCTATTCGCGGCACTTCAAGATCCTCGCCGCGGAAGTGGCGGCGCGCGGCATTCCGCTCGTGATCCTCACCGACGCCGAGTGCTACTGGGCGCGGCAGATGACGCCGCACGTGTTGTTGCTGCCGATCCAGCCCGGGCGCGCCTGGCACAGCTTCACCGCGTTCGGCACCCTGTTCAACCTGCTGCTGGGCGCGGTGATCCGCGCGCGCGGCAGCGATGCGGTGTACGGGCGCATCGAGCAGATCACCGCGATGCGCCAGCAATTCATCGGCTTCAGCGGGCCTTCGCCCGCGTCCGAACCCGCGGGCGCGGCGCCTTCGCGCCGGGTCCGCAAGCATCGCCGCAAAGCCTGATCAGGCCGCTTCGCGCGTCGCCGTTTGGCGCGCGGCTTCCTGCTGTTCCAGCACCACGGCCACGGCGTGGATCACAGCCGCGATGCGCGCGGCGCTCTGCACCGCCTGCGCGGAGACGTCGTGCTTGCGCAGCGTGCGTTCGTGCGAAGCCACGCAACTGCCGCAGCCGTTGATGGCGGACACCGCCACCGAGGCGAGATCGAAATCGATCTTGTCGCAGCCCGGATTGGCCATCGCGTTCATCCTCAGGCCGGCGCGCAGCGTGCCGTACTCGTTGTCCTCGACGAGGTGCAGGAAGCGGTAATAAATGTTGGTCATGCCCATCAGCGCGGCGGCGGTGCGCGCGCCGTCGAGTTCCTTCTCGTCGGCGTATTGCGAAGCGAACTGCGCGATCGCTGCGGTCAGCGGCGCGTGGCGCGAAGCGATGGCGGACGCCAACGCAACCAGCGCGATCTGCTTCTGCGAAAGTCCCGGCGCGCCGCCTTCACCCAGCACCGATTCGAGGTTGAGGCGAAGGTCCTTGGCGTAGTCGGGCAGGCCGGATTTGATGCGGTCCAGACTCATGATGTTCTCCGGTATCGATGGAAGTGGCGGCGGGATTGCTCCCGCCGCCTTGGGCGCCGCGCCGATGGAGGGGCATCGGCGCTGGCTGCACGGGAACGCCTTACGCGGCCTTCAGGGTCTCTTCGCCCTTGTTCCAGTTGCAGGGGCAAAGCTCATCGGTCTGCAGCGCGTCGAGCACGCGCAGCACTTCCGAAGGATTGCGGCCGACCGAACCTTCCGTGACGTACACGAAACGGATCACGCCTTCCGGATCGACCAGGAACGCGGCGCGCTTGGCGACGCCTTCGTCATCGAGGATGCCGAGCGCACGGGTCAGGTCCTTGTTGATGTCGGCCAGCATCGGGAACGGCAGGTCGCGCAGGTCCTTGTGGTCACGGCGCCACGCCAGGTGCACGAACTCGGAGTCGGTGCTGGCGGCGAGGATCTGGCAATCACGGTCCTTGAACTGCGCGTCGAGATCGGCGAAGCCCTTGATCTCGGTCGGGCACACGAAGGTGAAATCCTTCGGGTAGAAGAACACGCACGTCCATTTGCCCTTGTAGGTGTTGTTGTCGATGTCGGTGAAGGCCTTGTCCAGGCTTTCGATGGACACGGTGGCCTTGAGGTTGAAATGCGGGAAGTTGTTGCCGACGGTAAGCATGGGAAGCTCCTTTGGGGTTGAAAGGGTTGGACAGGCGGCGGGCGCCGCGGTTCATGGACAAAGATAGGGCATCGCCATCCATCATTCAAATTGATTGTTGTGATTTAATTGATAGTCCATATATATTGATCGGAACCAACGAGGCCCGACCATGAACCTGCGCGATTTCCACTACCTCGTGGCCCTCGCTGACCACAAACATTTCGGCCGCGCGGCCGAGGCGTGCTTCGTCAGCCAGCCGACCCTGTCGACGCAAATCCGCAAGCTCGAGGAAGAACTGGGTGTCACCCTGGTCGAACGCAACCCCCGCAAGGTCCTGTTGACGGATGTCGGCCAGCAGATCGTCGCGCGCGCACGCGACGTGCTGAACGAAGTCGAACAGATCAGGCACATCGCGCATCGCGACCAGGATCCAGAATCCGGCAGCGTGCGCCTCGGCATCTTCCCCACCCTGGGTCCCTACCTGCTGCCGCACGTGCTCGGCACGATCCGCGAACGTTTCCCGCGCCTGGAACTGCTGCTGGTCGAGGAAAAAACCCCCGAGCTGGTGCAGCGCTTGCGCGAAGGCAAGCTGGACGCGGCGATCCTCGCACTGCCGGTGCACGACGACACGCTGCACGCCGAATTCCTGTTCGAGGAACCGTTCCTGCTGGCCGCACCCGACAAGCATCCATTGGCATCGCGCCACGCGCTGAAACTGGCCGATCTGGAGGATGAGCATTTGCTGTTGCTGGAAGATGGCCATTGCCTGCGCGACCAGGCGCTCGAGGTCTGCCGGATGTCCGGCGCGGGCGAAAAGCGCGGTTTCCGCGCGACCAGCCTCGAAACGCTGCGACAGATGGTCGCGGCCAACGTCGGCGTGACGCTGTTGCCGGTGCTCGCGGTGCAGCCGCCGATCGCGCACACCGGCAACGTGCACCTGACGCCGTTCCGAGGCCACGCGCCCAGCCGACGCCTCGCGATGTTCTGGCGCAAGAGTTCGGCGATGCATGACTTTCTGATGCAACTGGCGGAGGTGTTCAAGAAACTGCCTCGCGCATTGCTCGATCCCGCCACCCTGCCCGCCGCCGGCGCCCCGGCCGTTGTCAACACGCCGCGCCGTCACTATGGTGCAGGCAAGTCACACGCGAAACACTGACATGGAAAACCAAGCGCCGATCACCCTCTCGCGCCTCGACGTCGAGCGCATCGAAAGCCTGCTGGAGAATCCCGCGCTGCGCGATTCACCGGCGGCCGAACGCCTGCGCGAGGAGTTCGACCGTGCCGAGATCGTGGAGCCACGCGACATGCCCGCAGACGTGGTCAGCATGAACTCGTCGGCCGATTGCCTGGAGGAAGCCAGCCACAAGCACCACACGCTGACGCTGGTGTACCCCAGGGATGCCGACGCCGACGCGGGACGCATCTCCGTGCTGGCGCCGGTCGGCAGCGCCCTGCTGGGACTGCACGTCGGCCAGTCGATCGACTGGCCCGGCCATGGCGGACGCACCCTGCGCCTCAAGGTGACGGCGATCCACTACCAGCCAGAGGCAGCCGGTGATATGCATCGGTGATAGTTCAAGCCTATTACCTTGATCGTTTCAATCAATTGGATTGAACCCATCGGGGGATGCTAGCGTCGGAATTCCTGCACAACCGGAGGCGTGACGACGATGGCCAAACTCACCGAAAAAGAAGTCCGCAAGCTGGAAAAGGAATTCCACGGGCCGCAGGCATTGGGACCGTTGACCTGGCTGGTGGGCGAGTGGGAGGGCAACGGCGGCGTCGACGTTTCCTTCCACAACAAGGACGACGAGACGGGCGAAACGGGTTACTTCGAGCGGTTCCGCTTCCATCCGATTCCAAAGCAGGAAAACGGACAGCAGGAAATCGAGGGGCTGAAGTACGAAAACACCGCGTGGCGGCACGGCGAGGAAGCCATGAACCCGTTCCACGACGAAGTGGGTTACATGCTGTGGGACAAGAAGCTCGGGCAGGTCAAACGCGTGGTGGTGTTCGGCCGTGGCATCGCGATCCTCGCCGGCGGAGATGCCAAGCCGCGTGACAAGATCCTGCACTTCAAGGCCACTGCGGGCGATCCCAATTACGGCATCCTGCAGAACAGGTACCTCTCCGAACGCGCCGAGCTCAAGCGTTTCGAAGG
The DNA here is from genome assembly GCA_035572335.1 of Rhodanobacteraceae bacterium. Taxonomy (GTDB): domain Bacteria; phylum Pseudomonadota; class Gammaproteobacteria; order Xanthomonadales; family Rhodanobacteraceae; genus 66-474. The sequence continues at coordinate 11,659 of DATNAW010000016.1, forward strand.
CACGTTCAAGCTCAACGACGATGGCACCTTCAGCTATGAGCAGAACCTCGTGCTGAAACTGGCCGCGCTCGGCGGCAAGGAACTGGACCACACGGACAAGAACACCCTGCACCTCGTCAAGCGCTACCACCCGAGCATCGAAAACGTCTGATCGCCGCGTTTCAGGTTCACGCAAAAAAGGGACTGCCGACGGCAGTCCCTTTTTTTGATGCTCCCGCATGCCCCGCAGCGGCGATCCCTGAAGTATTCTTGCGCCCGTTCGGCGGATGGGGCCCTCGATGCGGGACTGGCGTACCTGGTCGTTGTGCGCGCTGCTGCTCCTTGCCGGCTGGCTGTGGTGGCACGGGCGGCCGATCGCGCGTCCGGATGGCGTGCTCGCCCCGAACGATCCGGTTCAGACCGGTTTCGACGCGCCGCAACCGGCGATCCCGTTCAAGCACGCAACGCTGCATCCGCTCGCCCATTTTTCCCTGGCCGCGCGCGTGCTGTCGCGCGACGATTACCGCTTCGATGCGGAATCCGACCTGTCACCCACCGATCTCGCCTTCGGCTGGGGAAGGATGTCCGACAGCGCCGTGCTGCGCAGCATCGATATCAGCCAAAGCGGACGCTTCTATTACTGGCAAACAAAGGCGTTTCCGATTCCGCGACGGGAAATCGAGACGCACAGCGCCAACATGCACATGATTCCGGCCGATGCCTCCGTGGCCTACCAATTGAAACGCGTGCGCGTCGGTGATGTCGTTTCGCTCGAGGGCATGCTGGTCGAAGCCGACAAGGCGAACGGCTGGCGCTGGCGCAGTTCGCTGACGCGCGAAGACACCGGCGACGGCGCGTGCGAACTGGTCTACGTGCAGTCGCTCGCCATCCAGCCGCGCTAGCCATCAGCGCGTGAGGATGCGTTTCGGCCTGATCGGCAGCTTGCCGCGCCAATACTGCAGCAGCACGAAACCACCGACGGCGCCGCCGAGGTGCGCGAAGTGTGCGACGCCCGATTCGTAGCCGCTGACGCCGAAGAACAGTTCCAGCAGGATGTAGCCGATCACGAATACCCACGCCGGCATCGGGATCGGCAGGAAGATCAGGAACATCTTCATGCGCGGGTACATCACGCCGAACGCGACCAGCAATCCGAAGATCGCACCGGACGCGCCGAGCGTCGGATAGAAACCGTGCGTGAAGTACTGCGCGACCAGCATATGCGCGATCGCCGCGGTCACCGCGCAGAAGAAGTAGTAGAACGTGTAGTGCTTCGCGCCCAGCAAATGCTCGATCGGTCCGCCGAACATCCACAGCGCGAACATGTTGAAGAGGATGTGCATCCAGTTGCCGTGCAGGAACGCGTAGGTGATGACCTGCCAGAAATGGAAGCCGACCAGAACTACGCCGCCCGCTCCGTTCAACATCGGATGGGCGGGCCCGACAGGCCACAACGCGCCGTAGGCGATCATCAGCGGCTGCAGCGACGGTATCTGCTCCAGCAGGAAGACGACCACATTGGCGATCAACAGCGCGCGCGTGACGGGAGGCAGGTCGTAGAGCATGAACTTCCGAAAGGTGTTGAACGCCCAAGGGTACCTGCACACGCGGCCGGCGTCAGGTGAGTGCGGTTTGTCTCAGAGTTGTTTCAGGAACACGGCTTGCCGTTTTTTCTCGACATAGCCTTCGCGCAGGTAGAAGCGATGCGCGCGTTCGCGGATCACGTTGGATCGCACGCGCATGTTCGCGAAGCCCTGCTCCCGCGCCCACGCTTCGGCGGCCGCCAGCAACGCGCTGCCGATGTGCTGGCCGCGCGCCGCTTCGGATACGACCAATGCGGCAAGTTCGGCGAACGGCTCCGCGATCAGCAGACGGCGCGCCTCGGCGTGGGCGAATCCAGCCATGCGGCCTTGCGGATCCAGCGCCACCAGCACCACACCGGCGTGATGTGACGTCACGCCGTCCAGCCGCCGCAGCATGGCCGCTGCATCGGTGGGATATCCGAGCTGACCGGAGAGCTTCGCCAGCTCTTCGGCATCGTCGGGCATCGCCAAGCGAATCGTCGTCATCGTGATTTTCCGAAGCCGCACGCGCAGCAGGTCTGTCAGGTCAGGCCCTGCGCGCTCGCCTTCGCATGCGCCGCGACCACGCTCGCGACCACTTGCGTGACCTTCTTGCCGGTCGGGATGTGCAGGAATTCGTTCGGGCCATGCGCGTTGGAATGCGGGCCCAGCACGCCGGTGATGAGGAACTGCGCCTTCGGGAATTTCTCGCCCAGCATGCCCATGAACGGAATGCTGCCACCCTCGCCCATGTACGCGGGCGGCGCGCCGAACGCGTCCCGCGAAGCCTGCGACACCGCACCGTCCAGCCAGTCGGAAAGCTTGGGCGCATTCCAGCCGCTGCCGTCCTTTTCCAGCCTGAACGTGACCTTCGCACCGTACGGCGGGTCCTTTTCAAGCAGGCGCTTCACGAAGTCACCGGCCTTGCTGCCGTTCGCCGTCGGCGGCACGCGCAGGCTCAGCTTCAGCGAGGTGAAGGGACGCAGCACGTTGCCTGCGCTTTCCAGCGCCGGCATCCCGGCCACGCCGGTAACCGCGAGTTGCGGGCGCCAGGTGCGATTGAGGATCAGCTCGACGCGATCCTTGCTGACCGGCTGCATGCCCTCCTTCCAGGGGAACTTGGAAAACACTTCGTCGCCGAGGATCGCCGCGCATTGCTTCGCCTGTTCGACGCGTTCGCCCGGCACCTCCACGTACAGTTCCTTCGGCACGATGGTGCCGCTGGCCGGATCTTCCAATCGCGACAGCAGGTCGCGCATGATGCGGAAGCTGTCCGGCACCACGCCCGACGCATCGCCCGAATGCACGCCCTCGCTCAACACCTCGACGGTGAGTTCGCCGCCGGTCAAGCCGCGCAATGACGTGGTCAGCCACAACTGGTCGTAATTCGCGCAACCGGAATCGAGGCACACCACCAGCGAAGGCTGGCCGATGCGCGGCGCCAGGTGGTCGACATAATGCGGCAGGTCGTAGCTGCCGGATTCCTCGCAGGCTTCGATCATCACCACGCAGCGCGCGTGCGGCACGCCCTGCTCGTGCAGCGCCAGCAGCGCGGACAGCGAACCGAAGATCGCATAGCCGTCATCGGCGCCGCCGCGGCCGTACAGGCGATCGCCTTTCAGCACCGGCGTCCAGGGGCCGAGGCCTTCGCTCCAGCCGGTCATTTCCGGCTGCTTGTCGAGATGTCCATAGAGCAGCACGCAATCGTCGGCGCGCGCTGCGTTGCCCGACGCGGGTACGTCGATGAAGATCAGCGGCGTGCGATTGGGCAGGCGCACCACTTCCAGCGTCGCGCCCGGCAACGATTCCAGTTTCGCGCGCGCCCACTTTTCCATCAGCGCGACCGCGGCATCCATGTGGCCGTGCGCGGCCCAATCCTTGTCGAACATCGGCGACTTGTTGGGGATCCGGATGTAGTCGGTGATCCGCGGCACCACCTCGTCGTCCCAGATCGTTCCGATGAAGGCGCGGGCCTTGCTGGCATCCATGGACAACCTCCTGAGAAAGGGCAATAGCCCAGTGTAACAGCCACCCCCATCGACCTTTCCCCACAGGCAGCGTCCGAATCCGCCGACATGCCCCGGCTCCGCCGCCTGACTGTGGCGGCAACGCGGGCGCGGCATCCTGTCTGCACGCGCCGCTTCGCCGGCGCGATCCATCCACCAGGGAGAAGAACCGACATGATCAAGCAAACCCTCTGCGCGCTCGCGCTCTGCCTCGCCATGGCGCTGCCGGCCTTTGCCGCGACGCCGGTCAACGTCAACAAGGCCGACGCGCAAACCATTGCGACGTCGCTCGACGGCGTCGGCCTCAGCAAGGCCCAGGCCATCGTCGCCTACCGCGATGCGCACGGCCCGTTCAAGAGCGTCGACGATCTCGGCAACGTCAAGGGCATCGGCGCGAAGACGCTCGACCGCAACCGCGATGCGATCCGCCTCAACGGCGGCGCCGCGACGACCAAGGCAGCAGCAGCGAAGCCCGCGCGGAAATCCCGCAAGCACTGACCGTTTCAACGATCACCGGTGCCGCGGATGGCGATCCGCGGCATCGCTTCCGCGGCGCTGCGCACGCATTACACTGGCGCGCCCTCACCATCCGCGACCGCCGTGATACTGCCCCGCTACCGCATCGCCGCTTCCACCATTCCCGGCGCGGGCAAAGGCCTGTTCCTCGAAGAATCGCTGCGGCACGGCCGGATCGCCATCGCACCCGATGCGATCGACCGCACCTGGTCGTTCGTCGAAATCCTGTCCGATCCGGAACGCGCAAAGTTGCTGCATACCTCGGTGCGCTGGTTCGAGGATCGCTACACGCTTTCGCCCGACTGGCCCGACGAGTGCTACGTCAACCACAGTTTCGAACCGAATGGCCTGTGGCTGCTCGGCTTCATCTTCGCCGCACGCGACCTGGATGCCGGCGAAGAACTGACGGTGGATTACCGCCACCTGCTGGCGCCGGGACAGGAAGAGGAATTCCACGACGCGCACACGGGACAGCCGATCGTCGGTTACGCATGGGACGAGAGCCTGCGTTCGGGTCTCGATGCGTTGCGCAAGCTGATCGACTGAGTCCCGCGCGCGGCTTCTCGCTATCATCGCGCGATGCCTTCCGTGCAAGCCATTCCACGCGGCGTCCAGCGCGACGAACCCTGGGCGAACGGCGCCGGCGTCACCACGGTGATCCTGCGCGAACCCGACGACGCGGACTGGAAGATTCGCATCAGTGTCGCGAAGGTGGAACAGGAAGGTCCGTTTTCCGAACTGCCCGGCACGCGCCGCATGCTGGTTCCGCTGGACGCGCCAATGATGCTGCGCTTCCCCGACGGCAGCGAGCGCCGCGGCGCCCGCTTCGATGTGCTGCGATTCGATGGATCGCCCGCGCCGGTCGGCGCGTTGCCGGAAGGCGCCACGCGCGACTTCAACCTGATGCTGCGCGGCGACGCGCACGGCGAGGTGCTTGCGCGCACGCTGGTCGATTCGATGATGCTGCCCGCCGAGCCCCGCATCCGCTGGCTGGTCTATCTCGATTCGGGCCACGCGCGCTTGAGTTCCGAGGGCGGCGAACCCGTGACATTGAACCCGCACGACGCCGCGCTGGTCATACCGGTTGGCGACCCGGGCCGCTGGCGGGTCGAGGGCGCAGGCGAAGTCGTGCTGGCCAAGCTGTACGCTTGATATCCTTTCCGGCGGGAAAGCGCAGGAAAGTCCTTTCCCGAAACGTTGATCAACCACGGGGCGCCACATGCGGATGCTGGTAGTCGAAGACGATGCCGCCATCGCGGATGCGGTCTGTGCATCGCTGGAGCGCGCGGGCCACGCCGTGGACCACCTTGCCAACGGCAAGGCCGCCATCACCGCGCTGCAGGAACACGCCTTCGCGCTGGTGGTGCTCGACCTCGGCCTGCCGGGCGAAGAAGGCAGCCAGGTGCTGCGCAAGCTGCGCGCCGCACACGATGGCGTTCCGGTCCTGGTCATCACCGCGCGCGAAGAAGTGGACCTGCGCGTGCGCACGCTCGACCTCGGCGCCGACGACTACCTGGTGAAACCCTTCAGCCTCGCGGAGTTCGACGCGCGGGTGCGCGCGCTGCTGCGCCGCCAGAGCAATCGCGGCGTGCCGATCCTGAAGCTCGGGCAGCTTTCCATCGACCTCGCCGGACGGCGGGTGACGGTCGGCAAGCAGCCGCTGGACCTCACGGCGCGCGAGTTCGCGCTGCTGGAAGTGCTGGCGTCGCGGCACAACCGCGTGACGCCGCGCGAGCACGTGATCGAAGCGCTGTGCACGTGGAACGACGCGCTCACCGACAACGGCCTGGACATCGCGGTGCACCGGCTGCGCCGCAAGCTCGAAGACACCGGCGTGCGCCTGCGCACGGTGCGCGGCCTCGGTTACCTGCTCGAGGCCGACGATGATCCGTAACCCCAGCCTGCGCCGGCGCCTGCTGCTGTTCGTTTCGATACCGCTGCTGGCGGTGCTCGTCTGCGGCGGCATCATCAACTACGTAATCGGCCTGCACTATGCCAACAAGGTGTATGACCGCTGGCTGCTGGACAGCGCGGAGGCGATGGGCGACCTGGTCAACAGCGACGCCGGCCGCAACGAGCTGAGCGACCAGGCGCGCATCCTGCTGCAGTTCTCGATCAAGGAACGCAACGAGTTCGCGGTGCGCAGCCTGCGCTACGGCGTGCTTGCGGGCAACGACGACCTGCCGCAACCCATTCCGGCGGCCAGCCAGGGCAGCCCGGTCTTCACCAACTTCCTCGATCGCGGACAGCCGATGCGCATGGCGTCGGTGTTCCTCGCCAACAAGGCCGATCCCGGCGACGTGCTGGTGATTTCGACGGCGGAAACCATCAACAAGCGCGGCGCGCTCGCACGCGAATTGCTGGTGTCGACCGTGCCCATCGAACTGCTGCTGATCGGCGTCGCGATGGCACTGGTGTGGCTGGGCATCAACCGCGGTTTGCGCGTGCTCGATCCGCTGGCGCACGAAATCCGGATGCGCGAAGCCGGCGACCTGTCGCCGTTGCGCACTGTCGACGCGCCGCTGGAAGTGCAACCGCTGGTCGCCACCATCGACGCGTTGCTGGGGCGACTCGACCGCATGCTGCGCCAACAGCAGCGTTTCATCGCCGACGCCGCGCACCAGTTGCGCACGCCGCTGGCCGGACTGCGCCTGCAGGCCGAACGCGCACTGGCCGATCCGCGCCCCGAAACCATTCGCGAGGCGCTGGCGCACGTCGAGCGCCTGTCCGCGGGGACCGCGCGCGCGGCCGGACAGTTGCTTGCGCTTGCGCGGGCACAGGCGCCCGATGAATCGCTCGGCGCCGCGGCGCCGCTGGAGATGGCGAAGCTCGTGCGCGACGAAGTCGCCGCGCGGGTTCCCGACGCGCTCGCCAAGGGCATCGACCTCGGCTATCGCGGACCGGAGCATGGGCTTACCGTAATCGGCGACGCGGTGCTGTTGCGCGAACTGCTCGGCAACCTGATCGACAACGCGGCCCGTTACGGTGCACGCAACGGTGCGGTGATCACGGTCGAGCTGCAACCCTCGGTGAACGGCGGCTGCACGATGGCCGTGCAGGACAACGGCCCCGGCGTCGCGCCCGAATTGATCCCGCGCCTGGGCGAACGATTCTTCCGCGCGATGGGCAACGGCCACGAAGGCACCGGCCTCGGCCTCGCGATCGTGCGCGAAATCGCCGAACGGCACGGCGCGGAACTCGCGATCAGCAACCAAGAAGATCCGCACGGGCTGCGGGTGGAAGTGCGGTTTCCGCCCGGAGCTGCGGTCT
>DATNAW010000017.1:0-5016 GCA_035572335.1 Rhodanobacteraceae bacterium
CCACGTCCATGCTGCGGTCGGGAAACGGCAAGGCCTGCCCGTCCGCGCACGCGCGCGCGAAGGGCCGGAACCAGCCGCGGTTCCGGCGCGCCTCGCGCAACATCGGCAGCGAGACATCCACCGCGATCACTTCCGCGTCGCGCCAGCGCTTCTTGAGTAACGCAGTGCCGCGCCCGGTGCCGCAGCCGATGTCGAGCACGCGCCGTGGTGTGCCGTCGTAGTAGTCGAGGCTTTCGAACAGGCGCGATTCAACTTCGCGCTGCAACGCGTCATGGCGTTCGTAGGTCGAGGCGGCGCGCGCAAAAGCGCGACGCACCTGCAGCGGGTCGAGATGCTTGTCGGTCATGTCGCGACGCCCGCGAGGAGCGGAGCGAGTGCGGCGACGACGGCATCGGTGTGGCCGATGAAAGGCGCGTGACCGCCGCCCGCGATGCAGGTGAATGTGCCGTCACATTGCGCCGCGCTCCATTGCATCGCCTGCCACGGGATCAGGCGGTCACGGCGGCCGGCGATCCATGCGCTGGCTTGCGCCAGTTGCAGAAGGCGCGCGCGCAGGTCGGCGTGCTCCAGCACGTCCAGCCCTTCCGTGAGCGCACGCACCTGCGGACGGAATTCATTGAAGGTGTCGGCGCGCAACTTGCGCAAGTCGGCCTGCGCGCAATCGCTGCCCAGTGCTTCCAGCGCGAGGAAACGTTCCAGCGTGCCTTCGTAATCGGTTTCGAGGTCGCGCCCGAAGTCCTGCAGGATTTCCGGAGACACCGCGTGCGTCCAGCCTTCGCCGCGCACGAAGCGCGGCGAAGCGCACAGCATCGCCAGTCCTTGCACCTGCCGCGGGAAATCCAGCGCGCCTTGCAGGGCATACAAACCACCCAGCGACCAGCCCAGCCAGATCGCGGCCGGCACGCGAGCGGCAATCGCCTGTGCACATTCGACAGGTTGCAACGGAACGCCGCAGTCGCGCGAGCGCCCGTGCCCCGGCAGGTCGACCACGTGCAGCGTGCAGCGGTCGCGCAGCGCGTCGACCAGCGGCGCGAACACGCCACCGTGCATGGCCCAGCCATGCAGCAGCACGAGGTGCGTGTCGCCGCGGCCTTCGGTTTGGATGAAAAGTCCGGACATGAACCCGCCATTTTAAGCGATCGCGTGGCGCGGCAGTCGCGCCAGCGCGTCGAGCAGCCGGTCCAGGTCGTTGGGGTCGTGGGCAGCCGACAACGTGACCCGCAGACGTGCCTTGCCGGCTGGCACCGTGGGTGGACGGATCGCGGTAACGAGCAATCCTTGCTGTTCCAGCGCAAGTGATGCCTGCATCGCGTGCTCCGCGTCGGCCAGCACGATCGGCTGGATCGCGCTGCGCGATTCCATCAGCGGCAAACCGAGTTGTCTGGCGCCCGTGCGGAATTGCGAGATCGATGCGCGCAGCTTTTCGCGACGCCACTCTTCTTCACGCGCAACGTGCACGGCTTCGCACGCGGCCGCGGCCAGCGCCGGCGGCATTGCGGTGGTGTAGACGAAGGTGCGCGCGAATTGCGTCAGTCCTTCGATCAGCGCACGGCTGCCGGCGACGAACGCGCCCGCGCAGCCCAGCGCCTTGCCCAGCGTCGCCATCAGCACCGGCGCATCGTCTTGCGAAAGTCCGGCTTCATTGACGCTGCCAGCACCCAGCGTGCCGAGTACGCCCAGCCCATGCGCATCGTCCACCATCATCGTGGCGCCTTCGCGCAGACAAAGCGACGCCAGCTCGCGCAGCGGCGCAGTGTCACCATCCATGCTGAATACGCCGTCGGTGGCCAGCAATGCGGGTTTGCCCGGAACGCTCGCCAGCTGCCGCGCCGCGCCTTCGGCGTCGTTGTGCGGATAGCGCTTCAATACAGCGCCGGCGAGTTGCGTGGCATCGAGCAGGCTGGCGTGGTTCAACTTGTCCTGCACGCACGCGTCGCCGCGGCTCAGCATCGCCTGCATCACGCCGAGGTTCGCGAGCCATCCGGAAGAAAACAGCAGTGCGGCATCGCGGCCTGTCCATTCGCAGAGCGCTTCTTCGAGCCGCGCATGTTCGCGGTGGTGGCCGCACACCAGGTGCGCGGCGGTGCTGCCGACGCCCGCTTCGTTCACGGCGTTTTGCAGCGCCTTGATGATGCGCGCGTCCTGCGCGAGTCCGAGGTAATCGTTGCTGCAGAAATTCAGCAACTCGCGGCCATCGATCGTGACGCGCACGCCGCGGGTCGCATCCAGCGTGCGCGCGCGGCGCAACAGGCCCGCGCGTTCGCGCTCCGCCACGCGCGCGGCCAACGACTGCAGCAGTTCGGGGCGCACGGTTCAGGCCGCGTGCGGGCACGTTTCCAGGATGTCGGCGCGCGCCGTGCCGGGTTCGTGCACGTCGACCTCGACCTGCATCGGATGCAGATCCAGCCGCTGGAACAACGCATGGTCGTGCTCGACGTCCGGGTTGCCGGTCGTCAGCAGTTTCTCGCCCATGAAAATCGAGCCCGCGCCCGCGAAGAAACACAGGGCCTGCATTTCGTCACTCATCTGCTGGCGGCCAGCAGACAGGCGCACCACGGATTTCGGCATCACGATCCGCGCGACGGCGATCGTGCGCACGAATTCGAACGGGTCGATCTTGTCGGCATCAGCAAGCGGCGTGCCGGGCACCGGCACCAACTGGTTGATCGGCACCGACTGCGGATGCTCGGGCAGTTTCGCCAGTGCTTGCAGAAGTCCGGCACGTTGCGCGCGTGTCTCGCCCATCCCGACGATGCCACCGCAGCAGGTCTTCAGGCCCGCCGCGCGGATGTCTTCCAGCGTATCGAGACGATCTTCGAACTCGCGGGTATGGATGATCTCGCCATAAAAGTCCGGTGAGGTATCGATGTTGTGGTTGTAGTAGTCGAGCCCGGCGGCTTTCAATTGCCGTGCATGGCCTTCGCCCAGCAGCCCCAGCGTCGCGCAGGTTTCCAGCCCGAGCGCCTTCACTTCGCGGATCATCTTGGCGACCTTCGGAATGTCGCGATCCTTGGGCCCGCGCCAGGCCGCGCCCATGCAGAAGCGCGACGCGCCCGCCGCCTTGGCCGCGCGCGCGCGTTCCAGCACCGCATCCACGTCCATCAATTTCTGTGCTTCGACACCGGTGTGGTAGCGCTGCGCCTGCGGACAGTACGCGCAGTCCTCGGGACAGCCGCCGGTCTTGATCGACAGCAGCGTGGAAACCTGCACCGCATCCGGATCGTGGTGGGCCGCGTGCACCGCATGTGCGCGCGCCAGCAACGCCATGAATGGCAAATCGAACAGCGCTTCAATTTCCGGCAACGTCCAGTCGTGTCTGACCGGCGCGTCGGCATGCATTCCGTCCATTGCAGGCTCCGCGTTACAGTGGGCGGGAAGTTTCGGGGGCCAGGGAGATGCCTGTCAACTTGCGCGCAGCGAATCTGGTTGACGACACGCTGGACGCACTGCTGCCGTCGCATTGCCTGCTGTGCGGTGCGCGTGGACAAGGCGCGTTGAGTCTTTGTGTCGCCTGCGAAGCAGACATGCCGCGCAATGCAACGTGTTGCGCGCGCTGCGCCTTGCCACTGGAAACGCCTGCCCCGCTATGCGGCCGCTGCATCAAACGCGCGCCGCCGTGGGACGCGGCGTGGGCGCCGTTCCGATACGAATGGCCGCTGGCGCAACTGGAAGCGCGCTTCAAGTTCGGCAGCGATCTTGCAGCCGGATGCACGCTGTCGTCGCTCTGGAACGCTGCGCGAGCGCCGAATGCGCTTCCCGACGCGATTGTTCCGGTGCCGTTGCACCCGTCGCGCTTGCGCAAGCGCGGCTACAACCAGGCGCTGGAACTGGCGAAACCGCTGGCGAAACATCTCGGCGTTCCATTGTTGCGCGAGGCCTTGCGACGCAGCCGCGCCACCGATGCGCAAACCGAATTGACCGCGATCCAGCGCCGCCGCAACGTCCGCGGCGCATTTGAGGCGCATTTCGAGGGGAAAGCGCCGGAACATGTCGCCGTGCTGGACGATGTCTTCACCACCGGCGCGACGCTGGCCGAATGCGCGCGTGTGCTGAAACGCGCAGGCGCGGCGCGCGTGGATGTGTGGGCGCTGGCGCGTGCGCCTGCACGCAGGTAATCACTTCATCGCCAGCGCGACCACCATCCCCAGCCACACCACCCCGCCAACCCAGTTGTTGTTGCGGAACGCGGCGAAGCACGCCTCACGCTGGCGCCAGCGCATGTTCCACAGCTGCCATGCGAACAGCAGCAGCGCGACGCCGAGGCCCGCCAGGAACGGCCATTCGAGTTGCGCACGTTGCGCGACCAGCAGCAGCGTGAACAGCAGCGTCGCCATCAATATCCCGAGGATCGGCAGGTCGGCGTCGCCGAACAGGATCGCGGTGGACTTCGCGCCGGCGCGCAGGTCGTCGTCGCGATCGACCATTGCATATTCGGTGTCATAGATGGTCGAGAACAGCACATTGCCGAAGAACAACAGCCAGCACACCGGCGGCAGTCCATTCGTGATCGCCGCGAACGCCATCGGAATACCCCAGCCGAACGCCGCGCCCAACACCACCTGCGGCAGTTGCGTGTAGCGCTTGGAGAACGGGTACAGCGCAGCCAGCGCGGCGCCGGCGAACGACAAATAGATCGTCAGCCGATTGGTGAATGCCAGCACCAGCACGAAGCCGAGCAACGATAATCCGGCGAACACCAGCACGGCTTCGCGCGGCTGCACGCGGCCCGCGGCGATGGGTCGTCCCGCCGTGCGTGCGACCAGCGGATCGAGCTTGCGGTCGGCGAAGTCGTTCATCGCGCAGCCCGCCGCGCGCATCACGAACACGCCGATCGTGAACACGACGAGGTACTTCCACGGCGGAAAACCATCGGCCGCCAGCCACAACGCCCACCAGGTCGGCCACAGCAACAACAGCGCGCCGATCGGGCGATCCATCCGCACCAGCACCAGCAGGTCGCGCGCCTTGTCGCGCCAGTTGATCGGCAATGCGTGCAACAGGAATTCGATGGTGCGC
>DATNAW010000018.1:0-4472 GCA_035572335.1 Rhodanobacteraceae bacterium
ATACGTCGTTGAGGGCGGTGATGAATCCCCACATGAAGAAGATCGTGGTGACCACCGTGAGGGCGGTGCGGTTGCCTGCGACTCGGGTATTCATGCGATGGTGGCCTCGCTGCTGGCGCGGATGATCAGGCGGACGGGGGCAATGCCGCGTACCGCGCCGATGTCCGGGCGGCGCGCGCGTTCGAGGATGCGTTCGGCGGCCTGGCGGCCGCGCGCGCGCGGATCGGTGGCAAGCGTGGTCAACGCTGGCGTGCTGACCGCCGCTTCGGGGATGTCGTCGAAGCCGGTGACCGCGAAATCGCGGCCGACCGTGATGCCGCGCGCGCCGAGGCCCAGCATCAGTCCGAGCGCGACCGCGTCGTTGTAGCAAACGGCGGCGGTGGGTGCGTGCTTGCTGGTGAACAGCGAAGCCGTGCGGGCCGCGGCGTCGAGCCGCGTCGGTGCGGTTTCCACCAGCCAGCCGGGTTCGGGTTCGATGCCCGTCGCGCGCATCGCTTCGACATAGCCGCGGCGGCGGTCGCGACAGGAACTCGATTCCGCGTGGCCGCCGAAGAAGGCGATGCTTCGATGTCCGCGTTCGAGCAGGTGGCGCGTCGCAAGCGCCGCGCCGCGGCGATTGTCCAGCGCCAGGTAATCCCAGTGCGACGCCGACCAGCGCACGTGCGACGGCTCGCGATTGAACACCAGCACGGGCAGATGGACGCCGAGTACCTGCCCCAGCGAAACGCCGTCGCTGCCTTCGGCGGGCGACAGGATGATGCCGGCCGGATCGTGTTCCATCAGCGATGCCAGCACGCGTTGCTGGCGTTCGGGCGATTCGCCGGTGCTGCCGAGCAGCGTCACGTAACCGGCAGCGCCGAGTGTTTCGTCGACGCCCGCGGCGAAGTCGGCGAAAAACGGATTGGACAGGTCATTCACCACCAGCGCCACGCTCGACGAGCGGCGCTGGCGCAGGTTGGCGGCGGCGCGGTTGTAGACGTAGCCCTGCTTCTTCAGTTCGGCTTCCACCTTCGCGCGCGTCGCGGCCGCGGGCAGCGGGCTGCCGCGCAACACCAGCGACACGGTCGCCCGTGACACGCCGCAGCCGCGCGCGATGTCGGTGACGGTAACGCGGCGGCCGTTCATCGCGTGGGGTTCTGCATGGCAAGGCGGGTGGTTGCGTGCACGGGATTTAGAACGATCCAATTCAGCGCATCATGCCCGCGGGAATGGCCGCCCGCATTCTGCAGCGCAGCATGCAACGTGCCGGGCCGCGTGCTACTTTCGCGGAACTTTTTGGAACGATCCAAGGAATCCGCCATGGCCGTCCCCCTTGTTTACCCCCGGCGCGCCGCCGCCCGCGGCTTGCTGGCGATGATCATTGCGCTGGGCATCTTCGGATGCGCGCACGCGGCCGGACCTGGCGAGATGGCCTGGCAACAAACCAATCCGATGATCGGAACGGGCGGTGCGGGGCACACGTTTCCCGGTGCGACGGTGCCGTTCGGCATGATCCAGCTGAGCCCCGACACCGCGATGCCGGATTTCAAGCATGCGTATGCGTGGGCGGCGGGTTACCAATACGGCGACCACAGCATTCTTGGATTTTCCGAAACGCATTTCTCCGGCAGCGGCCATTCCGACCTCGGTGACGTACTGTTGATGCCGGGCACCGACAAGGTGCAATGGGATGCGGGCGATCCCGACAAGCCGGGCAGCGGCTACCGCTCCGAGTTCAGCCACAAGACCGAAGTCGCGCAGCCGGGTTACTACGCGGTGACGCTGGCGACGCCCGGCGTGCGCGTCGAACTCACCGCGAGCCAACGCGTCGGCTGGCATCGCTATACGTTTCCGAAAGATCAAAACGCACACGTCCTGCTGGACCTGCGCCCCAGCATCTACGACTACCCCGGCAAGGTGCTGTGGTCGCGCCTGCGCGTGCGCGCGGACGGCACGGTGACGGGCTATCGCGAAACGCGCGGCTGGGCGCCGGGACGCCAACTGTATTTCGCGATCCGGTTTTCGCAGCCGATGACGGCGCACGAACTGGTGAATCGCGAAACCGACGTTCCGTACAAGGGTTTTGCGGGACCGGCCGCGGATCCGGCCGGCAACGACGCGATCGCCGGCAAGCAACTGGAAGGCGCGTTCGAGTTCGGCAAGCTCGCGAAGCCGCTGCTGGTGAAGGTGGCGATTTCCACGGTGAGCGCCGACAACGCGATCGCCAATCTCGATGCCGACGGCAAGGGTTGGGATTTCGACGCGCGCCGCGCAGAGGCGAAACAGGCCTGGGCCAAGGCGCTGTCCGCGATCGACGTGGACGCGCCGCCGGATGTCGAGAAGAGTTTCTACACCTCGCTGTACCACGCGCTGATCGCGCCGAACCTCGCGATGGATGTGAACGGCCAGTACCGCGGCCCCGACCACGCGGTGCACACGGCCAAGGACTTCACGTTCTATTCGAGTTGGTCACTGTGGGATGTGTATCGCGCCGAGATGCCGCTGATGGCGTTCATCCAGCCGCCACAGCGCATGAACGATTTCGTCAATTCGCTGATCGTCGCGCAGCAGGCGAGTCCGTTCGGCATCCTGCCGGTGTGGGCATATCAAGGATTGGAGACCTGGTGCATGATCGGCTACCACGCGGTGCCGGTGATCGCCAACGCGTACATGCAGGGCTTCCGTGGCTTCGATGCCGACGCGGCGCTGAAGGCGATGGTGGCCAGCGCGACGTATGCGCCTTACGGCGACCTCGCCGACTACATGAAGCTCGGTTACGTGCCCAGCGACAAGGAACCCGAGTCGGTTTCCAAGACGCTGGAATATGCGTTCGACGACTGGTCGCTGGCGCGGATGGCCGAAGCGATGGGCCGAAAAGATATCGCGGCGAAGTTCTTCAAGCGCGCGCAGAACTGGCGCAACGTGTTCAATCCCAAAACCGGCTTCGCGCAACCGCGGCTTGCGAGTGGCGAGTTCGAGGAGCCGTTCAGTCCGGCGAAGGCGGGCATGGGCAGCGGCTTCACCGAAGGCAATTCGTGGCAGTACTCCTGGTACGAACCGCAGGACATCGGCGGCCTGATCCGCGAGCTCGGCGGCGATGACGGATTGGTGAAGAAACTGGACGACGTGTTCGACGCGAAGATCGATCCGAAGGCATTCGCGGGACTCGAGGACGTCACCGGCCTGATCGGCTGGTATGCGCACGGCAACGAGCCCAGCCACCACATCGCGTACCTGTACGACTACGCGGGCGCGCCGTGGAAGACGCAGGAGCGCCTTGCCGAAATCATGCGCACGCAGTACGCGCCGACGCCGACCGGCCTCGCGGGCAACGATGATCTGGGCCAGATGTCGGCGTGGTACATCTTCACCGCGCTCGGCTTCTACCCGGTCGCGCCCGCGAGCAATCAGTACGTGATCGGCCGTCCGTTCGTGCGTCGCGCGGTGATGCACCTGCCCAACGGCAAGACCTTCACGATCACCACCGACGGACTCGGCAAGACCCACCCTTACGTCGGTTCGGTCGAACTCAACGGCAAACCGCTGACGCGCGATTACCTGACCTATGTGGAAATCGCGAACGGCGGCACGCTGCACTTCACGATGCAGGCGCAGCCGAACAAGACGTGGGCGACACAGCCGCAGGACCAGCCGTATTCGATGACGGCGTATCCGGGCAGTCGCTGATGGCGGCGCACGGCCGTCGCGGCGCACTCAGTCACGCGCCGAGCGTGACAAATGCAGGCCGTGCGTGATCGGCAGCCAATAAAAAAGGATCAGCGCCGCGAACAAGGCAAGCCCGAGGACGGGCACGACCAGGCCGACAGCGGTGCCGATGAGGTAGGCCGTTGGCCCGAGCATGAACCTTCGGGCGACGGCCCTTGCATCATCCGGCGTGATGGAATCGCCCAGCAGCCGGTGGCGGTAGCGCGCCCACTCCCACACCGCATTGAAGAAGAAACCGCCAACGACCAGCGTCGATCCGTAAAGGATCACCGCGGTGCGCAAGCCGGCGTGCTCGCGCAAAGAGGACGACAACACCGCGGTAACGAAAGGCAGGAACGCGACATTCATCAGCAGCAGCGTGTTGAAGAACATCAGCATGCGATCGACGCGCCGGATGTGGTGGAACATTTCGTGATGATTCGCCCAGACCAAGCCGATCAGCAGGAAGCTGATGAGGTAAGCCAGATAGCTGGGCCACAGCGCCAGAAGATCGGCCCCGAGGTGCGCGCTGGCCTGCGGCGGCCGGATGTCGAGTACAAGCAGCGTGATGGCGATGGCGAACACGCCATCGCTGAAGGCTTCGATGCGGCTGGCACCCATTGCCCGACGGCTAGTCTCAATCAATGCCGAGCTTCTTCAACTTGTACCGCAACGCGCGGAAGGTGATGCCGAGCTTCTTCGCGGCCGCGGTCTTGTTGTAGCGGGTTTCCTTCAGCACCTTGATGATGGCATCGCGCTCGATGCTGGAGATGTAGTCATCGAGGCCG
>DATNAW010000019.1:0-2456 GCA_035572335.1 Rhodanobacteraceae bacterium
CTCCCAACTCGACACTTGCAGCGCGTTCAATTGGCCCTGGCAGATGTTCATCAGCTCGCCGAACTGTTGCAAATCCCACGCTTCCAGCGCCTTGATGCCCTGCATCGCGAGCGAATCGATTTCATCGAAGATGCGTTCGTACAACTTCTTGTTGCGCTGCCACGCCTCGCGCACGCGGCCCACGGTGCGCGCGGTCAGGCTTTCCACGCCGGAAAGGCCGATCACCATGGGCAGCGGCTTCGCGAAATGCAGCGGTTCGATCACCGGCGGTTCACCGCGCTGAAACAGCAGCGGCTGGCCATATGTGGCGACCGTGTTGTCGATGCCCGACGGTGTGCCGTGCGCGACGCGCTCGCATTCGTAGGACAGTGCGCACACTTGCTCGTCGCTCAAACCCAGCGCGCAGTGACGATCGAGCGCGCGGATCACCGCGACCGCGAGCGCGGCTGAACCGCCGAGACCATTGGCGCGAGGCAGGTTCGGGTAGACCTGGATGCGCAGCGGGCGATCGGTCAGTTCGAGTTTGTGCAGGATCAATTCGAGCGACTGCAGGAACGAACCCGGATGCTTGCTGCCGGGATGCAGGCGCGACTCGACACCCCAGCGCGGGATGATGAGTTGCGTGCCGTCGTCGGATTCCTCGGCGCGGGCGCGGATCGCCATCGGCACCGGCACCGCGATCGCATGGCGGCCGTACACCACCGCGTGCTCGCCCAGCAGGATGGCCTTGCCGTAACCCGTCGCGTATTCGGCTTCCTCGACCGGCTCGAAACCATGCGCGACGGTCTTCGCCTCCGGCTGCACCTGGGTACGGACTTCGGCGATGATCTCCTTGGCCTTCCACACCTTGATCTCGCCGGAATCGAGCAGGCGTTCGACCACGGTTTCGAAGATCTCCGGCGTGGCGCCTGCGCTCACCGCGACCGAACGCGCGTGCAGCGTCATGTGGCCTTGCTGGATGCCGTCGGTCACCAGCGCACGCAACGCGGAGAAGTTCTGCGCGAGGCCCACCGCGCCCATGATTTCGGCCAGCTCGCGCGCCGACGCGATGTTGAGCAGGCGCAGGTTCAACGCGACGGTGGCGTTGGATTGCAGGTTGCCGCCGACGGTACCGACCTTCATCGGCATCTCGATGGTGCCGACGAGATTGCCCTGGTCGTCCTTGTACCAACGCGTCAGCGAGCTGTAGTGCGCGCCGCGCGCGGCGTACGCGTGCGCCGCGGCTTCCAGCGCGCGCCAGTCGTTGCCGGTCGCGAGCGCGACCGCGTCGACGCCGTTCATGATGCCCTTGTTGTGGGTCGCGGCGCGATACGGATCGCACACTGCAAGATCATTGGCGAGGATGATGCCGTCGCGCACCTGCTCGCCGTCGTAACCCTTGCCCGCAAGCAATTCCGCCGGGATCACTGCTTTCGCCCACACCAGCGCACGGTCGGTGAGGTTCGACAAAATGCGCAGGAACACCTTGCCACCGGTGATGCCTTCCACCAGTGGCGCCACGCCTTCGCACATGGTGTTGACCATGTTGGCGCCCATCGCGTCGCAGGTGTTCACCAGAAGGTGCAGCACCACCATGTCGCGGCGGCCGTCGGCCGCGGGATGGATGCGCACCTCGATGTCCTTCGCGCCACCGCCGCGCGCAACCATGTTCGGGTGCAGGCTGTTGGCGAGGTTGATGATCTCCTGCTTGCGCTGCAGCAGCGCGGCCTGTGCGGTGGCCGAGTTGTCGATATCGACGATCTGCACCTGGCCGATCAGGATCGGATCGGTGCTGCGCGTGGCGAAGCCGCCCGCGGAGCGCACCAGTTTCGCCGCGGAGGAAAGCGCGGCGACGATCGAGGGTTCCTCGACCACCAGCGGCACCACATGATCCTTGCCGTTGATCAGGAAGTTGAGGCCGAGTCCGAGTGGCAGGCCCATCACGCCGACCACGTTCTCGATCATCTTGTCGGCGCGGGCGACGCTGAGCGTGTGCGCGCCGGTCGACAAGGTCTGGAAATCTTCGCGGGAAAGCAGGCCGCGCTCGCGTACCAGGTTCACGCGTTCGGGCACCGACAACTTGTAGAAACCCGGAAATCTCGACTGGTCCATCTTGGAATCCTTAGCTAACCTCAACGCTTGACGCAACCTCCAGACCCTTCGGGTCCGCTTCCAGACCGATCACGGGGAAGCCCGCCTGCGCCACGCGCCCGGCGAACGCCCGCAACCGCACATCTTCCACGGCAAACGTGATGCCCACGTCACCGCCGCCCGCCCCGCAGCTCTTGTAGACGCAGCCGCAGTCCGAGGCGATCGCGGCGATCGCCCGATGTTCCCGGCTGGCGATGTCCGCGCCCGCGGCTTCGCCGAAACGCGCCAGTGCGTCGGCGTAATCGTGGAGGCTGGACAGGAAGGCGGCGGCATCGTTGGCGGCCGTGGCGTCGATGCCGCGTGAAGAAATTGTAGCGAGTTCGCGG
>DATNAW010000020.1:0-7154 GCA_035572335.1 Rhodanobacteraceae bacterium
CTCGCGAAAGCACCGTTCGTGAAGGTGGAAGCGACCAAGTTCACCGAAGTCGGCTACGTCGGCAAGGATGTCGATTCGATCGTGCGCGACCTCGCCGACGTTGCCTACAAGCTGACGCGCGATCTCGCCAAGGAGCGTGTGCAATCGCAGGCCGAGGAACACGCCGACGAGCGCATCCTCGACGCACTGCTGCCGCGCCGCGAGCAGAGCGGCGGCTGGGACCAGCAGGGCGAGCAGCAGAAAATCGAATCCGATTCATCCACCCGCGGCAAGCTGCGCAAGCAGTTGCACGAAGGCGCGCTGGACGAACGCGAAATCGAACTCGAGTTTGCGATGAACGTGGGCGTGCAGATCATGGCGCCGCCCGGCATGGAGGAAATGTCGCAGCAATTGAGTTCGATGTTCCAGAGCATGGGCGGCGGCAAGACCCAGAAACGTAAGCTCAAGATCAAGGCCGCGCGGCCGATGCTGATCGACGAGGAAGCCGGCAAGCTGCTCAACGATGACGAACTGCGCGCGCAGGCGATCGAAAATTGCGAGCAGAACGGCATCGTCTTCATCGACGAGATCGACAAGGTCGCGCAGCGCAGCGACTGGGGCGGCGCGGGCGTGTCGCGCGAAGGCGTGCAGCGCGACCTGCTGCCGCTGGTCGAAGGTTCGACCGTGTCCACCAAATACGGCCCGGTCAGGACCGACCACGTGCTGTTCATCGCCTCGGGCGCGTTCTCGATGGCCAAGCCCTCCGACCTGATCCCCGAACTGCAGGGCCGCCTGCCGATCCGGGTCGAGTTGTCGGCGCTGTCGGTCAAGGATTTCGAGCGCATCCTTTCGGAACCGAACAACGCACTGACCAAGCAGTACGCCGCGATGTTGAATACCGAAGGCGTGAAACTGGAATTCACCGAGGACGGCATCGCCAAGCTGGCCGAGGTGGCCTTCAAGGTCAACGAGAGCACCGAAAACATCGGCGCCCGCCGCCTGCAGACCGTGATGGAACGGCTGCTGGAGTCGATCTCGTTCGAGGCCGCCGACAAAAGTGGTGAAAAATACTCGATCGACGCCGAATACGTGGACAAAAACCTCAAAGATCTGGCTTCGAACGAAGACCTGTCTCGTTACATACTGTGACATGGACGGGCGGGTAGCGCCTGCCCGCCCCCGTTAGAATGACGCCATGGGCAAGGTTCTGAAATTCCAATCCGAGAGTCCGCGCCCGAAGCTGCGCGGCGCCATGCAGCGCGGTGAACTGGTGCGGGTGTGGCGCGGCAACATCGAGGACGGCAGTTTTTGCGGCTACCTTGCCGGCATCGGCAAGGAATGGCTCTTGATGTGGGTGGTCGGCGACCAGATCAGTTTCGACGGCCTCTACGCGATGCGGCTGGCCGACATCACCGAGGTCGAGGCCCCGGACGGCCATGCGGCCTTCATCGAGAAGGCGCTGGCGGTCCGCAATATCCACCCGCGCCTGCCACGCAATTTCCCGCTGGATGACATCACGCAGGTGGTGCGCGCCGCGGCCGAATACGCGGCGGTGATGTGCGTGCACGTGGATACCGAAGACGAGCACGAGGTCTGCTACATCGGCCGTCCACTCGGCATCGAGGACGATGGCTTCACCCTGCAGGAAATCACGCCCGATGCGGAGTGGCTGCGCGAGCCGTCGTTCTTCGGCTGGGACGAGATTTCCACGGTGAGCTTCGACGAACCCTACGCGCAGGTGCTGCTGGATGTCGCAGGCCAGCCGCCGCGTATCGACTTCACCGGCTCGGGGTTCGGCAGCGCGTCTTGAGGCGCGGTTCAAGCCACGGGTCGAAACCTCCATTCACGGGCGGCTGCCTCGCTGTCTTAGACTGAGGCCTTTCAGGGGAACGTGACCGGCTGGTGGAGAATTCTGCGCAGATGCCAGGCGTCGATGGCGCGCTGACGCCACCCAGCCCGCGCAGCGTATGGCTGCGCCGGGTCGCGGGACCGCTGGTGTCGCTGGCCATGCTGGCGCTCGCGCTGTGGGCGCTGCACCTGCTCGCGCGCCACGTCACCTACAACGAGATCCGCCATTACGTCGAGGGCGTGTCGCGCCAGCGGCTCGTGCTTGCCATCGCGCTGACGATACTCGGGTTCGGCGTGATGTCGTTCTACGATCGTTTCGGCCTCGCCGCGATCGGCAAGCGGTTGCCGTGGCGGCGCGTCACGCTGATCTCGTTCATCAGTTACGCCTTCAGCAATGCCGTCGGCATGTCGCTGCTGGTTTCCGGATCGATCCGCTATCGCTTCTACCTGCAAAGCGGCCTGTCGCCGACCGAAATCGGCAAGCTGGTCCTGTATTGCACCCTGAGTTTCTGGCTGGGCTTGCTCGCACTGACCGGCGTGACGCTGCTGGTGGTGCCGTTGCCTTCTGGCCTGCCGATGAGCAGTTGGCGGATCGCGTTTGCCGGCGTGATGGTGGCGATCCCGCTGGCGTGGATCCTTGGAGGCTTCGTCCGGCGCCCGCTGAAATTGTGGCGCTGGCGATTGCGCTTGCCGACACCGATGCATGCGATCCGCCAGGTCGCGGTCGGCGCCGTGGACTGGTGGCTGGCCGCGGCGGTAATGTACGTGCTGATGCCGGATCGCCTCAACGCGGGCTTCGGGCATTTCCTCGCGATCTTCGTGGTCGCGCAGATCGCTGGATTGATCAGCCACGTTCCGGGCGGCCTCGGCGTGTTCGAAGCGGTGATGCTGGCCGGCTTCCACGCGACCGGCAACGCACATCTTGCGGCGCCCATCCTCGGCTCGCTGGCGACCTTTCGCATCATCTATTACCTGATGCCGCTCGGCGCGGCGACGGTGCTGGTGCTGCAACGCGAAGCGCAAAGCCTGCGCCGGCACGTGCCGTGGTCACCGTGGTTCGCGGGATTGCTGCCGCCCTTCTTCGCCGGATTGACGCTGGTGTCCGGCGCCGTGTTGCTGTTTTCCGGCGCGACCAAGGCGCTGCCCGATCGCATGGCGATCCTGCGCAGCGTGCTGCCACTGTCGGTGCTGGAAGTCTCGCACCTGCTGGCCAGCGTGATCGGCATGCTGCTGCTGATCCTCGCGCGCGGCCTGCAACGTAGGCTGGATGCGGCGTACTGGCTGACGCTTGTATTGCTATTGGCTGGCGCGGTTTTCTCGCTGCTGAAGGGCATCGATTACGAGGAAGCCATTTTCCTCGGCCTGCTCGCGCTCGCGCTGATGCCGGCGCACAAATTGTTCTACCGGCGCGCGTCGTTGTTCAGCACCACCTTTTCCCCGGGCTGGATCGTGGCGATCCTCGCGGTGTTCGGCTGCGCGGCGTGGCTGGTGTTCTTCAGCTACAAGCACGTGGACTACAGCACAAGCCTGTGGTGGGAATTCAGTCTCGAGCACGGCGGTGCGCCGCGCGCCTTGCGCGCACTCGTCGCCGCGGCCGCAGCCGGCTTGCTGTTCGCGCTTGCCAGCCTGATCCGTCCGCAAACGCCGCGCCGCGCCGCGCCCACCGCTGCCGAACTGGAACGCGCATGGCCGCTGATCCGCAACTACCGTTCGGCACAGGCGCACCTCGCGTTGATGGGCGACAAGCATCTGCTTTTTTCTCCCGATGATCACGCGTTGCTGATGTACGGCATCGAGGGACGCAGTTGGGTCAACATGGGTGATCCGGTCGGCGAAGACGACGACGCGCGCCGCGAACTGGTGTGGAGTTTCATGGAGCAATGCGAGCGCGCGGGCGGCTGGCCGGTGTTCTACCAGGTGAGTCCGGCCGACCTCGACCTGTACCTCGACGTCGGCATGAACCTGCTGAAGATCGGCCAGGAAGCGCGGGTGCCGCTTGCGGATTTCAACCTCGACGGCAAGTCGAAGAAGACCCTACGCGGCACGCTCAACAAACTCGAACGCGAAGGGCTGCGGCTCGAAATCATTCCGGCGGAAGCGGTGCCGCCGTTGATGCCGCGGCTGAAAGCCATCTCCGACGCGTGGCTGGCCGACAAGCGCGCGCGGGAGAAGCGTTTCTCGCTGGGCGCCTTTGATCCCGCCTATCTCTCGCGCACGCCGATGGCACTGGTCTGGCAAGGCGAACGCTTGCTGGCGTTCGCCAACCTGTTCCTGACCGGCAACAAGGAAGAAGCTTCGCTGGACCTGATGCGCTTCGCGCCCGAAAGCCCGTCCGGCAGCATGGATTTCCTGTTCATCGCGCTGATGCGCTGGGCAAGGCAGGAAGGCTACCGCTGGTTCAATCTTGGCATGGCGCCGATGGCGGGCATGACCAACCGGCGGCTGGCGCCGCTGTGGAATCGTTTCGGCGCGCTGGTGTTCGGACGCGGCGAACGTTTCTACAATTTCCAGGGCCTGAAGCGCTACAAGGACAAGTTCGACCCCGAATGGGAGCCGCGCTACATGGCCGTTCCCGGAGGCATCGCGTTGCCGATGATCCTCGCGAACGTGGCCAGCCTGATCTCGGGCGGTCTCAGCGGGGTGGTGCGCCGATGAGTCTGTCGAAGCGAGGTCAGTGGATCATGGGATCGATCGTGGGTGCGTGCGTGCTTGGCTTTGCGCTGTTCTGGAATCCGTTCGCGCGACCGAACCTGGAAAAGTCCATCGTCACGGTTCAACCCGCGTCGGGCGTGCAGGCGCCCGCGGGCAAGGACGACGTGTTGACGATCCTGTATTCCGGCGACGGCGGCTGGGCCGATCTCGACAAACAGCTCGGCACCGCGTTCGCGGCGCGCGGCATCCCGGTACTGGGCGTCAACAGCTTCAAGTATTTCTGGCGCGCCCGTTCGCCCGAGGTGGCCGCGCTGCAACTCGATGCGTTGATCACCAATTCGCTGGCGAAATGGCACAAGCAACGCGTGTGGCTCGTCGGGTTTTCGTTCGGCGCCGACGTGCTGCCGGCGCTGATCGACAAGTTGAGCCCGGCCGCGCGCGCGCGCATCACGCAGCTGGTGCTGCTGTCGCCCAGCCACGATGCCACGTTCGAGATCCAGTTCGAGGGCTACATGACCGCGCAGGGACATTTCAAGGCGTTCGTGAAAACGCTGTCGGAAAAATTCAACAAGGTACCCGAATATCCCGCGCTGCCGCCCGTCGTTGCGCTGGACAACCAATTCCCCGTGGTTTGCTACTACGGCAAGGACGATGCCGACGACAGCTTGTGCACCATGCAAGGCTTGCCCGCGCGGGTGACGGTGCACGGCGAGGCGGGCGGACACCATTTCGACGAGGGCTATCAGCGCCTCGCCGAGCAGATGATCGATGGGTTGCCCGCCAGCAAAGTGCAGGCGTCGTCGGCTGCGGGTGCTAGCACAGCCATTCCTGCACCCGCTGCGAGCGCAGCGCAACCGTCTTCGGCGACGGGCAGCGCCGGCCATCGTTGATCGCGGTCAGGTGATCCATCGTCTGCGTCGTTAAAATTGCACGCATGACCACGCCCAGACCCACTGACATCACCCTGCACAAGAAATCGCGCACGCTGGAAATCGCATTCGACTCCGGCGAACGTTTCGTGTTGCCTGCGGAATACCTGCGCGTGTATTCGCCGTCCGCCGAAGTGCAGGGTCACGGGCCCGGCCAGCAGGTGCTGGTTGCGGGCAAACGCGAAGTCGGCATCATGGAACTGCAGCCGGTCGGCAATTACGCCGTGTCGCTGCGTTTCACCGACGGCCACGCGACGGGCATCTATTCCTGGAAAACGCTGCACGACCTCGGCGTCAACCAGGAAAAGAACTGGCAGTCCTATCTCGACGCGCTGGAAAAGAACGGGCTGTCGCGCGACCCGGCATCGCTGTACGGCCATCCGGTGCCGATGCGCGGACCACGGCCCAAGTAGGTTGGGGAGCGGCTGCTTGCGCACTCCAACGTCGTTGGGATTCGTCCAATAAGGCTTGGACTCATCTCAACCTACGAAGATTTCGCGAGCACCGCCGCGCGCCGCTCCAGGCTTTCCTTCGGCCAGTATTGCTCGCGGTCGTAGTATTCGCGCAGCGCGGGCACGCCCTCGGGCAGGATCACCCACGGCTGCTTCGACATCGTGAAGATGTGGATGTCGGGCGGGAAGCGGTCCGGATTGTCGAGCGTGCCCACACGGACAAACGCAAACAGCGGACCCGCGCCGGAATAGTGGCTCCACAACGCGACCCGGCAACGCGGACAGCGCGCGATATCCTGGCCACGACCACTTTCGGACGGCGTCATCACCTTTGCAGGCGCGCCGCGCAGCAGCTCCACGCATGCGGTTTCGATCAACGCGTTCAACACGAACGCGCTGCCGGTTTCGCGCTGGCACCAGCGGCAGTGGCAGCAGTGCACGAACAGCGGCGTGCGCGTGAGTCGGTAGCGGACGAAGCGGCAGTCGCAGCCGCCTTCGAAGGTCGAAGACATTGCGCTTACGCTATCCCACGAAGGGATAGCGTGCAATGGCTGAGGGCGAGGCATGGATGCCGATCGGGGAAACGCACCATGGACGGCTGCTCGCCCAAGACCGGCCACCCCGGATCAGAGTGCCGCCTGCGAAGAGGGCTTAGTCGGCCGCGAACAACGCGTTCAGGTCATCCTCGTCGAACTTCAACTTGTCGCGCGTGCCGCCGCCTTCCAGCACAGCCTGCGCGAGTTCGGCCTTGCGGGCCTTCAAGTCCTCGATGCGTTCCTCGACGGTGTCAGCGCAGATCAGGCGGTACACGAACACCGGCTTGTCCTGGCCGATGCGGTGCGCGCGGTCGGCGGCCTGCGTTTCCGCGGCGGGATTCCACCATGGATCGTAGTGGATCACGGTGTCGGCAGCGGTGAGGTTCAAGCCCACGCCGCCGGCCTTCAGCGACAGCAGGAACAGCGGTACCTCGCCGTCCTGGAATTTGCGCACGGGTTCGGCGCGGTCGCGGGTGTCGCCGGTGAGCATGACGTAGTGCAGATGGCGACGGTTCAACTCGCGCGCGATCAGCGCCAGCATTTCGGTGAACTGCGAGAACAACAGCACGCGCCGGCCTTCGCTGAGAAGATCGGGCAGCATGTCCATCAGCAATTCCAGCTTGGCCGATTCGCGCACGCCGCGCGCGGATTCCAATTTCACCAGACGCGGATCGCAGCAGGTCTGGCGCAGTTTCAACAGCGCGTCCAGCACGATGATGCCGCTGTGTTCGAGGCCACGCTGGCGCACGACTTCGCGC
>DATNAW010000021.1:0-5051 GCA_035572335.1 Rhodanobacteraceae bacterium
TTGCGACGGCTCGAGTGTCGCTTCGCGATGCAGGAGCCACAGGTAACAGCCCGACGGTTCGCCGACGATCGCCCATTGATAGTCGTCGTCATGGTCCAGCACCCAGTAATGGCCGGCGTAGAACGGTCCGAAGAAGGACACTTTCAACTTTGCATCGCCGGAATCGGGGACGACTTTCGCGCGGCCGCGCGAAACCTTTTGCCCGCCTTTCGCCGTCCCGCACGTGTTGACCACGTCGATGAGACCGTCGGAACGCGCGGCGTATTCGGCGGTGACATTCCGGCAACCGCGCTCGAAGCGGTTTTCGTAGCGGGCAAGCTCGTACCACTTGCCGACGTAGCGCGAAAGATCCACCGGCTTGGCGGGTTCCGGAACGTCCCGGTTTCCGCAATGGCGGCTGTGCCACCACGCCCGCCATCCGAAATACAGCGTCGCGGCGCTCGCCAGCGTTGCTGCGGCGGTCCATGCCGCCTTCGTACCCTTTGAATCCCGAGCCATCCTGGCCAGCTCCTCCCGCTTGCGCGTCGTCAGAACCGGCGCGCGGCGTGCGGCGCGTAGGTGCGCAGGTGGTAAACGCGATGCACGTGGTGCGCGCCCAGCCAGCCACCCAATGTGGCGGTGATCAGTGACGCGAACGCGCAACCGAACGCCGCCCACATCACGCGTGACGTGTAATGCGCGAAATCGGCTGGACCGAGATTGGGCAATCCTTCCGTCGGCACAGCCGCAGCCACCATCGTGATGTGGGTCATGCCGCTGGCGACGAGCAACGTCGTCGCCGTCACCGAAAGGCCCCATACGGCCAGGCCTCGGATCACGCCCATCTCGGTGTCGTTGCGGCCGTCGAACCATGTCGCGAACATCGCGCCCAGCCAGAGCGACGCCGCCCACGTCAGGATCATCCACGTGATCGCACCGCCGGAAATGCCCTGCGCCACCGCCGCCGGATCGGAAGGACGAATGCCGGAAAACCCGACGGCCAACCCGAACGCATAAAGCAGCGCCGCGATGCCCGTCGCCACCAGCCAGCCGGCCCAGACCGCGCCCCAGCGCATCACCGGATGTTCCTGTGTCACCACCGCGTTTTCGGAAACGACCATCGCGTCATCCTCCATGGAATTCCATTCAGGCGCAGCTCCGCAACAGTGCCACGATGATCAGGATGGGAATGGGCACACCGAGCAGCCAAGCCAGCACGTAGCCGAGCGCGCCTTTCTGGCTGCCGGGCGTGCCGCCGCGACGAAATGGATGGAGGAATCGCGCCATGACCAACTCCCTGTGCCGGAACACTGGCCAACACGCTAGCCATTCACGGGTGAAGGTTTGGTGCAGGCATGGCGCCGTCAGAATGACGCGCACTGAACACAATTCAGCAGCGCCGCATTCGCCTTATCCGCGGTGGTACGGATGCCCGTTGAGGATCGTCACGGCTCGATACAACTGCTCGACCACGACCAGCCGTACCAGCATGTGCGGCAGCGTGAGGGATCCAAGCGACCAGCGTTGGTCGGCGCGTTGCAGTACGTCGCGTGCGTGGCCGTCGGGGCCGCCGATCAGGAACGCGAGATCGCGGGCCGCCATGCGCCAGTTCGATAATTGATCGGCGAGCTGTTCGCTCGACCACCTCGACCCGCGGCCGTCCAGCGCAATGACATGTGCATCGCGCGGCAAGGCGGCGAGCAGCGCCGCGCCTTCGTCCGACATCGCGCGTGCATCGTCGCGGCCCTTGCCGCGCGCGCCGGGTTTGAGCTCGACGAGTTCCAGCGGCAGGTCGCGCGACAGGCGTTTCGCGTATTCCGCGAAACCTTCTGCGACCCAGGAAGGCATGCGTTCGCCGACCGCGATCAGCCGCGCGCGCATGCCCGATGTCTCAGCGATCGTTCGCCGCTTCGTCTTCCGGCGCCTGGTCGCCCACGGTCCACAGGCGTTCCAGCCCATAGAACTCGCGGATGCGCGGCAGCATCACGTGCACGATGATGTCGCCGAGATCCACCAGCACCCATTCGGCTTCCTTCTCGCCCTCCACGCCGAGCGGCAGCATGCCCGCGCGCTTGGCGAACTTCACCACTTCGTCGGCGATGGATTTGACGTGGCGCGAGGAAGTGCCGGAGGCGATGATCAGCAGGTCGGCGATGGACGTGCGCCCGCGCACGTCGATTTCGCGAATGTCGTGCGCCTTCAATTCCTCGAGGGCGGCAAGCACGCGGCGGCGCAGGGTTGCAGTGGTAGGGGGACGATTGACGGGGGTGGCTGCGGGGCGTGACTTGGTCTGGCTGGTCAAGTTGTGGAAGGCCTCAATCCTTGGTGGGCGCGCAGGATGCGCGGCTTCAGTATGCACCTGCCGGAAAAGAGCGCAAGGGGTCACCCGTTCAGCACGCCCGGACGACGGTACGGCGCCAGCAGGGCGTCGTCGTCGATCAACGCCTGCGGCACCAGCCAGCGCGGCGTGCGCCCTTCGGCCAACAGCGCGCGGATGCGCGTGGCGGAAATGCCCAGCGCGGAAACCACCATGTCCAGCACCTTGCCTGAAGGCGCTTGGCGCAGACCGGCGATTTCGGGCGTCCTGCGCGCGGCGACTTCGGCCGCGAGCGCGTCCGGCATCGCGGGAATCTGCGCGGGCCGCGTCAGCACGCACACGTGCGCGAGTTCGAACAGTTCGCGCCAGCGGTGCCATTCCGACAGCCCTGCAAATGCGTCTGCGCCGATCAGCAGCACCAGCGGACGCTCACTACCGATTTCCGCGCGCAGCGAAGTCAGGGTGTCGAACGTGTACGAAGGGCCTTCGCGTTCGAGTTCGCGCAAATCCAGCCGCAGTCGGTCCTGTCCCGCCAGCGCCGCGCGCAACATCGCCACGCGCTCGTTCGCGCTCGCTACCGGCTGCGGACGATGCGGTGGAGCCTTCGCGGGCACGATGCGCACTTCCGCATCCAGCGCCTCGGACGCTTCCCACGCCGCGCGCAGGTGGCCGATGTGGACGGGATCGAAGGTGCCACCGAAAATCGCGAGGGGTTGCGTCGTTTTCACGATCAAGAACAGTCCACAAAGGAAGCAAAGAAATTCCCGAGAAAAATTGTGCGCACTTCGCGTTCTTCGTGGGTCATCGCCTTGGTCTTCTCAAGCAGCAAGCAGCACGCCCGCAGCACGCGGCTGTGCGATCGCAACCAGCAGGCGTTCCATTTCGCGCCACGGGTCGCCCCATTCGCGGCCCTTGGCCATGCGATCGATGCGCGCGCATTCGACGAGGCAGCGACGCCAGTGCGCATTGCCGCGGCCGGCGCGCTTCAATGCACCCGCGAACATTTGCTGGCGCGCGGGCCACATGCCGTATTCGTTGCGCACCGCACTGGCGAAGTCGGAAGCAGAGGAAAGGCGCAACGCGAGATCGAGCTGGTTGAGCAGCCAGCCCAGCATCGGGATCATGTCCTCGCCTTCCGCTCGCAGCCCGTTCAATATTTTCAACGCGCGCGGTGCGTCGCCGCCGAACGCGGCATCGGTGAGCTTGAACACGTCGTACACCGCATTGTCGTCGCCCAGCGATTCCAGCTCCGCGGCACTGACGGCGCCGCCGGAGCGCAACGCCGCGAGCTTGTCGATTTCCTGCGCGATCGCGAGCAGGTTGCCTTCAGCGCGTTCGGCCAGCAGCGCGATCGCGTCTTCGCTCGGCACAAACCCCTTGGCGCGCATGCGCATACGGATCCACACCGGCAATTCGTCCACGCGCGGCGCGCGCAACCACGCGTACACGCCGGCGCGCTCGACCGCTTTCACCCACGCGCCCTCGTGTTTCTTGCTCCATTGCATCGCGCTGATCAGCAGCACGGTGTCGGGCGCCGGCGACTTGCACCATTCGGTGATCGCGGCGGAACCGTCGCGATCGGGCTTGCCGGTGGGCAGGCGCAATTCGATCAGGCGCCGCGAAGCAAACAGCGAAAGGCTTGCGCCACTGCGCGCCAGCTGGTCCCAGTCGAAGTGCGCTTCGACGTTCAGCACTTCGCGTTCGGCGTATCCGAGTTCGCGCGCACGGGCGCGCAACGCGTCGCCCGCCTCCTGCAATTGCAGCGGCTCGTCGCCCGCCAGCAGGTACACGGGCGCGAGGTCGCCCTTCGCCAGCGCCTTCAACAAACCTTCGAATTCGCCGGCCACGCGTCAGCCCGAAGTGGACGCAGGTACCGATGTCGCTGGCGCGGGCGAGCTCGATGCGGAAGCCGGCGCGCTGCTCGACCCCGACACTGGCGTACCAAGCCGTGCCTGCGCTTCCAGCCGGCGCATCACCGCGTCGGTCATTTCACGCACCAGGCTGCGCTGGATCGCTTCCGTCTCGCTGGTGATGGCCGAGAACTGGGTCTGGTCGATCGCGAATTCGTGCGACAGCGAAATCGTCTGCATCGGGACGACCGTCTTGCCTTGCGCATCGGTCAGGGTGAATTGCACGTTGAAGGTCACCACGTATTCGCCGACGCGCTGCACGGCGCCGCTGGTCAGCAGGCGCGAGCCAAACGCTGCAACCGGCACCGCCAAGGTGGCGACGCCCTCGGTGGAGGTGTCCAGCACATTCACCTTGCTGGCGCGCAAGGCCGCGGCCAGTGAACGCGGGAATTCGCCACCGCCGCCTACCTGCAGGTAAACCTGTTGCTGCATGACCGCAGGCACCGCCGCGCTGCCGCGCAGATGGAAGCCGCAGCCGGCGAGCAATACCAGGCCCACGACGCACAACATCGTTTGCAGCCATCGCTGGGTCATGAAAGCTCCGTTGTGCGTGGGCGCGGGATCGTCGTGAGCATAACAATGAAGCCGTCATCCCGGCGAAAGCCGGGATCCATTTTCAACTCGATAGTAGTCGGAAGATCAAAATGGATTCCGGGCTCCGCATCGATGGAGCCGGATGCGGCCCCGGAATGACGATAGCGTTGGTGTACTCGTCCCGGGTGCGCGAAAGCATACCAGTGGCGCCCACCGGCACTGCTTCAACCGACGACGATATTCACGATCTTGCCGGGCACCACGATGACCTTGCGGACGGCCTTGTCGCCAATCGCGGCGACCACGCCCGG
>DATNAW010000022.1:0-24870 GCA_035572335.1 Rhodanobacteraceae bacterium
CCGTAGCGTGGTGCGCGCGCGGTGTCGCGGCGCAAGGATTCGCGCACCTGCATCGCGCTGGGTGAGCGCACTTCGCGCGAGCCTGCACCGAAGGCCAGACAGGCTTTCTGGAAAGGCAGGCCGCAGAACGCCAGCAGCGCGCGCACGCCGGCTTCCGGGTCGGCCAGCAGGTTTTCGTAATCCTGCGTGTACACGAAGCCCGGATGACGCGCTTGCCACTGTTGCACCGCGCGGTCGAAGCCGTTCCAGTACGCGGCCAAATCTTCGAAGCGATGCGTCCAGCCCTGCCCGTCCGCGCTCATGTACTGGTGGTAGCAAGAGAAACAGGTTTCCAGCGGATCGCGGCGGCAAACGATCACCTTCGCGCCCGGCAGCATCGCGCGGATCGCGCCGATGTGCAGCCAGTTGCCCGGCAGCTTGTCGGTGAAGAACGGCTTGCGCTCGCGCCAGCGCGCGGTGCGTTCGAGATAGCGCTCGCCCAGCCGCTGCCAGTCGTCACCGCTCATCGAAGCCGTCCAACCGGGATAGTGCCGCCCGCGCTGCCGTGATTCCTCCGCCAGCACCTGCGGCAGGTCGCGCAATTCGCCGGAGGCCTCGACCTGCGAATGTGCCGCCAAGACCTGCTCGGTCAGCGTCGAACCCGAGCGCGGCAGGCTGGCGATGAAGACCGCGCCGTGTCCGCGCTCCGAATCATCCGCGCGTACTGCGGCGAACGCCGCCAGGACGGCGTCCAGTCCGCGCGAAAACGACGCAGCGTCCCACGCCTGCAACCCACGCGCATGCGCGTGGGTTTCCTTCAGCACGCCCATCGCTTCGGCGCAGCGGTCATTGCGATCCAGCACGCGCGCGATCGCGAAACCGAGCGCGATGCGATCGCGTTCGCTGGCGCTTGGCTCGCGCATCGCGGCCTGCATCGCCGGAATGTCGTCGTCGCCAACTTGCCTGATATCCGCAAGTCCCCACCAGGCATCGCCGCTCGCGGGATGCATCGCCAGCACCTCGCGCCAGGTTGCGGCGGCGTCATCGACATGCCCCGCCATCTTCAGCAGATCGGCGAGTTGCAAGCGCGCCTGCAGGTTGTCGGGCGCAAGCTCCAGGGTTTTGCGCAAGGCCGCTTCGGCTTCCTCGAAACGCACCGCGCGCACCTGCAGGACCCCCAGGTTGTACCAGGCCATCGCAAGACCGGGCTGCAACGCGCACGCTCGCTTCAGCGCTTCGATCGCGGCATCGAGTTGCCCGAGGGCGGCGAGCTGCTTGCCGAGGGTGCAGCAGAACGTGGCATCGTCGGGACGAGCCTGCAGCGCCTGCCGGACGGCGTTCACCGCGCCGGCATGGTCGCCCAGCCGGCCGCGAATGCCCGCGAGCAGGTGCAGGACATCCGGATGTTCCGGCGCATGCTCGACCAAGGTCGTGGCCAGCGCCGCGGCATCGTGCGGCTTGCCCGCCGCGAGCGCCTCGGCGGCGCGCGCGTATTGCGCCTGCGCCTGCGCGTCCAGCCCTTGCATTCCACCCGTCATGGCATCATTACGTGGTCGAGGATGCCGCATCCTGACGCTGCCGCGGGTGCGCTGGCAAGACGCGGCGCACGGCGGCCCTTCGCCTTTCGAACCGGATCACGCATGCTCCCCAATCATGTCCGCATCGTCGAAGTCGGCGCCCGCGACGGCCTGCAGAACGAGAAGACGGTGATTCCCACCGCGACCAAGATCGAGCTGATCGATCGGCTTTCCGCGTGCGGGCTGGAGACGATCGAAGCCACCAGCTTCGTCAGCCCGAAGTGGGTGCCGCAGCTCGCCGACGCCGAAGAAGTCTATGCGGGCATCACCCGCAAGCCGGGCGTCGACTACCCCGCGCTGGTGCCGAACATGTATGGCTACGACCGCGCGCGCGCGGCCGGCGTCACCAGCATCGCGGTGTTCACCGCCGCCAGCGAGGCGTTCAACCAGAAGAACATCAACGCCTCTATCGACGAATCGATCGAGCGTTTCCGTCCGGTACTGGAGCGCGCGCGTGCGGAAGGCGTGCGGGTGCGCGGATATGTTTCCACGGTATTGGGCTGCCCATATCAGGGTGACGTGCCGGTGAGCGACGTGGTGCGCGTATCGAAGCGGTTGTACGACCTTGGCTGCGACGAGATCTCGCTCGGCGACACCATCGGCGTCGGCACGCCGGTGAAGGCGCGCGCGATGCTGCACGCGGTCTCGCACGAGGTGCCGATGAAGGCGCTGGCCGTGCACTTCCACGACACCTATGACCAGGCGCTCGCGAACATCCTCGCCTGCCTCGAAGAAGGCGTGCGCGTGGTGGACAGTTCGGTGTCCGGCACCGGCGGTTGTCCGTATGCCAAAGGTGCGACCGGCAACGTCGCCAGCGAAGATGTCGCCTACATGCTGCAGGGCATGGGCATCGAGACCGGTGTCGATCTCGACAAACTGGTTGAAACCGGCTGGTGGCTGGCGAAGCAATTGGGCAAACCGACATCGAGCCGCGTGACGCGCGCAAGGATGGGTGAATGATGGACGCTCCGCGGACCTTCCTGATTCGCCCGATCGAGCCGCGCGACGACGCCGCCGTCGCCGCGATCATCCGCGGCGTGATGCCGGAATTCGGCGCAGGCGGCGAAGGCTTCGCAATCCATGACGCGGAAGTCGGCGCGATGTGCGCGGCGTACGCGAAACCACGCAGCGCGTATTACGTGCTGGAAGTCGATGGCAAAGTCGCGGGCGGTGGCGGCGTGGCGCCGCTGGAGAATGGCGGTACCGACGTGTGCGAACTGCGCAAGATGTATTTCCTGCCCGAAGCACGCGGGCTGGGCGCGGGACGGGCGATGAT
The DNA here is from genome assembly GCA_035572335.1 of Rhodanobacteraceae bacterium. Classification (GTDB taxonomy): domain Bacteria; phylum Pseudomonadota; class Gammaproteobacteria; order Xanthomonadales; family Rhodanobacteraceae; genus 66-474. Next base: position 2,833 of record DATNAW010000022.1, read on the forward strand.
CACGCGCTGCCTCGATGCCGCGCGCGGTTTCGGTTTCAAGCGCTGCTACCTCGAAACCCTGACCGGCATGGACGCGGCCCAGGCGCTGTACCGCAAGCACGGTTTCACGCCGCTGTGTGCACCGATGGGCAGCACTGGCCACCACGGCTGTGACCGCTGGTTCATCCGCACGCTGTAGTCGCCGCAAAACCGCAGCTCCCCTACAATCGCGGGTTTGCCATCAAGGAAACACGCGCATGCAACTCGCCCAGGTCAAGGCCGTCATCACCGGCGGCGCCTCCGGACTCGGCCACGCCGTCGCGCAACACATCGTCGCCCACGGCGGCAAGGTCGCGCTGTTCGACGTCAACGAAGAAAAAGGCCAGGCCGCCGCAAAGGAGCTGGGCAATTCGGCGCGGTTCCACAAGACCGACGTGACCAGCGAGGACGGCGTGACCACCAACGTCGCCGCCGCGCACGAAGCCATGGGCGGCCTCAACGTGGTGATGAACTGCGCGGGCATCCTCGGCTCGGGCCGCGTGCTCGGCAAGGAAGGCCCGATGCCGCTGAAGAATTTCGCCGGCACCGTGATGGTGAACCTGGTCGGCAGTTTCAATGTCGCCAAAGCCGGCGCCGCGGTGATGCAATTGAATGAGCCCGGCGAAGACGGCGAGCGCGGCGTGATCGTCAACACCGCATCCGTCGCGGCCTACGAAGGCCAGATCGGCCAGGCCGCGTATTCCGCGTCGAAAGGCGGCGTGGTCGGCATGACCTTGCCGATGGCGCGCGAACTTTCGCGCTTCGGCATCCGCGTGATGACGATCGCGCCGGGCATCTTCTGGACACCGATGGTGGACGGCATGCCGGAAGCCGTGCAGCAATCGTTGTCGGCGTCGATTCCCTTCCCTTCGCGCCTGGGCAAGCCGCAGGAGTTCGCTGAAACCGTGGCGTTCATCCTCGCCAACAGTTATCTCAACGGCAGCGTGATCCGGCTGGATGGCGCGGTGAGGTTGCAGCCCAAATGAAAGCTTCCGACGTCAAGAAGGGCAACGTGGTCGAACACGAAGGCACCGTGTACCAGGTGCGCGACCTCGAACGCAGTGCGCCGACCGCACGCGGCGGCAACGTCACGTTCCGTTTCACGCTGTATTCGATTCCCGGCGGACGCAAGTTCGACCTCAGCCTGCGCGCCGACGACGACCTCAAGGAAATGGAACTCACCCGTCGCGCCGCGAACTATTCCTACAAGGATGGCGACGCGTTCGTGTTCCTCGATGCCGAGGATTACACCCCCTACATGCTCGATCCCGACGTGGTCGGCGACAGCGCGGCTTACATCGTCGAAGGCGTGGAAGGCTATTACGTGCAACTGATCGACGACGCACCGGTCGCGCTGCAGGTGCCGACCAGCGTCGCGATGACCATCCTCGATACCGCGCCGGAATTGAAAGGCGCTTCGGCCACCAAACGCACCAAACCGGCCAAGCTCGACACCGGCATCGAAATCCAGGTGCCGGAATACATCAGGACCGGCGAGAAGGTGTGGGTGAACACGCTGACCGGGGAATTTGCGGGTAGAGCCTGACGCGTTAGCACGCGGGCCGGAAAAGCGTGAAAACATGCCATTCGGCGCTTGTCGCCAAAGAAAAGGGCCGGTAAGGTACGGCACACTTGCGCCTTCGCGCGAGCCCGCATTGCTTCGAGGGGAAGCGCGAGCGGATATCCGGGCGCAGGGTGTGCCCAGCCACGGTTCCCCCGCCGCGGACCCGATTGATTGGGAGCACAAATGATCTTCTGGCGTGTAAAGCCGCTTGACCAGATTCTCGCCACGGCCGAAAAGAAATCACTGAAGCGCCAGTTGGGTCCGATCCAGTTGACCCTGCTCGGCATCGGCGCGGTGATCGGCACCGGCATTTTCGTGTTGACCGCCGAAGCCGCGCAGAAAGCCGGCCCCGGCATGATGCTTTCGTTCGTGATCGCGGCGATCGTGTGCGGACTCGCCGCCCTCGCCTACGCTGAACTCGCGGCGATGGTGCCGGTGTCGGGTTCGGCCTATACCTACAGCTACGGCGTCATGGGCGAACTGATCGCCTGGATCGTCGGCTGGGCGCTGGTGCTGGAATACGCGATCGGCGCGACCGCCGTGTGCGTGGGCTGGTCCGGCTACGTGAACGGATTGCTCAACAGCGGCGTGTTCGGACTGGTCAAACCGGGTGCGTTGTCGCTTCCGCATTGGCTGCAGGTCGGACCGACGCTCGGCGGCGGGTTCAACCTGTTGGCGTTCCTGATCGGCGTCGCGGTGACGGGCCTGCTGGTGATCGGCACATCCAAGAGCGCGCGTGTGAACGCGGTGCTGGTGGCCATCAAGATCATCGCGCTCACCGTATTCGTGGTGATTGCGGTACCGGCGGTCAGGAGCGGCAACCTGCACCCCTTCCTGCCGACCGGCTGGGGCAATCCGCTCGGCAGCAATGGCATCGGCGTGCTGGGTGCGGCGGCTTCCATCTTCTTCGCCTATGTTGGCTTCGATGCAGTGTCCACGGCGGCGGAAGAGACCCGCAACCCCAATCGCAACATTCCGATCGGCCTGATCGGCGCGCTGCTGATCTGCACCATCTTCTATCTGCTGGTGGGTTATGGCGCAGCGGGTTCGGTGGGCGCACAACCGCTGAAGAGCGCGGCCGGCGCTTTCCTGGATCCGGGTACGCCGTCGTTCGCGGCGGCGTGCGGCAATTCGCAGGCGCTGGTGTGCAGCCGCGAACCGCTGGCGCAAGTAATGAGCACGCTCGGACACCCGGGGGTCGCCGTCATGATCGAACTCGCGGCGATCGTGGCGCTGCCTTCGGTGATCCTCGTGATGATGTTCGGGCAGACCCGCATCTTCTTCACGATGTCCCGCGACGGGCTGCTGCCCAACATGTTCTCCAAGGTCCATCCGCGGTTCTTCACGCCGCACGTGATCACCTACATCACCGGCACCGTGGTGTCGCTTTGCGCCGCGCTGTTCCCGGTCGGCAAACTGGCCGACACGTCGAATGCCGGCACCCTGCTCGCGTTCGCGATGGTGTCGATTGGCGTGATGATCCTGCGTCGTACGGAACCGGGCCGCAAGCGTCCGTTCCGGACTCCGCTGGTCTGGATAGTGTGTCCATTGGCCGTCGCCGGTTGCCTGTTGCTGTTCGTCAACCTGAGCGGCGTCGCCAAGGGCGTTTTCCTGGTGTGGGCCGTGATCGGGCTGGTCTTCTATCGCCTGTACGGTTACAAGCGCAGCCAGATGTCGCCGGAGCAAATCACTCACGCGCTGGACGACGTGGTGTGATGGCGCATACGGGTGATCGCGTGGCGGGTTTTGGGATCCGCCCGCGTCTGACTGCAACAGCGAACTTGCACGCGCGGCGGAGCAGTCCGTGACGATCCTGCAGCAGCTCCTGGCGCGCAAGCCGGTCGGTGAAGCCGAAGCCGCGGACGACATCCACGGTGGCATCCAGTTGCGCCGCACGCTGGGACCCTGGGGGCTGACGGCGCTCGGCATCGGCGCGGTAATCGGGGGCGGCATCTTCGTGATAACCGGGCAGGCTGCGGCCGAGCACGCCGGTCCGGCAGTGTTGCTGTCATTCGTGATCGCTGCCGTCGTCTGCAGCTTTACCGCGTTGTGTTACGCGGAGTTCGCGACGCTGATCCCGATGTCGGGCAGTTCGTATTCCTATGCCTACGCCACCTTGGGCGAATTCGCCGCCTGGTTCATCGGCTGGAACATGGTTCTCGAATACGGCGTTTCGGCGTCCGCGGTGGCGGTGAGCTGGACGGGCTATTTCAAAAGCCTTGTCCGGCACACGGGCTTCAATCTGCCCGACGCACTGACCAATGCGCCCATTGCGTTCGTTGACAAGCACCTCGTGGTCACCGGTGCGTTGTTCAACCTGCCAGCGGTTCTCATGGTGCTTTTGCTCACTTGGCTCTGCTACGTCGGCATCCGCGAATCAAGTGGCGTTAACAGCGCGATTGTCATATTGAAAGTCGCTCTGATTATCATCGTAATCGCCGCTGGTTGGCACTACGTCAATCCGGCGTTGTGGCATCCGTTCATCCCACCGGCCGAGGGTCCGGAAAAATACGGTTGGGGCGGCATCATGCGTGCTGCAACCATCGTGTTTTTTGCATACATCGGCTTCGAAGCCACTTCGACCGCCGCGCAGGAAGCCAGGAATCCGCAGCGCGATCTGCCCATCAGCACTCTTGCGTCGCTGGCGATCTGCGCCGTCCTGTATGTTGCTATGGCGGCGGTACTCACCGGCCTGATCCCGTTTGTAAAACTCGACACCTCTGAACCGGTAGTCACCGCGATCGCCGTACACCCGCAGCTGAACTGGTTGCGTTGGCTAGTGGAAATCGGCGCATTGCTGGGATTGGGCTCCGTGGTGCTGGTGATGATCATCGCGCAGCCGCGCATCTTCATGATGATGGGCGGCGACGGCATGCTGCCGCCGGTATTCTCGAAGCTGCACCCGCGCTATCGCACGCCGCACATCAACACGTTGGTCACTGGCGTCGGCATCGCGCTGCTGGCGGCCATATTCCCGTTGGACGTGCTGGGCGACCTGGTATCGATGGGCACGCTGCTGGCGTTCGTCGCAGTCTGCGCGGGCGTGCTGGTCCTGCGTCGCACTCGGCCGGAATTGCCGCGCACATTCCGCGTGCCATGGGCGCCATTGACCTGCACCCTCGGCGTGCTCGGCTGCATCGGGCTGCTGTGTTACGAGAACTGGTACAACTGGACGCTGATGGGTTTGTGGACGCTGCTGGGATTCGTCATCTATTTCGGCTACGGCTACCGCCACAGCCTGCTGCGAACGCCCAAGTAAGCGCGCGCTGCGACGCCAGCGCCTGCTCATCAGGCAGGGCCGACTGTACGGTCACGTATTGTGGATAACTCTCGAAACAATGAAACATTAACTTTATAAGTTGATGTTTCAAAAGAACAAAAAATTTAGTTTCGAAATCCGGCTTGTCAACCTTGGCCCCTGCAAATCCCCGCGCTATGATGCGTGCTCCGAGGGATTTCCCATTGGCAGTGGACCCCGGACCGTTGCCCGGTGCGGCAGGCGTAGTCAGCTCCTCCGCTTGCCGTATCCGGGCAGCAACTTGTCTACGCCGCCCCTTTTCCGACCTGACCTTGCTCGCGAGCAACGCGGCCGTCGCGCCGCGCGAATCGACGGCGCAACGGTTACCCGCGCCGATCAGCTTTTCGCTTGGAATCCGGAGCACCACCCCTTCGCGTTGACATCGAAGCCGGGGAAGATCGCGCACGGACCATAAGCGTCACCGGGCTTGCCCGAATAGTGCATGCACTTCGCGCACTGCTGCCCCGGCTTGTGCGGTGGCGGTGCCTTCGTATCGTCTTCCACGTACTTCAGTGCCTTGGCCGTGGCATTGGTCGCCGCATTCAGATGCGGCAAACCCGCCGCCCACGCCCGGCGCGGCAGTGAACCCAGCAGAGCCACCGCGGCAGCGGCGCCACCGGCGAGCTTCAGAAAGCGACGACGTGGCGATGCAGTTTCTTCGACCATTTCCCTACTCCTTCACGACGGATGAAATGCGGGCACTGCGCGCATGTTACGCCCGCAGCGCGCAAGTCGCACAGGTTTCAGGATTCGGGCACGTGATACATTCAGCCGCCCGATCGAATCGCCACCACCGACATGCCATTCACGTCCGCACAACTTGCCGAACGGCTGCATGCCTGCGGCGTGGAAATCGCACAGGCAGGTACGGAGCTGGCGGCGCGCGGCTGGACGCCCGCCACCAGCAGCAACTTCTCAATGCGCATCGACGGCGATACCGCCGCGGTCACGATTTCCGGCCGCGACAAGGGCGCGCTGACCCCGGCCGACGTGATGGCGGTGACGCTCGACGGCAAACCGCTTGATCCGGCGCAGCGTCCGTCCGCGGAAACCACCCTGCACCTCCAGATCTATCGCCGCCAATCCGACGCCGGCGCCGTGCTGCACACGCATTCGCACAATCAGACCGTTGCATCGCGCCTGTTTGCGCCGCAAGGCATGCTGGCGCTGCGCGGCTGGGAACTGCAAAAGGCGCTGACCGGCTATACCACGCATGAGAGCGAGCTGGACGTGCCGGTGTTTCCGAATTCGCAGGACATGCGCGGCATCGAAAACAAAGTCAATGCCTGGATCGACGCCGGCCGCCCGCTGCACGCCTATCTCATCGAAGGCCACGGCCTTTACACTTGGGGCCGCAGCATGCCGGAGGCGAAGCGCCATCTCGAGGCGCTGGAATTCCTGCTTGCCTGCGAACTCGATCTGATTCGTCTCGGAGGCATCCCATGAGCCGTCTGCGCGTCTACGACCAACGCGACCCAGCGCGCCCACTGGCCACCGAATCGGATCACGCCGCGATTGCCCGCACGCTGGGCGGGGTCGGTGTGCGCTTCGAACGCTGGCAGGCCAACAAACCCGTGGCACCCGGTGCGAGCCAGGAAGAAGTAATTGCCGCGTACGGCGACGACATCGAGCGCCTGAAGCTGGAAAAGGGCTACCAGGCCGTGGACGTGATTTCGCTGACGGCCGACCATCCGCAGAAAGACGCACTGCGGCAGAAATTCCTGTCCGAGCACACGCATTCCGAAGACGAGGTGCGTTTTTTCGTGGCAGGCCAGGGCCAGTTCACGCTGCACATCGGCGAGCGCATCTACGACGTGCTGTGCGAACAGGGCGACCTGATCGGCGTGCCGGACGGCACCCGCCACTGGTTCGACATGGGCCCGAACCCGCATTTCATCGCCATCCGCCTGTTCACCAACGCGGAGGGCTGGGTCGCGAACTTCACCGGCGAAGACATCGCCGAGCGCTTCCCGCGTCTCGAAAACTGAAGGGCGAAAGGAACGCCATGTCCTATCTGCAGCAGTCGCTGGCGCCGGGCGAAACCATCGTGGCGGTGTTCAAGCTGCACTGGTTCATGTGGATCCGGTTCTGGGTGGTGATCGTTCTCGGAATCATCGCGGTCGTTGCATTGATCATTGCGCAGATCCCGTGGGCCGCGCTGGCCGTGGGTGTGCTCGCCGTCCTGATCGCGGGGTACCAATGGCTGTGGCTGCGCGCGATCGAGCAAGGCGTCACCAATCGCCGCGTGGTGCGCAAGACCGGCATCGTGTCACGCACGACCACCGAACTGCGCCTGGCTTCGATCGAAACCGTGGACCTCCGCCAGAGTTTCTGGGGCCGCATTTTCGGCTACGGCAACGTGGAGATCACCGGTCGCGGCGAGACCGCGATGGTGCTCGACCGGATCGCGCACCCGGTGGAAGTGAAGCGCGACATCGAGAGCGCCTACTCCGCCCACATCGAACCGCAACAACCCGGCGCCATGGCATGAACGCGGCACACGTCACCGGCGTGCGCGCGGTGCTCACCGACATCGAAGGCACCACCAGCTCGATCGCGTTCGTCAAGGACGTGCTGTTCCCCTACGCGCGGGAGCACCTGCCCCGCTTCGTCGAAACGCATCGGGACGATCCCGATGTCGCGCGCTGGCTCGATGCCACCGCGCGCGAGGCAGGCATCGACGATCCGCATTCGCGATACGTCATCGACGCCTTGCGGCGCTGGATCGACGAGGATCGCAAGGCCACGCCGCTGAAGGCGCTTCAGGGCATGATCTGGAAGACCGGCTACGAAGCCGGTGACTACCGGGCGCACATCTACCCCGAGGTATCCGCGAAGCTGCGCGATTGGAAAGCACAAGGATTGAAGCTGTACGTGTACTCGTCGGGCTCGGTGCCGGCGCAGAAACTGTTCTTCGGCCATACCGAGGCGGGCGATCTCGCGCCGCTGTTCGACGGCTGGTTCGACACTGAAATCGGCGGCAAGCGCGAACGCGGATCGTACCTGCGCATCGCCGAGGCAATCGGCTTGCCGCCGCCCGCGGTCGTGTTCCTTTCCGACATTGGCGCCGAGCTCGACGCCGCGCGCGGCGCGGGCATGCAGGCCGTCCAGCTGTGCCGCCCGCCTGAAGACTGTCCAGTCGCAGCCACGCATCCCTGCGTCGCGGATTTCGACGCCATCACGATCGCATGAAACGACTCGCGCTGATCCTGCTGCCTTTGCTCGCGTTCGCCACAGGTGCGGCGACCATGGCGGGCTGGAACGACGCGCAGGCGCGGCGCGCGGCCGCCCGCCCCGCGCCCGCACTCGACGGCGCGCGCATGTTCGCTCCGTCGCCCGAATCGCCCGCTGAAACATCCAGCAGTGGGGACGACGACACTTCTTCGAGCCCGCTCTCCAGCGCGAACTGGCCGGACAACGCGCCGTCGCCCGAGCAGGTGATCTATGCGCAATCCGATTTGCTTGCGCGTGAAACCGCGCGCCTGAGGCCGCGCACGGCCGGCAAGGTGAACCTGTACGCGATCGTGTTCGCGGGCGACGGCAGCCAGAACGTGTTCCGCAACGAGGCCGAGTACTTCGACAAGCTGTTTTCGAAGCGCCTTGGCGCTGCCGGACACGTGGTCGTGCTCGAAAACAATCCGGCGTCGCTGACCACGCGTCCACTCGCCACGTGGAGCAATCTCGAAGACGCACTCGATGCCATCGCGGCGAAGATGGATCCGCAGCAGGACATCCTGCTGCTGTACTTCACGACTCACGGCAGCGAAGACCACACGCTGCTGGTCGACATGGATCCGCTGCCATTGGACCAGATCGGCGCGAGCGACCTGCCCGGCATCCTTGCCGAGCACCCGTTCAAATACAAAGTCGTGATCGTGAATGCCTGCTACTCCGGCGGCTTCATCCCGCCGCTGAAAAATCCGGACACCATGATCGTCACCGCGGCACGCGCCGATCGTTCCTCGTTCGGCTGCGGCGAGCAATCCGAACTCACATGGTTCGGGCACGCGTTCCTCGTCGACGCGCTGAACAAGACCGGCGATTTCCGGCAGGCATTCCAGCTTGCCCGCACGCAAGTCGCGGCCTGGGAAAAGCGTGACAACTACGAACCCTCCGAACCGCAGATTTCCACGGGCGGCGGCATCACGGCTGAGCTCGCGAAGTGGCGAAAGGGCTTCACACCCGGCGCGGCGGTGCCGTTCGCGCCTGCCGCTGCGAGTTCAACCGGCTCCACGCAATGAGCGAACCCGCGCTGGTCATCCTTGCCGCGGGCCTCGGCAGCCGCTACGGCGACACCAAACAGATCGCAGGCGTCGGACCGGATGGCGAATGGCTGCTGGAATATGCCATCCACGACGCGCTCGCGGCAGGCTTCACCCAGGTCGTGATGGTGATCCGCGGCGAACTGCGCGAGGCCCTGCAAGCCCGCCTCGCGCCACGCCTGCAGGGCCGCGCCGCACTGCACTTCGTCGAACAAACCCTCGACAGGATTCCCGCCGAATGCGTTGCGCCGGTCGATCGCGGCAAACCGCTCGGCACCGGCCACGCACTGTGGTGCTGCACGCCGCTGCTTCGCGGACCGTTCGCCGTGATCAACGCCGACGACTATTACGGGCGCGATGCGTTCCACCTGCTCGCCGCGCATTTCCGCAACAGCACGAAGCCTGCGATGGTCGGCTACCGGCTGGACGCAACGCTGTCGAGCCACGGCGGCGTCAACCGCGGCGTGTGCCGCGTCGATGCCGAGGGCCATCTCGAGAACGTCACCGAGATCATCGACATCGCCGCACGCGACGGCGTTCTCGCCGGAACCGTACCCAACGGCGCGCGCATGACACTGGCGCCGGAAACCGTGGTGTCGCTGAATTGCTGGGGCTTGCTGCCCGACCTGCTTCCGGATCTGGAAGAGGGCCTGCGCGGATTCCTGCCCCGCGCGGGCGCGAAAAACGAATATTTCCTGCCGCACGCCATCGCGACGCATCTCGCGAAGCAGCATCAATCGCTTGCCGTCCTGCCGTCCGCCGATGCGTGGATGGGACTCACCTATCCCGAGGATCGTTCCCGCGTGGTCGCCGCCATGGCGGCGCTGCACGCGCAAGGCGCGTATCCGACGCCGCTGTGGTCGCACGCATGAACGAAGTGCTCGACCCCGCCACCGGCAACGGCCTGGCGGCAGCCTGGGGCCTTTCGCCGCGCGCGCGTTTCGCGCCGCTCGGCAACGGCCTGATCAACCGCACGCTTCTCGTCACCGACGATGGGCGCCGTCGCGTCCTGCAATGCCTGAACGTCCACGTGTTCCGCGACCCCGCACTGGTGATGCGGAATTGCCACGCGGTGACTGCGCACCTGGGCCGCGAGCGCGCGGCGGGACGCTACGATTACTCGGTGCTGGAACTGGTGCCGACGCTCGCGGGCGAGCCTGCCGCGGTGCTGGACAATGGCACGTGGTGGCGCATGTACGATCACGTGCCCGATACGCGCACCCACGACACGGCCGATACACCGGCGCTCAGCTTCGAAGCCGCGCGCGGTTTCGGCGCCTTCGCCGCAGCGCTTTCCGGCCTCGGCGCAGACGCCGTGGGCGAGGTGATCCCGCACTTCCACGATCCGGTCAAACGCTTCGATGCATTTTGTGTTGCGCACGCGGCCGACCGCGCGGGACGTGCCGCACAGGCGTCGCGCGAATGCGATGCCGCTCTGGCCTTCACGAGCGTGCTGGCGCATTGGCAATCGTTGCTCGATGCGCGGCTGCCTTGGCGCATCACACACAACGATTGCAAGTTGAACAATCTGCTGTTCGACGCGAACGGCCACGCCATCTGCGTGGTCGACCTCGACACCGTGATGCCCGGCACGTTGCTGTTCGATTTCGGCGACATGGGGCGCACGATGTTGAGTCCGGTTCCCGAAGATTCGACCGACATCGACCGCGTCGGCGTCCGCCACGAGCATTTCGCCGCGCTGGCGCGCGGCTACATTGAAGGCTGCGGCGAGCTGCTGACACCGCTGGAACGCGACAACCTGGTGTTCGCGGCGCGCATGGTCACCGGCGTGATCGGACTGCGCTTCCTCACCGATTATCTCGACGGCGATCGTTACTTCCGTGTCGCGCATCCATCGCACAATCTGGAACGCGCGCGCAACCAGTTCGCGTTGTATGCGTCGCTCACCGCGCAACAGGATGCGTTGCAGGCGCTTGTGCCCGACTCAGGTTGATTCGCCGCTTGCCGCGGGCGCGTGCCTTTGCGACAGCACTTCCGCGATGTCCGCCAGCGACAAGCCGCGCGCACGCAACAGCACCAGCAGGTGGTAGACGAGATCGGCCGCTTCGCCTTTCAACGCTGCGCCGTCCTGCGCCACCGCTGCCAGCGCGGTCTCCACGCCCTCTTCGCCGACTTTTTGCGCGATGCGGCGAATGCCGGCTTCGAACAGTTCCGTCGTGTAGCTTCCGGCCGGACGTTCGACGCTGCGGTGCGCAATCAGGGTATCCAGTTCGGCGAGGAATGCCAGCGGCGTCTTCGCATTCTCGCCGAAGCAACTCGACGTGCCGAGATGGCACGTCGGGCCATGGGGTTCAGCTTGGATCAACAAGGTGTCGTGGTCGCAGTCCACGTGAATCGATTTCACGGCCAGCACGTCGCCGGACGTCTCGCCCTTCTTCCACAGCCGTTGCTTGCTGCGGCTCCAGAACGTCACGAACCCCGAGGCTTGGGTCACGACCAGCGCTTCGGCGTTCATGTAACCGAGCATCAATACCTCGCCCGTCACGCAGTGCTGCACGACGGCCGGAACCAACCCGCCTCCTTTGGCCCAATCCAGTTTGCCGTCGATGGGCTCGGTCATTGCAAACGCTCCGCCCACGCCGGTCGCACGCACACGCCTTGCGCGTGCAGCCAGCGCTTTAGATCCGGAATCGCGATGTCGCCGGAATGGAACACGCTGGCCGCAAGCGCCGCATCGACGTCGGCATCGGCGAACGCTTCGCGGAAATGGTCGCGCGTGCCTGCACCACCCGACGCGACCAGTGGAACGTTGCACACCGCGCGCGCGGCGCGCAATTGCGCGATGTCATAACCCGCGCGCACGCCGTCGCTGCCCATGCAGTTCAGCACGATTTCGCCCGCGCCGCGCCGCTGCACGTCATCGATCCAGTCCAGCGTGCGTCGCGTCGACGAACGCATGCGCGCGGCGTCGCCGGTGTACTGGCGCACGCGCCATTCGCCGTCGCCGTCGCGCAGCGAATCAATCCCGACGACCACGCACTGCACGCCGAACGCGGTGGCCAGTTCGTCGATCAATGCGGGTCGTTCCAGCGCGGGCGAATTCACCGAAATCTTGTCCGCGCCCGCGTGCAACACTGCGCGCGCGTCGTCGACGCTGCGGATGCCGCCGGCGACGCAGAACGGGATATCGATCTCGCGCGCCACGCGCTCCACCCAGCCCACGTCGACCCTGCGGTTTTCGGGACTAGCGGCGATGTCGTAGAACACCAGTTCGTCGGCGCCCTCGTCGCGATAACGCAGCGCGAGTTCCACGATGCCGCCGGCGATCGCATGGTCGCGGAAGCGCACGCCCTTCACCACCTTGCCGTCCTTCACGTCGAGGCACGCGATGATGCGCCGGCTCAACATTTCAGCGCCTCCTTGAGCGTGAACTTGCGCTCCAGCAACGCGCGTCCGAGGATCACGCCTCGCACGCCCGCCGCGCGCACCTTGCGCACGTCGTCGAGCGAGCACGCGCCGCCCGACGCCTGGATTTCGAAATCCGGCGCGAAGCGGTGCAGGTCGCGGTACAACTCGAGGTTGAATCCACCCAGCGTTCCATCGCGTTCGATGTCGGTGCAGAGCACGTGGCGCGCGCCGGCGCGGGCGTAATGCGCGGCCAGCGTGTCGAGCTGGACGCACGAATCCTCGGTCCAGCCATGCACGGGCAGGCGCCACGCACCTGCCTGGCGGCGCACGTCCAGCGCCAGCACCAATCGGTCCGGTGCGAATTGGGTAATCCAGATCGCGGTCGCGTAAGGGTTCTGCACCGCAAGGCTGCCCACCACCACGCGCGTGACGCCGGCCGCATAGAGGCGCCGCAAATCATCGGTGGTGCGCACGCCGCCGCCAGCCTGGAGCTTCAACATGCCAGTCCTGGCGATGGCCTCGATCACCGCAAGATTGGCAAACTGGCCCGAGCGAGCACCGTCGAGGTCGACCACGTGCAGCCATTGCGCGCCGGCGTCCGCATAGCCTTGCGCAAGTTCGACCGGATCGTCCGGGAACACCGTTTCGCGCGCATAATCGCCCTGCCGCAGCCGCACGACACGGCCGCCACGCAGGTCGATGGCAGGGATCACCTGGAAGCTCATTGGGCAAGGAAATTCCGGAGGACCGCCATCCCCATTGCGGCGGACCGTTCTGGATGGTACTGCACGCCCATGAAATTGCCTTGACCAATGGCCGCCGAAAACGTGACGCCGTACTCGCACGTGGCAAGCGTCGCGGCGCAAACCGGCACCGCGTAGCCGTGCACGAAGTAGGCCCAGCCGTTGGCTGCGTCGCCCGCGTTCAGTGGATGATCCCCGGACGCTGCGACATGGTTCCAGCCCATGTGCGGCAGGCGCAAGCCGCGATCGGCATGGAGGCGGCGCACCGGCGCATCGATCAGGCCGAGGCACGCAACGTCGCCCTCTTCCGAACTCGCGCACAGAAGCTGCATGCCGAGGCACACGCCAAGCACCGGTTGGGTGAGGTCGCGCAGGACTTCCACCAATCCCGCCTCGCGCAAACGCGCCATCGCGGGCGCGGCCGCGCCGACGCCCGGCAGGATCACGCGATCGGCCCGGCGAATCGTTTCGGCATCGCGCGTCAACACGGCTTCCACGCCGAAGCGCTGCAGCGCATAACGCACGGAACCGATGTTGGCTCCGCCTGAATCCACCAGCACCACGTTCACGCCAGCACACCCTTGGTCGTCGGCAACGCGTCGCCGTCACGGCGCACGGCCTGGCGCAGGCAGCGCGCCACGACCTTGAAGCAGGCCTCGATCATGTGGTGCGCGTTGTCGCCGCGTACCGCGAGATGAAGGTTGGCGCCCAACGCGTCGGACAGCGAGCGGAAGAAGTGGGATACCAACTCGGTGGGAAGCTCGCCCACGCGCTCGCGCGGAAAGGCGCCTTCGAAGACGAAACAGGCGCGCCCGGAAAGATCCAGCCGCGCATCCGCTGCGCTTTCGTCCATCGGCAGCGAGAATCCGTAACGCGCGATGCCGCGCTTGTCGCCCAGCGCGCGACGCAGCGCCTCGCCGATCGCAAGCGCACAGTCTTCGACCGTGTGGTGTTCGTCCACATGCGTGTCGCCGTCGCAGCGGACGTCCAATGCGAACCCGCCGTGCTTGCCGAGTTGCTCCAGCATGTGATCGAAGAAGCCCATGCCCGTCGCGATTTCGGGCTCGGCGGTCGAATCGAGATCGACGCGCACGTTGATGCGCGTTTCACGCGTGACGCGTTCAACGGCAGCGGCGCGCGGCTGGTCGAGCAGGCGGTGCGCGACTTCGCTCCACTTGAGTCCCTCCGTGCCGACGCGGAATCCACGCACGCCCAGGTTCGCCGCCATCTGCATGTCGGTTTCGCGATCGCCCACGATGGCGGACGCGGCGCGGCTCCAGCCATCGTCCGCGAGCCAGTGACGCAGCAATCCCGTGCCAGGCTTTCGCGTATCCAGGCCCTCGTGTTCGAAACTGCGGTCGATCAGGATCTGGCGAAAGCGGATGCCTTGCGATGCAAGGATGCGCAACAGCAATGCCTGTGGACCGTCGAAACGCCCCTGCGGGAAGCTCGGCGTGCCCAGCCCATCCTGGTTGGTCACCATCACCAGTTCGTAGCCCGCCGCGACGCAGCGCTGCAGCGCCGCGATGACGCCCGGAATCAAATCCAGTTTTTCGAAGCTGTCGATCTGCCCGTCCGGCGGTTCCACGATCAGGCAGCCGTCGCGATCGACGAACAACAGTTTGCGCGTCATGCCGGAAGTTCCACGCGAAGATCGGCGCGTGTCGCGACCGTATTCCGGATGCCACTGAGCACTTCCAGCACGCGGTCGTTTTCCGCCTCTGTCCCGATGCTGATGCGCAATGCGTCACCCAACCGCGGATAGCGCCGCACATCGCGCACCACCACGCCGGCCTTCAGTAATGCGGCGTACGCCGCGCCCGCGTCGGCCAATCGCACGGCGATAAAATTCGCCTGTGATGGCAACACTTCGCTGACGCAGGCCAGCCGAAACAATTCGCCACGCATCCGCGCGCGTTCGCTGCGAATCGCATCAATACGTTCGCGCATTGCGCGTTCGCCATCCACGGCAAGCGCGCGCAACGCGGCCTCGACGCAAGGCACGGGCAGCGGATACGGCGGCATGATCTTGCGAAGCAACGCGACCACCCGCGCATCCGCAAGCACGCAGCCGATGCGCACGCCGGCCAAGGCCCACGCTTTCGACAAGGTGCGCAGCACCACCAGGTTTGCATGCGCACCCAGGCCATCTGCGACACTGCCGAATCCACCACTCGGTTCGACGAACTCCACATAGGCTTCATCCACCACCAGCAACGCGCGGCCTTCGAGCGCGGTCGCCAGGTGCAGGATCTCGGCGCGCGGCACCGCGGTGCCCGCAGGATTGTTGGGCGAGCACACGAACACCAGTTTCACCGTGGGCGTCATGGCCGCCAGCACGGCGTCGACATCGAGCGCGAAATCGCAGCCCAGCGACGCTTCGACGACACCCGCGCCCTGCACGCGTGCGCACGTCGCGTACATTCCGAATGTCGGCGGGGAAACCAGGATCGCATCGCGGCCCGCCGCACAAAACGCGCGCACCAGAAGGTCGATGCCTTCGTCGCTGCCGCGCCCGACCAGCAATCGATCGGACTCGACGCCATACAGTTCGGCGAGGCGGGCACACAGCGCCGCGGGCTGCGGATCCGGATAGCGGTTCCAACCGTCCTCACCACCCTGCGGCGGCCAGGGCGACTCGTTGGCGTTCAACCAGACGTCGCCGCCATGCGCCTCCATGCGCGCGGAGGAATACGGCTGCAGGGCCCGGATTTCCGGTCGCGCAAGCTCGACGGGATTCATGCCACCGATCTCCCGGCCACAAGAGCACTCTCTTCCAGCACCGAGAGCCGTGTCGTGATGGCGCGACGATGCCCGTCGAGCCCTTCCGCCGCGGCCAACGTTGCAGCGCACGGTCCCACCGCGCGCAGTGCATCGGGCGCGCACGTCTGTACCGTCACTTGCTTCTGGAAACTCGCGACCGACACGCCGCTGCAACTGCGCGCCCAGCCGTGCGTCGGCAACACGTGGTTGCTGCCGCTGCAATAGTCGCCCAGCGATTCCGGCGTCCAGTGCCCGAGGAACACCGAGCCCGCGCTTTCGATGTCTTCCAGCCATGCACGCGGCTCACGCACCTGCACGATCAGGTGTTCCGGCGCATGGCGGTTGCTGACTTCGAACGCATCGGCGATGGATGCGACGCGAATCAGGCGGGAGTGCGCCAGCGCCTGACGTGCAACCGCCGCGCGCGGCAGGACCGCGCACTGGCGTTCGACCTCGCGTTGGACGGCATCCAGCAATACCATGGAGTCGCTGACCAGCAGCACTTGCGAGTCCGGCCCGTGCTCGGCCTGCGACAACAGATCCGCGGCGACGAACACCGAATCGGCCGAATCATCGGCGATCACCAAAACCTCCGAAGGTCCCGCCGGCATGTCGATGGCGGCGCCCTGCGGATCGGATGCGACCTGCAGCTTGGCCTCGGTGACATACGCATTGCCCGGTCCGAACAGTTTGTCGCAACGCGGGATCGACGCGGTGCCGTATGCCATCGCGGCGATCGCCTGTGCGCCACCCGTCTTGAACACCTTGTGCACGCCGCAGGTTCGTGCGGCATGCAGCACCACCGGATCGCAGCTGCCGTCCGCGCGGGGCGGCGAGCACAGCACCACCTCGCGGCAACCCGCCAGTCGCGCCGGGATGGCGAGCATCAAGACCGTGGAGGGCAACGGCGCGCTGCCGGCGGGCACGTACAAGCCCACGCGCGTGATCGATCGCGGCACGCGTTCCACCCAAAGTCCGCGCGCGGTTTCCACCGCGACCGGTTCCGGCATGCAGGCGCGATGGAAGGCTTCGATGCGCGATGCCGCTTCCGCGATCGCTCGCTTCAACTCCGGAGCGGCCGACGCCTCCGCCGCATCGAGCGCGGAAGCATTCACTTCGAGATCTTCGATGATCGCGTTGTCGAAGCGCTCCGCGTATTCGCGCAGGGCAGCGTCGCCACGCGCCCGCACGCCTGCAATGATGCCTTCCACCGTCGCCCGCACCGTTTTGCTGCGCGACAATTCCGGCCGCGCGAGCGCTTCCTCGCGCGCCGTCTCATCAAGCGCTCGCCAGTCGATGTGTTTCACGCGAGCGCCCTCTCGACCGGCAACACGAACAGTTCGCGCGCACCTGCGCGCTGGATCGCCTCGAGCTGCCGCCAACCCAATTCGTCCGGACACAGCGCCTGCAGCATCACGCGCCCGGGTTCGCCATCCATCTGCAATATCGTGGGACGCGGCGCTCCGGGCAGCGCGGCGATGATCGCGTCCACGCAACCGCGCGCAGCCTGCAACAGCAGCAGCCGCGATCCGCGCACGCGGGTCACGCCATCGACGCGGCGCAACAAGAGTTCGATCGCATCGCGGCGGCCATCGGCGGGCAGCGGATCGGCCGCGACCAGCACCGCTTCGCTGTCGAGCACGCAATCGACTTCGCGCAACTGGTTGGCCGCGAGCGTGACACCACTTTGCACCAGGTCGCAGATGGCATCGGCGGTGCCAAGCCGCGGCGCGATCTCCACCGAGCCTGACAACGTGACGACATCCGCATCGACGCCTTGCCGGCCAAGCCATCCACGCAGAAGGTTGGGATACGACGTGGCGACGCGCATGCCTGCGAGCGAAGCCGGACCCGCATAAGCAAAGTCCTGCGGCACCGCGACGGCGAGCCTGCAACGCCCGAAACCGAGGTCACGCAGCCCACGCAGTCCATTCGTGGTGCCATTCGCGCCGAACTCTTCGAGCACGTTGCGCCCCACGATGCCGAGGTCGCACACGCCCTGCCCGATCATCCCCGGGATGTCGTCGTCGCGCACCAGCAGCAGGTCGATGGGCTCGCCATCGCCGTAACAGAACAACCCGTCGCGGCTGCGCCGGAAACGCAGGCCGCAACGGTCCAGGAGATCGAAACACGGATCGCTGAGGCGCCCCGACTTCTGCACCGCGATCCGCAGGCGTTCACGCGGCATCATGCGTGCCTCCCCTTCTTGGCGATGCGCGCAGCGGCCTTCAGGTAACCGCCGTTGCCCTGGTTCAAAAAGCGCGCGACCCGACCGATGGTGGTGATGCTGACCGCCGTGTGCTCGTGGATTTCGCGATACGGCGTGCCCTTCAGCACGTGCGGAACCACCGTCCAGCGATCGACCAGCGATTCCAGTTCGGCGGGCGTGCAGAGGTCGTGCAGAAACGCGCGCATTTCCTCGACGTCGCGCATCGCCAACAAGGCCTTGCACAGGCTGGTTTCGGCCGAATCGGCCGGGGTTTCAGGATTCAGTGCCCTTCGTTTCATGCGAGTCTGCCTTGCACGCGCGCCATCGCCGCACGCGCCAATTTAATGTATTAATGCGTTAGCACATTCGAGGAAAGCATAGCCGCGCAGGCACTGCCGCGCAAGGGCGGCGCGAGTTCGTCTCAGGATTCGTTCAAACGAGGATCAGGCCGCGAAGGCCCGCTCGCGGACCAGGCGACACGCTTCGGCAATGTCGTGCTGCATCGCCCGGTCGCGATGCATGAAGGCGATCGACTCGCGCAACCGTGCATGCGCCGCGCCGATGGCGCCGCCCGGCCTGAATTCGTCGGCCTCCGCCAGTTGCGTGGCCAAGGCCTGCAGCTCCGACTCGAACTGCGGGCGCTGGGCATCCGCAGCAGGCGGTGCATTGTCGATCTTGGACGCCAACGCCCGCCAGCCGCCCTTCGCGGCAAGGCGCCGCGCCGCATCGAGCATGTCGTTGCGATAGTCCAGCGCCTGCGCGGCGGTATACAGCTCCAGCGCCAGCACGTCGGACAGGTCGCGTGTCATATCCAGCACCTGGCGTGCCTCGTTGGCGCCCATTGACACGTGGTCCTCGGCATTGGCGCTGGTCGGGATCGAATACACGCTGGCCGGGTGCGCGCGCGTCGCCAAGTCGTTCACCAGCGCCGCGGCGGTGTACTGCACGATCATGAAACCGGAGTCGGTGCCGTCTTCATTGCCGGTCAGGAACGCGGGTAACCCATCGTTCGTGGCCGGATCGACCAGCTTGTTGAGGCGCCGCTCGGAAATCGACGCCAGCACCGGAATCGCCGCCTTCACGTAGCTCATGGCCAGCGCCAGCGGCATGCCGTGGAAATGACCGGCGGAAATCACCTGCTCCTCGATGTATTGCGCGTTCTCGGCATCCGGGAAGATCAACGGATTGTCGGTGACCGCGTTCAGTTCGATATCGATGACCCGGCACGCCTGCGCCCATGCATCGCGTACCGCGCCGTGCACCTGCGGCATGCAGCGCAGGCAATAGGCATCCTGCGGCTGGTGTTTCTTGCCGCCCTTGAACGGAAGGAAACGCTGGTAGAACGCTTCGCGTCCGTGGCGCTTGTCAGCCGGCACCCACTCCCAGTGGATGTCGAACGACAGCGCCTGGTCTTCCGGCGCCGTCCACGCCTGCGCGGTCCAGGTGCGGAAACGCGGGACCAGGTGATAGGGAATGTCGACCAGCGTCGAGCCGTCGAGCAGTCCGCGCACGTGCTTCGCGGCGGCGGCCTGTCCCGGATGCGGTCGCAACGCATGGACTTCTTCGCGCAACGCGCCGCTGCGTCCCGCAAAGGCATCCAGCGCCATCGCGGCGGCAAGATCCGCGATGCCGAGCAGGTATTCCAGTTCATCCAGCGCCAGCACCGCGATTGCCAGCATCTGCGCGGTGCCGTTGTTGAGCGCCAGGCCTTCCTTGAAGGAAAGCTTCACCGGCTGCAAGCCCGCACGGCGCAAGGCTTCGTCACCGGGCATGCGTTCGCCTTCATGGAACGCTTCGCCGCCACCCAGCAACACGACCGCAAGATGCGACAGCGGCGCGAGGTCGCCGCTCGCGCCCACCGATCCTTTCGCGGGCACCACCGGCACGATGCCGCTATTCAACATGGCGGCGAGCGCTTTCAGCGTCTCGACGCGGATGCCGGAATGCCCGCGCATCAACGTGTTGATACGGATCGCCAGCATCGCGCGCACCACGTCGGCCGCCAGCGGTTCGCCCACGCACACCGCGTGGGTGATGATGAGGTTGTGCTGCAATTCCTCCGGCAGCGTCTCGTCGCGCGCGTCGGGATTGCCGCCGGGCAGTTCGTCGCGCGCGCGATGCGCACCCAGCAGCTTGTCGGCATTGCTTCCGAAGCCGGTGGTGACGCCGTAGATCGGCTCACCGCAGCGCACCTTGTCGGCAATGAAATCGGCCGCGCGTTGCACCTTCCCGAGTTGCGCGGCATCGAGCTCGACCTTCGCGCCGCCGCGCGCGATCGCGATCACGTCGGCGCGTGTGAGGTGGCTGCCATCCAAGCGGATCGTCATCATGCGCGCTGCACCTCTTCCTGTGCCAATTCCACACGCAGCGACTTCACCAGCTCCGCGCGCGGCACTTCGAACTGGTCGCCGCGGCGCAAATCCTTCACCGCCACCGCGCCGCGCGCGACTTCATCTTCGCCCGCCACCACCGCGAAGCGGATGCCGGCGCGGTCGGCGTATTTCAGCTGCCTGCCAAGCTTGCCGCCTTCCAGCGCAACTTCGGTGGCAATCCCCGCATCGCGCAATTCCTTCGCGATCGCCAGGCACGCAGGCAATTGCGCCGCATCCATTTGCGTCACCAGCACCTGCACGCTGCTGTCGGCGGTCTTCAGCAACCCGGCTTCGCGCAATTGCCAGAACAGGCGCGTCAGGCCGATCGAGATGCCGACGCCCGGCAAGGTCGACTTGGTGTAATTCGCCGCGAGGTTGTCGTAACGCCCGCCGGAACAGATCGAACCGATGCCGGGGTGATCGTTCAATGTCGTTTCGTACACGGTGCCCGTGTAGTAATCGAGTCCGCGCGCGATGGAAAGATTCAGCGCGAACGCCGATTCCGGCACGCCGAACGCTGCGACCGTATCCAGCACTTCGCGCAGTTCCGCCCTGCCCTGTTCGAAGGTTTCGCTGCCGCTGACCAGCGCATCAAGCTTCGCGTGCGCGTCGGCCAGCGACGTCGAACGCACCTCGACGAATTGCATGATCCTGTCGGCTGCTTCGGCGGAAAGGCCAAATGACTCGCCGGTCAGCACGCCGCGCACGTGGTCCGCGCCGCGCTTGTCCAGCTTGTCCACTTCGCGCAGTACCAGCATCTGCTTTTCGCCATCGCCGATGCCGAGTCCTTCGAAAAACCCGCGCATCAACTTGCGGTTGTTGAGCTGGATCGTGAAGGCGCCGATGTCGAGCGCGCGGAAGACCGCGTGGATCACCGCCGGGATCTCGGCGTCGTAGCGGATCGACAACGTATCCTTGCCGATCACGTCGATGTCGCACTGGTAGAACTCGCGGAACCGCCCGCGCTGGGCGCGCTCGCCGCGATACACGCGCTGCATCTGGTAGCGCCGGAACGGAAACGCCAGTTCGCGTTCGTGTTCGGCCACGTAGCGCGCCAGCGGTACGGTCAGGTCGAAGCGCAGGGCTTGTTCCGGACGGCCCGACTGCTCCAGCGCCCCCGTCGACAGCACGAAATAGACCTGCCGCTCGGTTTCGCCCCCACTTTTCGTCAACAGGATGTCCGCAAATTCGATCGCCGGCGTCTCGACCGGCAGGAATCCGTACACCTCGAAGCCGCGGCGGATCGTGTCCAGCATCGACTGGAACGCGATCTGCTCGCGAGGCAGCAATTCCAGCGTGCCGGGCATCGTGCGGGGCGTGGTCAGCGCCATGGCGGGGTCTCTTGCCAAAATCGCAAGATTACCAGCGCCCAGCCAAGTCTTGCGCACGCGAAGCCGCGCCAAGTATCATTTGCGGCTCGCTGCGGGGTTCCTGCCCCGC
>DATNAW010000023.1:0-2539 GCA_035572335.1 Rhodanobacteraceae bacterium
CGCGCCGTTGTCGAACAGGTGGGTGACGCGGCCCAGATCATCGCCCGCCTCGTTCACCACTTGCAGTCCTTCCAGATCCGTCCGGTAAAACTCGCCGGGTTCCAGTTCCGGCAGTGCCTCGCGCGGAACCCAGATGCGGGCGCCGATCCATTTCGCCGCCGCGTCGCGATCCGTCACGCCGGGCAGCACCGCAACGATGCCCTTGCCCTGCGCGTGCCCTTCTGCTCCGGCAATTTCCTCGAAACGCTCCGGTTCGCGTTCCAGCAACCAGGGCTTGTATCCGAAGATCGCCAGCCGCGGCTCAGTGAACGATTCCAGCTTCACCGCGCCGCGCACGCCATGCACACCCACGATGCGTCCGAGCAGCACCCGCCGCCCGCCGTTCATCGCATCAGGCAGCCGCAGGCTGCTTCGCCGCTTCCTTCGCCAGCGCCGCGACCTTGTCCGAGCACTGCGCGCCCTTGGCCACCCACGCGTTCAGCTTCTCGACGTCCAGCACCAGGCGCTTGTCCTGGGTACCGGCGGCGCCGGGGTTGAAGTAACCCAGACGCTCGATGTTGCGGCCGTCGCGGGCGCTGCGCTGGTCGGTCACCACCACGTGGTAGAACGGCCGGCCCTTGGCGCCTGCGCGCGAAAGACGAATACGTACCATGATCTATCGACTCCGAATGGGACGGCCGGGGTCGATCAGACGACGTCCGGGCACGGGAAACGCGCAATTGTAAAGGGCGGGGCGGGGTTCCCGCAACATGTCCGGAAAGGCGGTCAGCGCCCCGGCATCCGCCCGCCCATGCCCTTCATCGCCCCGCCCATCTGCCGCATCAAGCCCTTCATGCCGCCGCGGGCGAACTTGCCCATCATCTTTTCCATCTGGGTGTACTGCTTCAGGAGGCGGTTGACGTCTGCCGGCTGGGTGCCGGAACCGCGCGCCACGCGCGCGCGCCGCGAACCGTTCAGCAAGTCGGGATGGCGGCGCTCCTTCTTGGTCATCGAACCGATGATCGCGATCATCCGCTTCACTTCCTTGTCGTTGACCTGCGACTTCACCTTGTCCGGCAGGCTCGACACCCCCGGCAGTTTTTCCATCAGCCCGGCCAGCCCGCCCATGTTGAGCATCTGGTCAAGCTGGTCCTTCATGTCGTTGAGGTCAAAGCGCTTGCCCTTGGCGACCTTGGCCGCGAGCTTGGCCGCCTTGTCGGCATCGGTCTTCTGTTGCACATCCTCGATCAGCGACAGCACGTCGCCCATGCCGAGGATGCGCGTGGCCATGCGGTCGGGATGGAACGGTTCCAGCGCGTCCGGCTTCTCGCCCGCGCCGAGGAACTTGATCGGCCGGCCGGTGATGTAGCGCACGCTCAATGCCGCGCCGCCGCGCGCGTCGCCATCGACCTTGGTCAGGATCACGCCGGTCAGCGGCAGCGCCTCGGCAAACGCCTTCGCCGTATTGGCCGCATCCTGGCCGGTCATCGAATCGACCACGAACAACGTTTCGACCGGATCCACGGCCTCGTGCAGCGCCTTGATCTCGGCCATCATGGCTTCGTCGATCGAGGTACGGCCGGCGGTGTCGACGATCAGCACGTCGGCGACTTCGCGCTTCGCCGCATCGATCGCGGCTTTGACGATCGCGACAGGCTTCTCGCCCGCGTGCGACGGCACGAATCCGGCGCCGACCTGCCCCGCCAGCGTCTGCAACTGCTCGATTGCGGCGGGGCGGTACACGTCGGCCGACACCACCATCACCTTCTTCTTGCGCTCGATCAGGTGCTTTGCGAGTTTCGCGACCGTGGTGGTCTTGCCCGCGCCCTGCAGGCCCGCCATCAGCACCACCGCCGGCGGCGTCGCGGCGAGATGCAACGACGCGTTCTGCGTTCCCATCACCGCGGTCAGTTCGTCGCGGACGACCTTGACGAGCGCCTGGCCTGGTGTCAGCGACTTCAGCACTTCCTGCCCGACCGCGCGCACCTTGATGCGCTCGATCAGCGCCTGCACCACCGGCAACGCGACGTCGGCTTCCAGCAGTGCGACGCGCACTTCGCGCAACGCCTCGCGGATGTTTTCCTCGGTCAGCCGCCCGCGCCCGGTCAGGCGCTGGACGGTGGCGGACAGGCGTTGGGTAAGGTTGTCGAACATGGCGGAATCACGGACATCGAAACCGCCAGTTTAGCGGAGACCGCTCGTGAGCCGCGATCATGATTCATGGCTCGCTTCCCGGTGAGGCAGGCCCTTCCACACGCCGATACAGGAAATACGAATAAATCGCCGGAATGAAACCGGCTGCGAGTGCCGACACCACCAGCACGACCGGCGATGCGTACAGCAAGCCGTCCACGATCCACACCAGTCCCGCCGCCACGAACAGCCAACCGGCGAGGCGATGCGTGCGTTCCCACACCATCTCGCTGGTGAGCGTCCACGGCGTTCGGATGCCCACGAAGAAGTTCTTGCGGAACTTGCCCATGAAGTTCCCGATCACCATCAGCAGCGCGCCAACGGCGACCGGCGCGACGAGTTGCACCGAGACGTGATGGCCGGCGCC
>DATNAW010000024.1:0-4180 GCA_035572335.1 Rhodanobacteraceae bacterium
GCGGTATGGCAACCCGCGGTATTGGGCAGCAGCGTGTAGCGTTCGGGCGGCAAGGCGTCGAGCAGGCTCGGCTCGCCGGGGTTCTGTCCGAGGTTCATGCGCCGCACCGCGAAGGTGATGATTTCCGAGCCCGCGGCCTCGGTCGCGCGGCGGGTTTCGTCGAGATCCTTGTACTTGCCGGTGCCGGTCAGCAGGCGCGAGCGGTAGGCGCGTCCCGCGATCACCAGCGGATCGGGAAGGTCGGGAGAAACGGTTTGCGGCAGGGCGTTCATGGCAGGCGTGCAGGAAAGCAAACGGCGATTGTAGTACGTGCCTGCTATTGCCCTGAACGAAAGGCTATTGAAAAATGAAGTCCTGGCGATCGAATAGACCGCGCTCGCTACGCGAGCGGATGCCGTTGCCAAGCTCGGCCCTCCGCATCCTGCTTCGGGCGCTCGGCTTCGCACGCGATGCCCCCGGCATCGCGCAAGCGCTCAGCCTCCCCCTATCGCTTGCACGATCTCCACTCGATCGCCTTCGTGCAGCGTGTACTCGGCGTGCCGGCTGCGCGGCACGATTTCGCGGTTCACTTCGACCGCAACGCGGCGATTGCCATGAGCCGTGGCTGCGAGCAGGGAAGCAACGGTAGCCGTGGCCGCGCATTCGTGCGCATGGCCGTTGAGGAAAATTTGCATCCGGGAAGTTTACCGCCCGCGACTCGAGTCGCGGGCGGTACGTTGCATGTCGCTCAACGGAATGGATGGCCGCTGCTTTCCGGCGGATGCTTTTTGGGCGGTGGCTCGCGGCGTTGGGGCGGCGGGTTGTTGCGCGGCTGCGGCGCGCGTTGCATCTGGCGCTGCTGCACCTGCTGCTGGCGCATCTGCATCTCGCGTTGCTGCTGCATCTGCATCGCGCGTTGCTGCTGGACGCGCTGTTCCTGCGCCTGGCTCTGCTGTTGCATCTGTTGCTCGCGGATACGTTCCTGCTGCGCCTGTTGATCGCGCGCGCGTTGCTGTTCCTGCATCTGGCGTTGCTGCTGCGCCTGCTGGTCGCGGGCACGCTGCTGGGCCTGCACCTGAGCCTGACGCTGCTGTTGCGCTTGCTGCTCGCCTGCGCGTTGCTGCGCCTCGGCCTGCGCTTGCCGCTGTTGCTGCGCGGCCCGGTTGTCGACCTGCTGTGGCGCGCGTTCGACCGGCCGCACCACGGGCAGACGCTCCGAAGTGGGCGCATTCCGCTGCGGTTCGCCGGCGGGGCGGATCACGGGAGCGCGCGGCAGTGTTGCGGGTTGTTGGTTGGGGTGCGCGAAGCGCGCGGAAGGCAATTCGCCGGGACGCGTCGGTTGTACCGGCTGATTGCGCGCCGGAATCGGATGCACCGTGTTCTTGAATGGCTCGGTCGGGCTGGGACGGCGCGCGGGCGGTTCGCCCGGACGCGGTGCCACGACAGAACGCGTGGGTTGGGTGCGCGCACCGGGTTTCGGGGGCCGTGGCGGTGTCCCGCGATGCGTGGCGCCGGTCGCGGCGGCGCCGGCGGCCGCCCCTGCGGCGGCTACCAGCTTCACGCGATTCTCGCGAGGCGCCGGCTGCGCCTTCTGCAAGTTATGCATTTGCGAAGGCGTGAGCGGCTGGCCGTGCTGGCTGGCGATGACTTTCTGGCGCGCCGCGAAATCGACGGGACGCGGCGGCGGCTGGTGGCGCGCGACTACTGGGCGCGCGAAGGGCTCGCGGCCCTTGATTGCGGCTGGTCGAGCCGTCGGGTGGCGCAAACCCAGGCTGCTCCGGTCGGGGGTGACAGCCGGACGCACCGCGACTTCGGTACGCGCGAGTTGCGTGCGGTTGAGCTTCAGCACCGCTGGGTGTACCGGACGCGCGCCCGTGAACACGTTGCGCGGTACGGCGGTCACCGCACCGGGCAAGTTGCGATAGGCGTAGTCGTGTCCGCCACGCGGTGGCACGCGACCGGCACGGTAATTACCGTAGTAGTTGTTGATGACCGTCTTGTTGACGTAGACGTTGCGGATGTTGGTGACGTTGACGTTGGTGAAGTAGTTCCGCGAGGCATGGAACCACGGCACGTACACGTCGCGCGGGCCCAGCGGGAACCATCCGACCGGACCGCCTCCGCCGAGTCCGACGGAAAGCGAGAGACCCGATCCGCCGATGAAGGCCACCAGTGCCGGCGCGTACACCGGGCGCACGTGCACCTGCCCCGGCATCCAGCCCCAGCGGTTGCCGATGTAGGCCCAGCGGCCGTAGTGGAAGGGCGCGAAGCCCCAAGGCTGGTTGTCCACCCAAGTCCAACCCCACGGATCGATCCACGCCCAGTGGCCGTCGCGATAGGGCGCCCAGCCAGCCGGCACCTGCGGGTACCAGACGTTGCCGTATTCCGGCACGTCATTCCATTGGCCGTACTGATCCAGATCGTCAGCGCCGATCATGTCGGGCGGGACGTACTGTTGATCTTGTTGCGCGTAGCGGTTGTAGTTCGCATCGCGCGCTTCGCAGAAGCGGTCGAAGTCGTCGGGTTGCGGCAATCCGTTGGCCTCGACGCTGGCGAGCGCCGAATCGTTGAAACGGTAAGACGTGCCCGCGGCCACTTGGCGGCTGACGCCGTTCTCGCCGTACACGGTGCCGGAACCCTGGAACACGGTGACCATGCTGCCGGTGCCGGAGGGGTCATCGTCGATGCGATAAGTGCCCGCGGTCGAGGCAACGAAGGCCACGGTCGGCGTGTCCACTTCGAAGTTTTCGCCTTGTGCAAGCTGGCGCACCGCAAGGTTCAGCGTGCCTTGCGAAAGTTCGATCTGCACGTTGTCTTGGTCGAGGTTGAGGAAGTCGAAGGCGCTGTCGTTGTCGATGCGGATCGAGGCGTCGCCAAGTTCCAGTACGGCGCGGCCGTCGTCGCCGGTCAGCAGGCGATCGCCGATGACCATCGGCCGATTGACTTCGATCGAACCCCAATCACTTTCCCCCGCCGGTGCGAACTGCACCTGGCCGGAAAGGTACGCGAGTCGCGCGACACGTCCGGGCGCCTGGCTTGAGTCGTCGGACGCCTGGGATTGATCGGACGGTTGCGAACCATCGTATTGCTGCGCCTGGACCGTGGCGGCGCCGAGCAGCAGCAGGGCGCAAACGCCGGTGGCGACCAGCAGCTGACGCGAAAGGCGGAAGCGGAACATGGGAAACCCCCGTGGTCAATCCGGGCGCGTGTGGCTTGCGTCGGTGCGGCGCCCCTCGTCCGACGCATCAATCTCAACCCAGCGGCGCTGAATGCGCGCCTGCTGCACCCAGTATCCTAAGCGTGGCCTAAGAAAGCGTTTAGCCGGTGTTCGGTGGCCGTTGCATGGCCGCCGCCCGCATCGCTACCATCGCCTTCCCGGCGCGGGTGTAGCTCAATGGCAGAGCTGTAGCTTCCCAAGCTACTGACGAGGGTTCGATTCCCTTCACCCGCTTGTCCCGGAACCAAGTTGCAGATTGCAGTTCAAGGGCCATGCAACGCTTCCGCGGTTCGGAGCTTCCGTACTTCCACAACCCCCATTCGTTCGCGTGCTTTCGCACGCGAACGAATCGCCCCCTTGACTCAAGGGGGCGCGAAAACCAGCAATCGGATACGCGCAAGTGAAGATTGCGATCCTGTCCCGCAATGCCAGGTTGTATTCGACGGCACGTTTGGTGGCCGCGGCGCGCGCGCGTGGCCACCGCGTGCGCGTGCTCGATCCGTTGCGTTGCTACATGCGGATCGCCAATGACGGTTTCGTCGTGCACTACGGCGGCCGCGCGCTGAAGGGCATCGACGCGGTAATCCCGCGCATCGGAGCCTCGGTGACGTTCTATGGCACCGCCGTGCTGCGCCAGTTCGAGATGATGGGCGTCTATACGCCGAGTTGCTCGGACGCAGTGCTGCGCGCACGCGACAAGTTGCGCAGCCTGCAGATCCTCGCCAGCCACGGCATCGACTTGCCGGTGACGGTGTTCGGCGACAACCCGGACGATACGTCGGACCTCCTGAACATGCTCGGGCCGCCCCCGCACGTGATCAAGCTCAATGAAGGCGCGCAGGGCAGCGGCGTGGTGCTGGCGGAAAAAGCCGCGGCATCGCAGAGCGTGATCGAAGCCTTCCGCGGCCTGTATGCGAATTTCCTGGTCCAGCAATTCGTGCGCGAGGCCAACGGGCGCGACATTCGCTGCTTCGTGGTGGGCGA
>DATNAW010000025.1:0-3159 GCA_035572335.1 Rhodanobacteraceae bacterium
CGACTTCGCGTTTCTGACCAAGTCGACCATGTCCAGCAAGGAAACCATCAAGTGGGAAGACGGCAATGAGTACCCGCTGATCAAGGTGGATATCTCCAGCCATTCGCACCCGTTCTACACCGGCAAGCAGAAGACGCTGGATGTCGGCGGTCGCGTCGACAAGTTCCGCCGCCGCTACGCGGGTTCCGTCAAGGAATAAGCGTTGAAGGTGGCCCGCGCCTGGCGCCGGCCACAAAGTGGGTTCGATTCGCGACGCGGGGCAGGCGCAGGCTTGCCCCGCGTCTTTTCGTGTCCGCGATTCGACCATGCGCGATCGAATGTGAACGCCCCCTTGTGCGATAATGGGGAGTGAATTGATGCCACGGCATCGGTTGCGTCGCATGCACTCCCCGGCGTGCGGCACCCACATTCCCCTGCTGGACGGTTCGCCCTGGCGGCTGCCGACGGCAACGACCCATCTGCAAGGAGGTTTCCGTGTCCGACCCCAAGACCGTCAAGCTCGTCGATGAATCGAGCCATCGCGGCAGCGAACTGCCGCTGGTCAGCGGCACCCTCGGCCCGGCCTGCATCGACATCGGCACGCTGTACAAGGATACCGGTCACTTCACCTACGACCCAGGCTACGGCAGCACCGCCAGCACCAAGAGCGCGATCACCTACATCGATGGCGACCAGGGCGTGCTGCTGTATCGCGGCTACCCGATCGAGCAGCTGGCCGAGAAGTCCAACTTCCTCGAAGTGTCCTACCTGCTGCTCAACGGCGAGCTGCCGAAGCCGGCCGAATTCGCCGCGTTCGATCACGACATCACGCACCACACGATGATGCATGAGGCGCAGAAGAACTTCTTCCAGGGCTTCCACCACGACGCGCATCCGATGGCGATGCTCGCGGCAGCGGTGGCATCGCTGTCGGCGTTCTATCACGACGACCTCGATGTGGATGATCCGGTCGACCGCAAGATGGCCGCGATCCGCCTGATTGCGAAGATGCCGACGATCGCGGCCGCCTGTTTCCGTTATTCGATCGGCTGGCCGGTGCGCTATCCGCGCAACAACCTCGAGTACGTCACCCGTTTCCTGCACATGATGTTCGAAGTGCCGAGCGAGCCGCTGACGTTGAATCCGGTCGCCGCCAAGGCACTGGACCTGCTGTTCATCCTGCATGCCGACCACGAGCAGAACGCGTCCACCTCGACCGTGCGCCTGGTCGGTTCCACCGGTGCCAACCCGTATGCGTCAATCGCTGCAGGAATCACTGCGCTGTGGGGCCCGGCGCATGGCGGCGCCAACGAGGCGGTGCTCAAGCAGCTCAGGGAAATTGGCACGCCGGACAACGTCGAGTCGGCGATCCTTCGCGCGAAGGACAAGAACGACAGCTTCCGCCTGATGGGTTTCGGCCATCGCGTGTACAAGAACTTCGATCCGCGCGCGAAGATCATCCGCGAGATGTGCCACAAGGTGCTGGCCGAGCTGGGCGTCAACGATCCGCTGCTGGACGTGGCGATGAAGCTGGAGGAGGCGGCGCTGAAGGACGACTATTTCGTCGAGCGCAAGCTGTATCCGAACGTCGATTTCTACTCCGGCATCATCTACAAGGCGCTGGGCATTCCGACCGAGATGTTCACCGTGATGTTCGCCATCGCGCGCACCTCCGGCTGGATCGCGCACTGGATCGAGCAGCACGAAACGCCGGGATCGCGCATCGGCCGGCCGCGCCAGGTCTACACCGGCGCGGACGTGCGTGATTACCTGCCGACCGGGAAGCGTTGATACGCCACCGATCGGGGATTCTCCGCTTGCATGAAACGCCCCGGCCTGGTCCGGGGCGTTTTTTTGCGCGTCACGCGGGGTGCCTTCAGCGAAGGGCGGCGCGCAGACGCTGTTCGAACGCCTCGCCGGCATCCTGCGCCAGCAGTACCTCCACCTGCGCCAGCGAGGCTCG
This sequence comes from Rhodanobacteraceae bacterium, assembly GCA_035572335.1. Classification (GTDB taxonomy): domain Bacteria; phylum Pseudomonadota; class Gammaproteobacteria; order Xanthomonadales; family Rhodanobacteraceae; genus 66-474. The sequence continues at coordinate 1,943 of DATNAW010000025.1, forward strand.
CCGCATCGGCCGCAGTTCGGTGCGATCCAGCGGAGCCTGGCGCAGCGCGTCGCGCGGCAGCACGGTGAGATCGAACGGCAGGTCGTCGGCGCTGAACAGCAGCACCGGATATTCGGGCTGTTCGTCGCGGTTGTAGCGCAAGCGGCGTACCTGCATTTCGATCGGCACGCCGTGCTCGCGCAGGTACCGCACCACCGCGTCAGGGTCGTCGCTGTGCACGTGCAGGCACACCGCCGAATGCGCGTCGGCGGTGCCTTCGAGCACGGCACCGACCAGACGTGGTTCGAACGCAGCGAGGAAGGCCATCGCCTCGACCGCCGCCTCGCGTCGCTGCTGCAGCAATTGCGGCTGACGATCGGCGAGGAACAATCGCTGATGCTCGCGCAAGGCCTGCTCGATCTCCAGGTTGCGCGGCAACGCCTGCGTATCGAGGATGCCCAGCCGCTCGGCGGCCTTGAGCTTCGCGTGGTGGAAGTCGCGAATGCCGTGCTCGCTCATCAGGCGGGCGGCTTCCTGGGCCACGCGCAGCCGGTTGCGCTGCAACCGGTCATGCGCATGGATGCGGTGGTGTTCGCCTCGGGACATGACGCACTCCTCAACGATGGATGGCGCCGGCCGCGGCCCTTTCGCACAAGGTCCGGGTCGACGACCCGCGGGTTCAGAAGATCTCGTAGGCGTGCTGCTGATCCTGCTCCTTCTGCTGGGCTGCCTGGCTGCGCAGGCGATCGACGTCTTCCACCTTGAACATCTCGTTCATGCCGTCCGGATCGTCCGCTCCCGTCGGCAGGCCGCTGTTGCGGTTGATCCATACCGTACTGATTCCGGGCGGCATCGGCAACGTGTTGAGCGGCGTTCCCTTGAGCGCCGCGCTCATGTACTGCATCCAGATCGGCAGCGCGGCCTTGGCGCCGAACTCGCCATGGCCGAGCGAGCTGTAGTCGTCGAAACCCACCCACACCGACGTCGACAGGTCGCCGTTGAAACCGACGAACCAGGCATCGCGATGGTCGTTGGTGCTGCCGGTCTTGCCCGCCAGATCGGGCCGGTCAAGCACGCGCGCGGCGGCGCCGGTGCCTCGCAGGATCACGTCTTTCATCAGCGAGGTGATCATGTAATCGTTGCGTGGCCCGATCACCCGCGGGGCGAGCACCGGCGGATGATTGCCGGCTTCGTGCGCGTCCGCCGGCAACACGGCGTCGCCGACGCCGTCGATGCTG
>DATNAW010000026.1:0-12120 GCA_035572335.1 Rhodanobacteraceae bacterium
CACCTGGCCACCGCCAACCGTGCGTTCACGCTGTTCGCGACGCACTATTTCGAGCTGACCGAACTCGCCGCGCAGTTCGACACCATCGCCAACGTGCATCTCGACGCCGTCGAATACCACGATGCGAAACAGGGCGACCAACTGGTCTTCATGCATGCGGTCAAGGAAGGTCCGGCCAACCGCAGTTTCGGCCTGCAGGTGGCCGCGCTGGCCGGCCTGCCAAAAACCGTAATCGCGGACGCGAAGCAGACGCTCGCCGAACTCGAGCGCGGCACCCATGGCAACGGCCCGAACAAACCATCCGCGAAAGCCGCCATCTCGCCGCAATCCGACCTGTTCACCGCACCGCCGCCCGACCCGCGCCTTGCGCAACTCGCCGAAGCCGTGCGCGCGCTCGATCCCGACGCAATGACGCCCAAGGATGCTCTCGAAGCCTTGTATCGGCTGAAGCAATCCAGCCCCTAGCGCCGGCACTGGCAACCACACACCCGCAGGCCTATGCTCGCCGCGCGATTCCAGCCGGAGGGATTCACCATGCGTCGATCCACCCTGTCAGCAGCCATCATCGCGATGGCCGCGCTGCCCTGCATCGCGCAGGCCGCGCACCGCGTTCCAGGTCAATGGGAAGTCACCACCACGATGCACTTCGTGAAGGGTGGCATACAGATTCCACCCGAGGTGCAGGCGCAGATGAAAGCGCGCGGCATCAAGATGCCGAACTTCGGCGAGCCGCACACGTACAGGCATTGCCTGACGCCGGAAGAAGCCGCGAAAGACGAACATCCCGATTTCAGCGAAAACAAGGAATGCACCTCGCAGAACGCGAAGTGGTCGGGCGATCATTTCCACGCCGACATCACCTGCAGCGGCAACGACGGCACGCGCCGCGGCATGATCGACGGCAACATCGGCAGCGGCGGCAGGAGCTACGCCGGCACCTTCAAGATGGAAGGCGACGACCCGCACATGGGCGGCCACTTCGTGATGGAAGGCCAGTCGTCCGGCAAGTGGCTGGGCCCGACCTGCCCGAAGGACGGCTCCTGACCGCGACTCCGCGCGCCGGACGTGTGAAGATCAGTCCTTCGATTCGTTCGAAGGCTCCGCTTCGTCGCGGCCCATTGCCTCGGCCGCTGCTGACTCGGGCCGCGGTTTGTTGACGTGCACGACCAGCGGAGTCGAACCACTGTGCAAGGCAGCTTGCATGCCGCTGCCGATCGACGGCCGCATCATGCCGCTCGCAGCGGGCACCGACCACGCGTGGACGGGCGCATCGACGCGCGGCGGCGCCGCCACGACCGGCGCCGGAACGTCGGCCGCCACCGGCTCGGCGGCAACGGATTCGGGCGCGGGTTCGGAGACCATGTGCGCCTCGTCAGGCATGCCGATATCGGGAATGGCATTCCATTCCTCCTGCGTCATGCCTTCGGGAATCACTTCGACCGGCGCGGTTTCCAGCCGCCCGGGCATGCGGCCCGCCTGCACCAGCGTACGGATCGCATGGAAAACATCGGCGCGACCGAACGGCTTCTTGACGAAGCCGTCGGCGCCGAAACGCTGCACGTAGAACTGTTCCGTCGCCTGCTGGTTGCCGCTCATCATGATGATCGGCGTGGTGCGCGTGCGGCTGTCGCGGCGCAGCGCGCGCAACACGGCGAACCCCGAGATGCCGGGCAGCACGATGTCGAGGAAGATCAGGTCGGGAAGCTGCGCCTGCGCCAGCGTGACCGCGCTTTCGCCATCCGCGGCGACCAGCACTTCGTAGCTGTCCTGCGCGAGCATCTTGCCGAGCACCGCGCGGATCGTGGCGGAGTCGTCCACCACCAGCACGCGCGCGCCTGCCGACGCGCGAATCCGCTCGTCGCCGCGGCGTTCGCCGACGGGCGCATTCGTTCCCACCAACCGCTTGAATAGGTCGAAGACCGGCATCCTGTTCCCCGCAACGGAGCGCGCATAGTGTCGGCGGCGCACCCACCGCACGCAAGATGCCCCGGTCAGACGGGTCTTTCATGCAACCCGCGAGAGTCGTTCCCGCATTGGGTGACGGCCGCGGCAGGCCGTGCGCTCGCGGCCTAGAAGGTCAGCACGTCTCCTACCACGAACTGCGGCTTGCGGCGCACCCCGACGTCGCTGACGAGCGGCTCCGCCACCGTGAAATACAGCACGCGGTTGAAGGAACCGCGCAGGTTGCCGATCCGGAAACCCGCGCCCACGCTGGAATACCACTTGCTCCAGCCCTGCCCTGCGCCGCGATCGACGATCGCATCGTCGTTGAACACCACGAGGCCGACCTGGAAGGTATGGAACCACACCATCGGCGTCACGATGCGGTCGGCGATGGTTGCGCGCACGCGCCGGTCGCCCGTCGCATAGAAATTCGGGTAGCCGCGCAGTGCCTGGAAACCGCCGATGTACAGGCGGTTCTCCGGATCGGGATGCAGCAGCGATGCGTAATCGAGGTGGAACACCAGCGTCTGGCGGCTCCACGGCTGGCCGTAGGCGGTGGCTTCGGCCGTGAGCGCCTCGTTGCGCCAACGGCTGCCGTCGCGGCGGGCCATCAACGATCCGTCGGCCAGCACCACCCATTGCGGAAACGGTTCGAAACCCTTGCTCGCGGTCACCGAAACCTCGGGCCCGTTGGCGCTCGCACCCAGCGCGGTCGAATCCCACAACGCCTGCGTCGACACATCCCAGCCGAGGTTGTAATCCTCCGCGCGTGCCACCTCGCGCAGGTTTTCGAAGCTCGCGTAGCGATCCTGGTGCAGGGAAACGATCGGCCCGATGCCGGCGAGCGTGCGCGGATACGCCGCAGGCGGCCGCAAGTCCCCCGCGCTCACCGGCAGCGGAACGCCATAGGTGTAGTGCTCGTAGTCCACGGCGACGCCCGCGCGCAGCGCGGTTTCGCCGTCGAAGGACAGCAGCTTCTGCCAGTCGGCCTGGAACTGGCGCTCACGCTGCGGCAAATACCACTGCTGCACGCCGCCGTCGTAATAGCCCAGGTTCAGATGCTGGTTCAGCAGCGACACGTCCGCGCCCCACGGGGTGGTGTCGAGCAGGAACGGCTTCGCAACCGTCAACGACTGGTACTTGCCGTCGGACAGATCCTCGTAATACGCGGCCATCGTCCAGTCGGTGTTGGCCAGCGTCGGATCGAGGTATTCCAGCACGTTCATGCTGCGCTCCAGCGTCTTCTGCCGTCCGATCGCCAGCGTGCGGCCGGTGCCGAGGAAGTTGGAATCCTCCAGCTTGAAGCGCCACTGGTTGGCGTTGCCCGCGCGCGCGAAGCGCGTGTCGATCTTCAGCGTCCACGCGTCGCGCACGTCCACGCGCACATCGACCGCGCCGTTCGTGCAGGAGATCGGCGTGATGTCAGCACCGCGCACGAAGGTTTGTTCGCGCAGGTGGCGGATCGCCTCATAAACCTGCTGCGCATCCGCCCGCTGCCCCGGCGCGATCAGCAACAGGTGGTTCACCACCCAGTCGCGGGTGCGGATGTGCAGGAAATCGGCGCTGCGGGTGTACCAGGTGTTTTCGCGCGGATGGTCGAGGTCATAGACGTTGTCCACCTCGACCTGGATCGCGCCGTAACGCAAACCGGCACGTTGGATCGCCAGCCACCCGGCTTCACCGGGCCAGCGCTGCTGCGCCATTTCGACGGGCTGCGGGCACGCCGTTGCGGTGGCCGCTCCCGATGCGATGCCGGGAGCGGCCAGCAGCCCCGCGAGAAACAGCAGCCTGCGCGCGTACATGGCCGAAGCCGAACACGTACCTGAACGTACCCAGCCGAGTGCGGGATGCTACGCCGCCGATTGTTCACGCCGCGTCATGCCGCACGTCCACCATGCGGTGTAGAAGGCGGTCAGGTTTCCAGGATCACGCTGCAGCAGGTGACCGCACCCTCGGCCTTTTCGGTTTCCGACATGTCGACGATGCGGACATCGATGCCGCGTTTGCGCAGTGCGTTCGCCGTGCGCGGGCACGACGCCGGATAAATCAGCGCGTCGCCGACCCGCAGCGCGTTGGCCGCGTGCGGTTCGGCAGGATCGATCGCGATGGGTTCCCAGTTCGGGAAACAACGCGCGTCCACCCAATCGGGATTCAACAGCACCTGTCCCGGTGCCACTTGCGTCACCGCGCTCTTCAAATGCAGGCAGTCCCTCAGTGGCACCGCGACCACGCGATAACCGAACGGCGCCAGCAGATGTTCGAGTTGCGCGATGCCTTCCGCGCTGCTGCGCGTCGAGGCGCCAACATACAGGGTTCGGTACAGCCGCAGCACGTCGCCACCATCCAGCGTGCCGGGCGGCTCGATGCGCACGATGTCGCGCAATTCCGCCAGTGCGGTGCTCATCGATTCCACTTCCCCGCGTCGCGACGCCGCACCCGGCCGCGTGATCACGGCCACTTCGTCCAGCACGATCGCCGTGTCTTCGACGAACACCGAATCCGGCTGGCCGGGTTGTTCTGGAAGCTGCCGCACTACGCAAGCGGCGTCGCGCAATGCCTGCTCGTAGGCCGCGTGCTGACGGCGCGCGAGTCCAATATCGATCACACGGCGCGGCAAGTGGGTCAGCTCGCAATGTTCGAGTGCGCGGCTGACGGCGCGCGTGATGGCAATGCGGGCGATGGTGGTGACTCCCTGGAAACCGGCCGACAGCGTAGCCGATGCCGCCCGCCGTTGCCCTTCGCACGCGTATACTCGCGCCGCGCCGGGAGCCACACCGACGAGGGGGCACCGCATGAACGTCTCGAAGCGCCAGATCGGCATCGGCATCGCCACCACGCTGGTCCTCGGCAACATGATCGGCTCGGGCGTGTTCCTGCTGCCCGCGTCGCTTGCGCCCTACGGCGGATACAGCCTGATCGGATGGCTCATCAGCGTCGTCGGTGCGCTGTTGCTGGCCGGCGTGTTCTTTCGCCTTTCGAAACGGGCGCCGCGTGCGGGCGGGCCGTATGCGTACAGTCGCGACGCCTTCGGCGACTGCGTGGGCTTCCTGGTCGCATGGGTATACTGGATTGCGCTGGTCGGCGGCAACGCGACCATCGCCGTCGCGTTCGCGAGTTACATGTCGGCGTTCATTCCCGCCCTCGCCACGCGCCCCCTCTACGGCGCGCTGACCGCGATGGCGGCGGTGTGGGTGCTGGTCGGCGTCAACATCGCCGGCATCCGCAATGCGGGCGGTGTGCAGGTCGCGACGACCGTACTGAAGGTTCTGCCGCTGCTGGCACTGGCGTTGTTCGGATTCACGCGTTTCGATCCGCACCTGCTGGTACCGGGGCCGCAGGCAGGCTCTGCCTGGGGCGCGATCAACATCTGCGTTGCTGCCACCTTGTTCGCCTTCGTCGGCGTCGAAAGCGCCACGATCCCCGCGGGGCACGTGCGCGATCCGGAAAAAACCATTCCGCGCGCCACGCTGCTCGGCACCGCGATCGCGGCGGCACTCTACATCGCGTGCACCGCCGCGGTGATGGGCCTGCTGCCGGCCTCCGAACTTGCCAAATCGCAAGCGCCGTTCGCCGACGCGGGGCGCCTGCTTTGGGGCGGCTGGGCGAGCTGGCTGATCGCGGGTGCCGCAGCGATTTCCTGCTTCGGCGCCTTGAATGGATGGACGCTCATCGCCGGCCAATTCCCGCAGGCGGTCGCGCGGGACGGATTGTTCCCGAAGTTCTTCGCGCACGAATCCGCACGCGGCACGCCGGTGCCGGCGCTGCTGGTCGCGGGCGTCATCAACAGCCTGATGGTCCTGGCCAACTACAGCCGCGGCATGATCGCGATGTTCACCTTCATGGTGCTGCTGACGACGTTGGGTAACGTCGTGTGTTACCTGTTCTGCGCGATGGCCGACGTGGTGCTGGCGCACCGCAGTGGGCGCCCGCTGCGCGCGCGCGAACTGGTGCTGGCCTTCGCCGCGTTCGGCTTCTGCCTGTGGGCACTGATCGGTGCCGGCAAGGATGCGGTGTTCTGGAACTTCGTGCTGCTGGCGCTCGGCATTCCGCTGTACGCGTGGCAGGCGCGCAATATCAGGCACGCTCCGTCGGTCGTCTAGAGCGTGTCGATGTCGCCCAGCGCGCGGATCAGTCGCCGTGCGCGTTTGTCGGGGCGCTTGGCCGGCGGCTGATAGCCCGCGCGCTCGGCACGGCGTTGCTCGCGCGCGGCTTCACGCGCCTCGATCGACGCGTCGGCTTCGCGGTAGAGCGTTTGCGCCAGCGCGGTGGAACCGCGCTTGTGCGCGAGCGCGGCAACTTCGACTTCGAAGATTTCCTCGCCGCGCGTGATGCGCAGCGTGTCGCCCGGCTTCACCGCGTGCGAAGGCTTCAACGTTGCGCCCGCTAGCGTCACGCGCCCGCGTTCGACCGCCTGCTTCGCCAGCGAACGCGTCTTGAAGAAACGCGCGGCCCACAGCCAGGCGTCAATGCGGATTGCAGTCTGATCACTCATCGTGGGCCCGGTGAGTCGTCGCGGGCATGGCTCGCTCCTACAGTTGCCCATGCAGGAGCGCGCCTTGGGCGCGATCGGGTCATGACCCCGCCAACAACCGATTCATCCGCTGCACGAATGCCGCCGGATCGGGCAACTGGGCGCCCGCGGTGATTCCGGCCTGTTCCAGCAGCAACATCGCCAGGTCTTTGGCCTTAGCTTCGTTGGTCTCGGATTCCACGCGCTTCACCAGCGGATGCGCCGGATTGATTTCGAGCGTCGGCTTCGAATCCGGAACCTCCTGTCCCGCTTCGCGCAGCAGGCGCGCGAGGTGCGGCGCGAGTTCGTAATCCGACAGCGCGAGGCACGAGGGCGATTCGGTGAGCCGCGCGGAGACCCGCACGTCGTCGACGCGATCGCCCAGCAGTTCCTTGAGCTTCTTCACCAGCGGCTCGGCTTCCTTCGCGACCTCTTCCTGTTTCTTCTTGTCGGCCTCGTCCAGCGGCAACTCGCCCTTGGCGACGTTGCGGAAGGACTTGCCCTCGTATTCGCCGAACTGGCCCATGATCCATTCGTCGACGCGGTCGAACATCAGCAACACCTCGATGCCCTTGGCGCGGAAGGCTTCGAGCTGCGGGCTGCCGGCCGCGGCCTTGTAATTGTCGGCGGTGACGTACCAGATCGCGTCCTGGCCAGGCTGCATGCGGCCGATGTAATCGTCCAGCGACACCACCTGCTCGGCGCCCTCGCCTTTGGTCGACGCAAAGCGCAGCAACCTGGCGATGCGTTCGCGGTTGGACGGATCCTCGACGATGCCTTCCTTCAGCGTGTTGCCGAAGGCCCTGCGGAAGGTCTCGAATTTTTCCGGCTCGTCCCTGGCGAGTTTTTCGATCAGGTCCAGCACGCGCTTGACGCACGACCCCTTGATGCGTTCGATCTGGCGGTTGTGCTGCAGGATCTCGCGGCTTACGTTGAGCGGCAGGTCGTCCGCATCCACCACGCCGCGCACGAAGCGCAGGTAGTTCGGCAGCAGTTCCTCGGCCGCGTCCATGATGAAGACGCGCTTGATGTACAGCTTGAGGCCGCGGCGCTCGTCGCGCGCGCCCATCAGCAGGTCGAACGGCGGCTGCGCGGGGATGTAGAGCAGCGTCGTGAAACTCTGGCTGCCCTCGACGCGGTTGTGTGTCCACGCCAGCGGATCGCTGAAATCGTGGCCCAGCGATTTGTAGAAGGCCTTGTATTCGTCGTCGCTGATTTCAGATTTCGGCTTGGCCCACAACGCCGAAGCATCGTTGACGGTTTCCCACTCGTCCGTCGGCTTGCCGTCCTTGACCTTCTGCATCCGGATCGGAAAAGCGACATGGTCGGAGTACTTGCGGATGAGGTCGCGCAGCTTCCAGTGGTCGAGGAATTCGGTTTCGTCTTCCTTCAAATGCAGGATCACCGACGTGCCGCGCATTTCGATGTCTTCGGTCGCCAGCGAATATTCGCCCTGCCCGTCGCTTTCCCAGCGCACGCCATCCTTCGCTTCCACGCCCGCGCGGCGCGACAGCACCGTCACCTTGTCGGCCACCACGAACGCGGAATAAAAACCCACTCCGAACTGGCCGATCAGGCGCGCGTCGGCCTGCTGCTCGCCGGAAAGCGATTCGAGGAAGCGCCGCGTGCCGGAACTCGCGATCGAACCCAGATTCGCGACGATTTCATCGCGGCTCATGCCGATGCCGTTGTCGCGAACCGTGAGCGTCTTCGCGTCCTTGTCGTATCCGATGTCGATGTGCAGCTCCCCGTCAGCACCCAGCAATTCGGGTCTGCCGATGGCCTCGAAGCGCAGCTTGTCGCAGGCATCGGAAGCATTGGAAACCAGTTCGCGCAGGAAGATTTCCTTGTGCGAGTAAAGCGAGTGCGTGACGAGGCGCAGGACCTGCGCGACTTCGGCTTCGAAGGGACGGGTTTCGGCAGTGTTGTTCATGGCGATCGATTCAAGTCGGAAGAATGAACAAGGCAGGGCCACGCGCCCCCTCGCGGGGCGCGTGGCAAGCTCCATGATTGGTGGCGCGGCGGCGTTTTCTCAAGCCGCGGCGCGGCCCATTCCGATGATCCAGCGATACAGGATGATCACCAGCGCCGCGAACACCACGCCGCCAATGATGATCGACGGCGTCGCGAAGCTGTCGCCGACCAGCGCGATCGGATTCTGCTTGCCACTGAAGCCGACGATGCCGGCGAAGATCACCGCCAGCAGGCTTTCGCCCACGATCAGGCCGGACGCCAGCAGCACGCCCAGCTGCTTGGTCATGTCGGTGCCGGGCCTGCGTTCCGCACGACGGTCGAACCACGCGCCGACCAGCGCACCCACCACAACCATCAGCGTGGTCGAAGTGGGCAGGTAGATGCCGAGGCCGACCGCCAGCGGCGGCAGGCGCGGGCCCTTCTTCGAGAGCCCCAGCAATTCGTCGAGGATGATGATCGCGACCCCGATGCCGGCACCGAGACCGATCATGTCCCACGGCACGTCGCCGGTGATCACGCCCTTGGCCAGCGCCGAAATCAGGCCGGCCTGCGGTGCGGGCAGCGCGGTCGCGGGGTTGGCGCCCGGCGCGCCAAGGAAACCGTAGGTGTGCTGCAAAAGATCCAGCACCGGCGGGATCACCACCGCGCCCGCCAGCACGCCGATCACCAGCGCCCATTGCTGCAATGCGGGCGTGGCATCCACCAGTTGGCCGGTCTTCAAATCCTGCAGGTTGTTGTTGGCGATCGACGCCACCGCGAACACGATGGCCGTGATGAACAACGCGAATCCGACCAGCGCCTTGTCCGCGCCCGCGGGCAGGAACGGCTTGATGCCGACCACCAGCAGCAGCGCAGCGATGACCACCACCAGGATGCCGACGCCCGACAGCGGACTGTTGGACGAGCCGATCAGGCCGGCCATGTAACCGCACACGGCCGACACCAGGAAACTCAACAGCACCACGAACACCACGCCGCCGATCACCAGCGGCCATGTCGCGCCGCCCAATCCGTTGTTGACCGCGAAGTGCCACAGCAGGTACGCGATCGGAATAAAGCAGACCACCGAAATCAGGCCGACGATGCCGATCGGCATGTCGTGTTCGGTGCGCGGCAATTCGTGCAGCGTGCCGGCCTTGCGTGCGCGCGACGCGCGGAACGCGCCGGCCAGTCCGCTGGCCAGCGGCTTCACCAGTTTGGCCAGGGTCCAGATCGCGGCGACGCCGATCGCGCCCGCGCCGATGAAACGCACGTAGTGGCTCCAGCCGGCCTGCGCGACATCGGCGGCCGCGCCCGCGGTCCAATGCAGGTGCGTGAAATACGGCACCGCCCACACCCAGCCGATCGCCGCACCCACCAGCATCGCCACGCCGACCCACAAACCGACCAGATGTCCGATCGCGAACAGCGCGAATGACAGGCCGAAGTCGAAACCGGTCGCGCCGGCCCGACCGCCGCCCATGCGGAAATAGTCGGTGACGCTGGCGGCGAACACCTTCGTCTGCACGATGATGTAGAAGATCGCCGACACGATCGCGCCCCACAGCACCGCCTTGAGTCCGGCCCCACTGGCCTCCGCCGCCGCTGCGGCATCGGATGCACCGACCCGACGCGCACCGCCCGCAGTTGGCACCGATTCCACTTCGGCCATGCGGCCGATTTGTTCGTCGGAACCGCTGCCGACCTTCAACACCTCGGCGCAGGCGACGCCTTCGGGGTACGGCAAATCCGAATCGGTCACCAGCGCGCGTCGCAGCGGGATCGTGTACATCACGCCGAGGATGCCGCCGGTCGCGCAGATGCCGGCCGAGATCCAGAACGGGAATCCGCTCCAGTAGCCGACGATGATCAGGCCCGGGAGCACGAAAATGATCGACGACAGCGTGCCCGCCGCCGAGGCCACCGTCTGCACGATGTTGTTTTCCTGGATCGTCGCGTCGCGCAGCGCCTTCAGGATCGCCATCGAAATCACGGCGGCGGGGATCGAGGTCGAAAACGTCAGGCCTGCCTTCAACCCGAAGTACACGTTCGCGGCTGTGAACACGATCGTGATGACGATGCCGATGATGATGCCGCGTACGGTCAGTTCACTGCGTTTCGGCGTTCCGCTGATTGCATTCATGGACATGTCCTGTTGGCGTGATTCCCCACCGCGAACTGTCGCGCGGCCCGCCGCACCGGCCGTGGCCCGCGCGTCTGCCGCATACTAGCCGCCGCCCCGCTCCACGCAAAGGAGGCCGCGTGACCTACCGCGGACGCTTCGCGCCATCGCCCACCGGCAAGCTGCATTTCGGCTCGCTGGTGGCCGCGCTTGCAAGCTGGCTGCGCGCGCGCAACCTGCACGGGCAGTGGTTGCTGCGCGTCGACGACATCGACCCGCCACGCGAAGTGGCGGGTTCGACCGAATCGATCCTCTCGGCGCTGACGCGACTCGGCCTGGTCGCCGACGCACGGCCGTTGCATCAATCGCGGCGAGGCACAGCCTACGCGCAGGCGTTGCGACAACTGCAGGGCGATCGCCTCGCGTTTCCATGCTGGTGCAGCCGCACTGACCTGGAAGCGGCCGGCGCCCTCCATCGCGACGGACGCTGCATCAGCACGCGCCAGGATGATCGCGAACCTGCCTGGCGGCTGCGCGTGCCGGACGTCGATATTGCCTTCGACGATGGCTTGCAAGGACCGCAGCGCCAGAACGTGCGCGAAGCGGTCGGGGATTTCGTGCTGCGCCGCGCCGACGGATTGTGGAGCTACCAGCTCGCATGCGTGGTGGACGACACCTTCCAGCGCATCACCGAAGTGGTGCGCGGCTGCGACCTGCTCGATTCCACGCCGCGCCAGATCCTGCTGCAGCGCCTGCTCGGTTTGCCGACGCCCGCGTACCTGCACCTGCCTCTCGCAGTCGATGGCCAGGGCCGCAAGCTTTCCAAGTCCAGCGATGCGCCGGCGGTGGACGCGGCCGATCCGCGCGCTGCGCTGGCCAATGCGCTGCGCTTCCTCGGCCAGCCGGTGCCCGATGCCCACGACGTCGACGCCATGCTCCGCATCGCCGCGCGCGACTTCGATCTTTCGGCGCCAGGCGGCGTGACCACTCGCATCGCACAGGCAAGCGTCGGAGCGTAGCAGGTCCCTCCGCCCTTCCCGCAGTCTCCCGCCGGCGCAAGGGCAGGCGTAGGATGGCCGCACCATCACACGAGAGGAGCGGTCATGAGCGCACGCGTGGCATTGGTAACGGGGGGCACCGGCGGCATCGGTACCGCGATCGTCCACCGGCTCGCGAGGATGGGCCACAAGGTCGCGACCAACTACCGCAACGAAGAAAAGACCAGGGCATGGCGCGACAAACTCAAGGGCGAAGGCATCGATGTGTTCACGGTCAACGGCGATGTCTCCGATCCGCAATCGTGCGAGCGGATGGTGCGCGAGATCGAGAGCAAGCTCGGCCCCATCGACATCCTCGTCAACAATGCCGGCATCACCCGCGACACCACCTTCCACAAGATGAGCTACCAGCAGTGGATCGACGTGGTGAACACCAACTTGAATGCCTGCTTCAACGTCACGCGCCCGGCGATCGAAGGCATGCGCGCGCGCAAGTGGGGACGCATCGTGCAGATCAGTTCCATCAACGGCCAGAAAGGCCAGTACGGACAAGCCAACTACGCCGCGTCGAAAGCCGGCATGCACGGCTTCAC